>SYAP01000345.1 GCA_005787565.1 Verrucomicrobiaceae bacterium | reverse complement strand
GGCATGGCCACCAACCTCGCCCCACACAACCTCGGCGAAGTCATCGACGGCATCTGCGCGCAAATCGACAACCCGGAAATCACCCTGCCCCAACTGATGCAATTCATCAAGGGCCCGGACTTCCCCGTCGCCTGCGAAATCCGCGGCATCCGCGGCATCGAAAACTACTTCGCCACAGGCCGCGGCTCCATGCGCCTCCGCGGAAAAGTAGAAATCGAGGAAAACGAAAACGGCAAATCCATCATCGTCATCCGCGAGGTCCCCTACGGCGTCAACCGCGCCGTCCTCCAGGAACGCATCGCCGAACTCGTCAACGAAAAGACCCTGACAGGCATCTCAGGCATGCGAGACCTCTCCGACGAGGAAACACGCATCGAAATCGAACTCAAACGCGACGCCCGCCCCCAGGTCGTCGTCGCCCAGCTCTTCAAACTCACCTCGCTGGAAACCTCCTTCAGCGTCAACATGCTCGCCATCCACGAGAACCGCCCCAAACAGTTCTCACTCAAGGAAGCCATCGACGCCTACATCGAACACCGCCGCGAAGTCATCATCCGCCGCACCCGTTACCTGCTGGGAAAAGCCGAGGAACGCGCCGAGCTGTTAGAAGCCTTCCTCCTCGCCCTCGGCCACCTCGATGACTTCATCAAGATCATCCGCGACTCCAAAAACCGCGACGAAGCCCGCGAACGCCTCGCCGCATATCAGTTCTCCACCGCCACCGCCGAAAAACTCGGCATCCTCATCCGCTCACAGGCCGCCGTCCAGGGAGACCGCTACGTCTTCTCCGAACGCCAAGTCAACGCCATCCTCGAACTCCGCCTCTATCAGCTAACAGGCATGGAGCAGGACAAGGTCAAAGGCGAATACGACGGCATCCTCATCGAGATCAAGGACCTCCTCGACATCCTCGCCCGCGAAGTCCGCGTCCTCACCATCATCAAGGACGAACTCCGCGCCATCCGCGACAAACACGCCACCCCGCGCAAATGCCCCATCCTCGCCGAAGCCGGTGAAGTCGCCATGGAAGACCTCATCGCCAACGACGCGATGATCGTCACCCTCTCCCACCGCGGTTACATCAAGCGCACCCCCGCCTCAGAATACCGCCTCCAGGGCCGCGGCGGAAAAGGCCTCAAAGGCATGGAAACCAAAGCCACCGCCAAAGGCGAAGCCGACGACTTCGTCGAACACCTCTTCTCCGTCCAGGCCCACGACTACCTCCTCTTCTTCACCAACACCGGCCGCCTCTACGTCGAACGCGTCTTCCAACTCCCCGAAGGCTCACGCACCTCCACCGGCCGCTCCATCAAAAACGTCCTCAACCTCCAACCGGAGGAAAAAATCGCCGCCATGCTGCGCCTCGAACGCACCACCGACGAAAACGGAAACGACATCACCTTCCGCGAAGACGCAGGATTCGTCTTCTTCGCCACCCGCACCGGCAAAGTCAAAAAAACCGCCCTCAACGACTTCCGCAACTACCGCCAAGCCGGAACCATCGCCATCATCCTCGAGGAAAACAACGAACTCATCGGCGTCCGCCTCACCTCCGGCTCCGACGAAATCGTCCTCGTCACCCACGAAGGCCTCAGCCTCCGCTTCCACGAAGACGACACCCGACCCATGGGCCGCGCCTCCGCCGGCGTCATGGGCATCAGACCCGTCGAGGGCGACTTCGTCGTCGGCCTCGCCAAAGTCACCGAAGCATCAACACTCCTCGTCGCCTCCGAAAACGGCCTCGGCAAACGCACCGCCTTCGATGACTACCGCAAACAAACCCGCGGCGGAAAAGGCATCATCACCATGAAAGTCACCGACAAAACCGGCCCCGTCGTCGGCGCCGTCACCGTCACCGAAGCCGACGAACTCATGCTCATGACCTCCACCGGCCAATCCATCCGCATCCGCGTCAACGAAATCCGCGAAACCGGCCGCAACGCCCAAGGCGTCAAACTCCTCACCCTAAAGGAAGGCGAAAAACTCCAGGACATCTCCCTCGTCATCCCCGACGGCGAAGACTCCTCAACCGACCCTTCTACCGATCCATCGGAAACCCCGGATCAACCCGATTCCGAATCCGACTCCCCAAGCGAAAGCTGATCCACCCCCAGGCTCTCCTGCTCGAAATCCCCGCGATCCTCCTTCTCGACAATCGAACGAATCTCATCCATCACATCCCCTAACAAGGGCGATGCCATGAGCTTTTCCAACAGCTTCCTGTCATACGGAGTCAACGGAACCCTCACCTTCGCCGGTCTCCACTTCATCCGGAACGCACCCACCTTCCGCGGCGTCGACTCCCGCAGTTTCAACAGAATATGCCAACCCGCCGGATCCGTATCACCAAAATGATCATGCGGAAGCCCCATCGGCAGCTTTTCTAACAAATCACGGAATGCCGGCGTCGGAAACGATGTCGCCGCCAACAGCACGCGCCCATCCCCATTCAACGCCGAATACTGCCGGAAGGTCGTCTTGCGGTTCTCAATGCTCAACAATCGCTCCGCCGTCGTCGTGGCATGCGTGCACCTCGCAAGGTCCGCCGCAGAGATCAGTACCTGGCTCAATCCATCGAAGTCATGAAGGCTCCCATCCGGGAAATGCAGACAAACCGGCCCATGCAATTCCACATGCGACTCTCCGGAAACAAACCCCAAATCCTTGAACGAAGTCGCACTGCCGAACAAACGCGTCATCCCGGATTCATAACTCCGCTGATGACGATCCAATCCCTTCGAATCCAAGCCCACCTCCACACTCGCCGCCCTCACCGGCGTCCCAACAGGCCATTCCCGCGCAACCAGCTTCCAAACCCCATCTAACAAAATCCTCAACGCCTCAACCCCGCGCCACCGAAACGGCGGCAACGACCTCCCCGCCAGAAAGGCCTCTCTCAACGCATCACACAAACCCAACCACTCCCCCGGAAACCGCGGATGCGGCTCCCTCAAAAACCAACCGACTACCTCCAAAGCCTGCGCCTGAATCGATACTGCGGAAACCTCGCCAAACACCTCCCGCAACCACGCCTCTTCAACCACCGGAAGGCTGATCCTCTCGATCAGATACTTCCGGTAACGGTGGCGCTTCACCACCAGTCGCCCCGCCTTCTCCAACCTCTCCAACTCCCTGACCGCATTCGCCTGGTCCTCCGCACCAGCCAAACCCGCACTCTCTAACAAATCCACCCACCCACAACCGAACGCCCGGCTCGCCTCCGCAATCCGCCTTCCTCGCGCCACACTCCACTTCCGGTGAAACGCCGCAAGCCATGCCGGGGCCGCACTCATGACAGCGCCTCGATCAGCTTTTCCCGATCCACCTTCACCACCCAGTTCTCAATGTTCGCGATCTGCCCGGACTTCTCATCATACGTCCGCTCCACCCGACACTGCACCACCGTCTCCGCATGCTGGATCATCGTCGGCAAACGGTCCTCAGGAAACGCCATGATCAACTGCAAACCGAAATTGCGCGCCAACTCCAAACACGCGTCAATCCGGTCCCCGGAGAGCTTGGAAAACGCCTCGTCCATGATCACAATCCCCAGATTCTTCCTCAACTCCCGCGGCCCCAGATCATACACCCGCTGGAACGCCGCAAGCATCGCCACGAAAAACGGCGCCTGGTTCTCCCCACCACTCTGCTTCTTCGCATTGCGGTTCAGTGAAATCGCAGCACCCTCACCCTTCCCGGTCGGCGTCGCCTGAATGTCCCAATGATGATAATAGCGATAGTCCAACGCACGCTGATGCCGCGGATCCTCCGAATTCTCGATCGCCGCCATCAACGCAGCCTTCGCCTTCTCGATCTCCTCCTTCGCCGAGGCCGCAAACAACTCAAGCCCCGGATTCAATCCCTTCTCCACCAAAGTCCAGATCGCACTGTGGCTCCGGTCCGCCTTCATCGATAACTGATAGCGCCAACCCCCGATGTCATGATCCATCGCCCGGTTCAGTTCACGCTTCGTCCGCTCCGCCTCATCCAGCTTCTCCTTCAAAACATCCAGCACCTGATGCTGCAACCGATCCTCCCACTCCTTGCGCGCATCTTCCGCCGCCGCCGTGTACTTCTCAAGCTCATGGGTCTCAAGCTCATTACGGCGCGCATCGTAGCGGGCATTGTCATCATCCTCCACATCGAACGCCTCCGCCGTCTCAGGATGAACCTCAGCCAATGCACGGCGTTCAAGATCCCGGTCCGCCCGCGCCTTGTCCGCCTGATACTGGCGGATCCGCGCCGTCTCCGCTGCCGCTTCTAACCTCTGCTGCCACTTCGGAAACTGATCGCGCGCTGCCGAAATCAATTCATCAATCTCCGAATCCCGCACTCCCTCCAACGCCTCACGGCTCGCCTGACGCCTGATCAGCGCGGTGCGTTCCTCCTCTTCCATCCCCGAAATGGCCTCCAAATACTGCCGCTCCTGTTGGGCGAACTTCTCAATGCTGTTAGCCAATCGCCCCGTCCTCTCAATCACTCCCTGGAAGGTCTTCTCCAGCACCCGCAACTTCTCCACCGTCTCTTCACGCTCCGGCGTCGCAAGCAAACGGATCGTCTCATCCAGTTGTCCCAACTCCTTCCGCAACCTCGGCAGATCACGCAGCTTCGAACTCCCGCTCGGCGGCTCTCCCTTGTCGAGCGACCACTGCTCTCCACGATGCAGAAACGTCCGCCAATCATCCCGCGACCGCTGCAACCTCGAAAGCTCATCCTTCACCTCCGCAAGCTCATCCTGCCGGATCGTGCGCAACCGCCGCAAACCCTCATCCCCGATCGTAAACTCCTTCGCCGCCTGGAAATGACGGCGGTGAGGCGGATCCTTTAACCATCCATCCTTGGAAAACGCCCTCGCATGGCGCTCCAACTGCGCCACCGAATCCACAGCCATCACATCCCCATACAAATGATGAAGATAAGCCTTCGCCAACTCATGCTTGCTCTCAAATAATGCAGCAATGCTCCCAGCCTTCGCCTCCTTCGGAGCCGGACCAATCTCATCCGGATTCACCAACAGCTCATCCACATGCCCCAACCGCCGCGCCTGCTCCCATGCCGGCTTGAAATCCCCGGCCAGCACCGCATTCCGCTGACTCCCTAACAGACTCTCCAACAGCGGCCACCACGGCTCCGCTTCCGCCTTCACCTCGATCACCCGCCCCAGCGCATCCGCCTTCTGACCTCGCGACTTCAACGCGTCCAACAACGGCGAAGGCACCGCGCTACCCTTGTGATCCAAATCATCCAGCTCACGCCGCAATCTCGCCTCTCGGTTCTCAACCTCCTTCAGCCGATCCTCCAACGGCCTCAACTGCTCGTAGGCTTCATTGATCATCGCCTGATAGATCCTCGGCATCCGTGCCGCCGCATCCAGCGCAACCGTCTCATCCGCACCCTGCATCTGCCGCATCCACTCACCGGCCGACCCCGGCTCCTCCAGCCCGAACTCCTTCCCCAACCGCAGCCACTGCTTCCAATACTGCGTCCTCTCATGCAAAAACTGCCTTGCGGACTTCTCAATCTCCTTCAGCCCGTCAAGATCCCGCGCCACCTCGTCACGCCGACTCCGCGTCTCCGCCAACCGCGTGATCTGCAGATCATTCCCCGCCACCAACCGGATCGCCGCCAACTGCGAATCCAACTCGTTACGCTCGCTGATCGCAGCTTCATAGTCAGCTCGCTGCTCGGAATTCCTGACCCGCAAATCCTCCAGCTGTCCCTGCCGCTCGACCAACACCTCATGCTTCTGCTCATGCCCCAGCGCCTCGTGCAAATGCGCGTGAATCCTCGCATCCCGATGCGCTTCACGATACTCCACATGCTTCTCTCCGATCCGGATCAACCGTGCATGCTGGTCATGCATCTTCTCCAGCCGCTCCTGCGCTCGCCGATGCGCATCCACACTCGCTCGCACCGCCTTCACATCCGGAAGACCAGGCTCTAACAAATACTCGCGGATGAACTTCTCGAACGACTCCACCGGCTGGAACGCCATCGAGTTCGGCAACGTCTTGTTCATCTGCACCCGATCGAACCCAAGGTGGCTGCGCGAACCCATCTCATCCAGATAGGACGCCTGCCGGTCGAACACATCACCGCCCAGATCCCGCTTCACATGCACCCGGAACTCATCCTCGGACATGAAGGCCACCGCTTCCGGGTCCAGATCCCTGCTCAGAAAATCCTCGCGCTCCAGCCTCGCCGGAATCGTAAACCAAAGCGTCCGCGCCTTCGCCGTCGGCCCTTCGAATTCAATCCGCGCACCCCACGTCTCCCGCCGCGGCTCATCCTCGCCCTTCGCCAGCGGCCACACAAACTCCAACGCAGCCACCGTCACCCCGGACGGCCGCAAATACCGCTCCTGCCCGTCGTTCCCCTGCGTGTTCGTGTCGCAAAGACAATACCCACGAAGCGATCGCCCGCTCCCCGCCCCCGCAGCCGCCTTGTTGAATCGGCTCAGCGATTCTCCTAACATCACAAACTGGATCAAATCCAACAAGACACTCTTCCCGGAACCATTCGCCCCCGTGATCAGCGACAATCCGGAAACATCAATGAAACGGCGGTAACCATACCAGTTGATGGCGATGATACGGCTGAGATGGACGCGCGTTGGCATATCAAATCTGGGAAATGGGGGTTCCGGCATCGGCAGCCGCTTGCGGTTGATAGAGCGCGGCACGCGCAAGGCACGCCTCAAGATCATCAAAAGGAATCACCCGCGGCAAACTCGGCAACACCTCGATCAGCGTTTCCCCGAGTTGCTGCGCTCCCTCCGGCTTGTGCGTCCGGATCAGACGATGCCGCTTCATCCTTCCTAACAAAGCATCAAGATGCGTCTTCTCCGGCGGATCAATCTTGTCGAACGTGTTGCGGAACCTCGTCCAAAGCTCATCGACTGTCAGGATCACCGCATTGGATGCCTCGTGCGTCCGGTGATCGTCCCACACCCGCCAAAGCACCAACAGAATCAACGTCTCATCCTTCGTGAACTGGGACAACAGATGACATGCCTCCGGTCTCGGCCGCGCCTGGATCAGCGAGAAATCATCATCCACCACCAGCTCCAGCCCGAGCGGCGAAAGATAATCGCTGAGATGCTCACGATAATGATCACGCGCCAATAAAAAGTGATCCCGCCCCGCGCCCGACGCCCCCAACAAGGTCCCACGACCTAACAATTCCGCAAGGATCTCGCGGATCGCGGGCCGGTCTTCTTCGGGAACATCAGGCCAGAATCGGGGCCAATGGGGATCGGACATGGTTGCTTGGGATTGGAAATTTCAAAGTCGTTGAATCGAAAAACGGTCAACCTTCCACCCGGCATGCGGATCGCTCGGTATGCTCTCAGGCTCCAGACCCGCCTCCTTGCCCGGCCCATCCACCTTCCACCTTACCCGCTGCCCATCGGCCGTGATGGCACTCTCATAGGCGGCAATCGCTAACAAATCGAGCATCTCATCCAGATCCGCCGCACTGAAATCCGATGTCGCCACACGCTTCGCCTTCTTCGGCAACAACCGCGCCACCAACCTCGCCGCCCGCTGCGGAGTCAGCGCCAGCCGCTGACGCTCCCGCAACGCCTCCAGCGTCTGATCCGCAGACTCCTGCAGCCCCTCGGAATCCCCGCCGAACGTCAGATCCGCCGGAAGCTTCGCCCGCCGTGTCCTTGCCAGCGATTCCACCCCGAAGAAAAACCTCACCTCGGGAACCAGCGGTTCAAAATCCGGCACCACATCCCGCATCGCACCAAGCCGGCTCCCGTCATGCGCATGGTTGATCGCATCGCAATACGCTTTGACAATCTCTGGACGCCGCCCTCGCAACTCCGTCTGATAACGATACCTCTGCTGCGACAACTGGTTGAACGACGCCATCCGCGCATCAATCGCATCCGCAACCAAACGGATCGCCGCAAGCCGGTGCTCCAACTCGCGGAGAATCTTCCCCGCGCGATGATACGCGTCACTCTCCTCCCAATGATAATGCGCCGCCAACCCCTCGGCGAGCCGCTCCCTCACCAACGGATCATCCCGCCGGTCCGCCACCTGCGACCTCAAAACCTGAAGCCGCGGCAACAATCCGCTCCTACGGAGCGCATCGTAGCAAACCATGTGCTGACCCGCCCCGAACTCCGCGTAAAGCAACCGCAACGTCTCCGCCGGCGAATCGCTCGTCCGTTGCCGCCGGTCGAAAAGCGAGATCAACTTCTCCACTCCATGCAACTGCAGGATCGCGCTCTCAAGACGCGCGTTCACATCCGTCACCGTCGCCCGCAACAGATCCGGCTCCTGAATCCGCGCATCCAGTATGCCCGGACGCTCAAGGGTTTCACAAACCCCGCGCACGGTATCCGCAAAGGTCTTCAATTCCGCGATCTCATCCTCCGCCAGCTCCCTCAACAACCGCAACAACGGCCGCAACCCCGGCGAAACAAGCACCCACCGCTCATGCAACCCGAGCTGCTGGTCCTCCAACCATCGAGCATCACATAGCCGGTTGAATATCTGCCCCGCCCTTTGCCTCGCATCACGCATCGTGGCACCCTCATCATCATCTAACACAATCTCCGGATGCGCCGTCAGAATCTCGCGGATCAGCACCAACGCCTCACCATGCGGAATCCGCCCAGCCTCCCCCGCAATGTCCACCAACCGCTCCGCACAATCCACATAGATCGCCGTCGACGGCCTCGTAAGCGGCCGGAAAAAATCCCGCGACACCGACGCGAGAAGTTTTTCACTGAGATTCGGCAATTCCATCGTGCTGCCGCAAAGCTAACGATTGCGCCCCACCCTTACCAAGCGAGAAATGGATCGACGTCTCACACGCACGTAGGAAAAATCCCTCATCGCTCCACCCCCATGCCCGCCCTCCGCCAACTCACTTTCCGCGGATACCGTTCCCTGCACGACCTGCGCCTCCACCTCGGCCAACTCACCGTCATCACCGGCGGCAACGGCGTCGGAAAATCCAACGTCTACCGCGCACTCTCCCTCGCCCAAAAACTCGCACAAGGAACCTTCGCCAAAGCCGTCGCCCGCGAAGGCGGCATGCCCAGCATGGTCTGGGCCGGCGAACGCAAGAAAAACGAAAACATCCGCATTCAGCTCGGCATCCATCATCAGGACTTCAACTACACGCTCGAAGCCGGACTCATCCCCACCATGCCGTTGGATCCGACCAGATTCCGCACCGATCCCGACCTGAAAATCGAAACCCTGACCACTTCCGGCCCTTCCGGGAAAGTCATGGCACAGCGCAAGGCCGCATCCATTTTCCTGCGTGGATCCTCGGGAAAACTCGAACCCATCCCGCTCCCATTCCACGCACCGGAATCCATGCTCAGCGAGGTGCGCGACGGACTCCTCCACCCCTTTCTAACAGCCACCCGCGAGACACTCCTCCAGTGGCGCTTCCACCACCACTTTCCCACCGATCCCGCATCTCCCCTTCGCAAACCCATGATCGGATTCTGGTCCCCCGTTCTTGCAGAGAACGGCGAAAACGTCGCCGCAACCCTCCAAACCCTCCGCGAATCCCACCGCCTCCAACCCCTCGACGACGTCTTCTCCGAGGCCTTCCCCGAAACCTCGTGGTCCCCGGTCAATGACGACGGCAGCTTCGAAATCCGCCTCCTCCGCCACGATCTCAAACGCTGGCTCTCTTCCGCCGAACTCTCAGATGGCACCCTCCGCTTCTTCTGCCTCGCCGCCGCCCTCCTCACTTCACACCCACCGCCGCTCCTCGTCCTCAACGAACCGGAAACCAGCCTTCACCCCAAGCTCTTCCCCGCCATCTCCCAACTCATCGCCCACGCCGCAAAAGACACCCAAATCATCATCGTCAGCCACTCGGAGGAACTCACCAGCGAAATCGAAAACCACTCGAAAATCACCCGCCTCGACCTCGCCATCGACCGCGGCCGCACCCGCCTTTCCTCCCACCTCGGCTCCAACCGCGTCTGGGAATTCGACGGCGAGGAATAATCTAACAGGAAATCCGCACCCGCACCCTCCCCACCGCCCACGCCGCATGCTCGGCAATCAACGGATCCACATCCGCCGCCGCCACCTCCAACGCAGCCAGATCCTCTGCCGTCCCCACATTCCCCAACGCCACACAAACATTCCTCAAAAATCGATTCCGCTTGATCCGCTTGATCGGCGACTTCGCGAACAACCGCCTGAACCCCTCATCATCGAGTGTTAGAAAGTCCCGCAGCTTATGCGTAAACACCTCGCCCCTCGCATGAAACGAAATTTCCCGGCTCTCCACCGCAAACCGGTTCCACGGACAAACCTCCAGGCACTCGTCACATCCGTAAATCCGATCCCCGATCGCCTCCCGGAACCCCACCGGGATCGGCCCCTTGTTCTCGAGCGACAGATAGGACATGCACCGACGGGCATCCATCCGGTGCGGCGCGATGATCGCCCGCGTCGGACACGCATCCATGCACCGCGTGCACTTCCCGCAATGATCCCCGAATGACTCATCCGCTGTTAGGTCGAGCGTCGTCAGCAATTCTGCTAGAAAAAACCACGTCCCCAGCCGCCGGTGAATCTGCACCGTCGATTTCCCGTTCCACCCCAGCCCCGCATCATTCGCGAAATCCCGCTCCAACACCGGCCCCGTATCCACATAATACCGCTGCACCCCGCCCAGCGCCGCCATCCCCTCATCCAGCCGCTTCAGCTTCGGCAAAATCAGATCGTGGTAATCATCATTCCACGCATACTTCGCAATCCGGTACCCCCCCGCATCCCCCTTCGCGAACGGACTACTACCCGGATAGTAATTCAACGCCAGACACACCACCGACCGGCACCCCTCCAACACCTCACGCGGATCACACCTCCGCTCCGGCGTCCGCTCCATCCAACCCATTTCCCCATGGCACCCCTCCGCCAGCCACTCACGGAACACCCCCGCATGCGTTGCCTCACCCGCCCGCGCGATCCGGCAGTCGTCGAAACCCGCCTCCAACGCCAATCCCTTCACCACCGCCGCAGCATCACTCACAGGCATTGCGTGAAAAAATACCGCGCGCTCTCCAAAATCCCCGTCGTCGTCTCCGCGCAATCCAGACCCGCCGTATCAATCTTCAAATGCGCCGTCTCGCCATACCACGGCTTGCGCTCATCTAACAAAACCCGGATCCGCTCCACCGGATCCTCCGTCACCAACAACGGCCGGTGATGGTTCCGCCCCGTCCGCTCCACCAACGCCTCAACCGGCGCATGAAGCCACACCACATATCCCAGCTGCCTCAGCAACGCACGATTCTCCGGCCTCACCACCACTCCTCCGCCCGTGGAAATGATCTGACGCGTCCCGGTCTCCCCGATCAACCGCTTCAACAGTGCCGTCTCCATGTCTCGAAACGCCACCTCCCCCTCCTCCGCGAAAATCCGGCTGATCGGTTTTCCCGCCGTCTGCTCGATCACTTGATCCATGTCCACCAGCGGATATCCCAGCCGTTGATGAAGCTCGCGCCCCACAGTGGACTTGCCGCAGCCCATGAAGCCGATCAGCACAATGTTTTTCGGCGGTGCGCCGGATTCGTTCATGAGCCGACACTAGCGGTTTCCATGCCGCCGAAGAAACTCGAAAATCAGGCATGGCCAACCACGCCGCCCCTCTGGCAATCTCCCCGCGTGCCAGACACCCGAATCGTCCATGCCGCCGATGATGAAATGAAAGAGGCCGTCGCAGCTGCCTGCGACCTCTTGCGTGCCGGAGAAATCGTCGCCCTCCCCACCGAAACCGTCTACGGCCTCGCCGCGGACGCCTTCAATCCGGAAGCCGTCGCAAAAATCTTCGCCGCCAAGGAACGCCCCTCCTTCGACCCACTCATCGTCCACATCGCCCGCCGCGGCGATCTCCAGCGCGTCGCCATCGTCCCCACGGAAATCGAGGAAACCGTCAACCAACTCGCCTCCGCCTTCTGGCCCGGCCCCCTCACCATCATCCTGCCGAAACACCCCGACGTCCCCGATCTCGTCACCAGCGGACTCCCCACCGTCGCCGTCCGGCAAAGCGCACACCCCATCTTCCGCGCCATCGGCAAGGAGCTCAACTCACCACTCGCAGCCCCCAGCGCCAACCGCTTCGGCCGCATCTCCCCCACCTCGGCCTCCGCCGTCCTCAAGGAACTCGATGGCCGCATCCCACTCATCGTCGATGCCGGCGCATGCAGCCAGGGACTCGAAAGCACCATCGTCTCCATCGAACCTCGCGATGGCAAAAAACCCATCCTCCACCTCCACCGCGCCGGTCCCATCACCAAGGAAGAACTCCAGAAATACGGCAAAGTCGAAAAAGTCCGCGCCATCTCCGAATCCCACCCCCAGGCAACCGGTCAACTCGCCAGCCACTACGCACCCCTCACCCCGCTCATCCTGTTAGAAAAACCGTCCGATTTCCAACCCGAGCCCGGAAAACGTTACGGCCTCCTCAGCTACAAAGGCGAGGATGACGGACCCTACGTCACCCTCCACGATTGGGAATGCATCGAAAGCCTCAGCCCCGGCAGCGGAAAACTCGCCGAAGCCGCACTGCGGCTCTTCTTCACCATGCGCCTCCTCGATGAAGCCGGACTCGACGCCATCGTCGCCGAACCCGTCAGCGAAACCGGCCTCGGCGTCGCCATCATGGACCGCCTCCGCCGCGCCTCCACCCGTTAGACCATCACAGCTTCGTCACCTTCCACCGCACATACCGCGCCCCACTCCCCATCGGCGCCTTGCCAATCACCTGCCCGCCCCCAAAAGTCACCGTCGTCCCCACACTCGACCAACTCTCCAAATTCTCCGACCACTCAACCCCATAACTCACCCCCGCCTTCGCCGCAGCCAACGGCAACCTCAAGATCAGCACTTTCGAAACAACATCCCGCTCCAACACCCCAGCGACCACATCTGCCACCCTCGGATCCTTCCCGAACGCATACTCCAGCCCGTTCTTCACCCCATCCCCATCAGGATCACCGGAAAATCCACCGGTTAGATCCGGATTCTCATACGCCAGCCACGAATCAAATCCCGTCAACGGCGTCGCCACCACCGACAAGGACTTCACCGGCCCATACGGCATCCACCGGTTCCCCAGCTTCGCCCGCATCCGCAGCCGCCATTGCTGCCCACCCGCCAACGCAACCCCGGCAGTAGTCGAATTGAAATTCATCGACGTCGCCGAAACCGCCAGCTCGTTCGTCTTCCTCAACTCCAACCAGTCGCAATTCGTCGTCGTGATATCATCAATGAAAATCCCGCTGCGAAATCCGGGATTCGGAACATCCAACTGGTCAATTGCATAAACCCCTCCGAACGCGCTCCGGAAATAACGGAACCGAACCCGCAACGGCTGGCTCGAAACAGGAAGCGGAACCGTCTTCAAAATGAAAGCATTGTCGATGTTCCCGGATAAAATCGCCCCGGTCGTAGGACTCAAAACAATGTTCCCCACCACATCAGACCCCGCCGCAGTCCACGTCACCCCGTCATCGGCCGAAGTCTCCACCCTCAAACGCGTCAGCGAGGTCATCAACGCCTGACGATGATAAAAACTCAACTCCCCACCCACCTTCGGAACAATCATCCGGTCCAACTCGAAAATCTGATCCCTCGGCCCGTTCACCAACAAATCATACCCCGTCGGAAACGTTAGCCGCAGAGCCTTGCTCCCCGACCGGAAAAAATTCGAAGGCACACCACCATAACTATTGATCGCAGCCCTCAGATCATAACTCGCAGGTGAATACCTCCGATCCAACACAAGTGCCTGCGTCGCATCCTCCCCTCCCTCCGTCCAAGCAGTCGAAACCGGCTGGAACGCATTCACCTGAAACCCCTCCGCCTTCGAAGGCACACTAAACAACAGCTTCGCCACCCCCGTCGTCGGCGGCGAAGCCGTCCCGACCAAATTCTGATCGCTCGTCACCACATTCGGATCCATCAGCGTCACCGAATAACTGTAACTCGCCGGAACTCCCGTCCCCGTCATCCCCGAAACCGTCACGTGATAACGCGTGTCCGCACTCACCGTCTGAACCCTCGCGGACTCCGGCACCTCCCACACCAACGTATTCTCACCAAGCCCGCCCACCAACGCCTGCTTCACCACCGGCACCACCACACCATCCTCCGTCGTCATCGAAATCGTCGCCGCCGAAAAATTCGCACCCGCCCGACTCAATGACCAGAACCGCGTGTTGAACATCGCAGGAAAATACCCCGCATTCGGCCACGAAACAAACGGCGTCAACCCCGCGGTCTGCTCATCCGGCTTCTGCACCACATACAACGTGTTCGTCGGCGGCCTCACTTCACCCAACGCCGGATTGTATGATCCCGGCGTATCGCCCGTCGCCATGTCGTCGCTCCGGGATTCAAAACCCATCGCCGGTGACCCAACCCGGAATTCCAGTCCGACAACCCACCCACATTTTCTGACAAATACGCATCCACCGCCCCTGGCCCATAAAATCCGCGCGCCAGATTCCCCCGGAAATTCGAGTTCCACGCCGCCGTCGTCCACGCCACACAACTCCCCGGCACCGGATTATGGCTCAACGCCGCATTAGGATTCCCTAACAGCGCAAGATTCGTCCCATACGTCCTGATGATCATATAAGCCGACCGCTGCACCGCCGCCGCCTTCGTCGTCGTCCCCGGCGGCAAATACAAATCCCCGACATCGATCCTCACCGTCGACGAAGTGTTCAGTCTAACCGAAGCCGGAATCCCCGCCATCGCCCGGAAATAATTCACCCGCCGCTCCGTGTGCGTCACCAAACCCGCCGGATTCACACCCTCCGAATTCGTAAACGGCGACCCCGCCGTATAATTCACACCCCACTGCGCCGCGAAATCCTTGAACGAACCATATCCTTCCGATGCCTGATAGACCGCATGCCAGAACCCCACCACATCATTGCGGTCACTCGTATCCACCGTAAACCCATGACTCCCCATCGTCGCCGGATAAGTCCCCGGCGTCCACGCCTCAAGACACTGCGTCGAAAACGCCAATTGGGCGGCAGTTAGAATCAGGGTGTTACGTATCACAGTCACTTTGCTTGAATAAATCATCAGGAACCTTTAGGCAATCGCCAATCCAAGAGCCACCAACTCGGACGCACCTTTTCCCCTCTTCAGAAAAACTGCGGTTCCATCGCCTCAATCACCCGAAAAATCAATCCCCCAACAACCATTACAAAGATCACCTTCTGAGCAACCCATAGCGGAAACGTCATCTCCGCAATCACCACCACCCAACCCACCACCCGAAAATCCCCACAAAATTCCACCCCACTTCCACCCCGCTTACCCTTTGACATCCCCGCCCACGGGCGGCAGTCTCCCGCCGCAACCCCGCACCTCTCCACTTCATGGCCTACGATCTCATTGTCATCGGTGGCGGCCCTGCCGGCTACGTCGCCGCCATCCGCGCCTCACAACTCGGTAAAAAAGTCGCCTGCGTCGAATCCGACCGCGCCGGCGGAACCTGCCTCAACTGGGGATGCCTCCCCACCAAAGCTCTCCTCAAAAACGCCGAACTCTACCACACCCTCGCCCACCGCGCCACCGAGTTCGGCTTCAAAATCGAAGGCATCTCCTACGACTGGGCCGCCGTCATCGGCCGCTCGCGCAAAGTCTCCGACCGCCTCGCCGGCGGCATCGAATTCCTCTTCAAGAAAAACAAAGTCGACTACATCCGCGGCTTCGGCTCCATCGAAGGCTCCGGAAAAGTCGGCGTCGTCGGCAACGACGGCAGCCGCACCCTCTACGAAACCAAGGACATCCTCATCTCCACCGGCTGCAAATCCCGCGGCCTCCCCAACCTCCCCTTCAACGGCACCTCCGTCATCGGCTCCAAGGAAGCCATGATCCTCCCACAACAGCCCAAGGAAATGATCATCATCGGCGCCGGCGCCATCGGCGTCGAGTTCGCCTACATCTACAACGCCTTCGGCACCAAGGTCACCCTCGTCGAAATGGCCCCCCGAATCCTCCCCGTCGAGGACGATGAAGTCGGCGACGCCCTCGAAAAATCCCTCATCAAACAAGGCATCCGCGTCCTCACCAACACCAAAATCACCCAAGCCACCGACAACGGCACCTCCGTCTCCCTCACCGTCGAAGGACCCAAGGAAAACGGCACCATCACCGCACCCGTCTGCCTCGTCGCCATCGGCATCCAACCCGTCCTCCCCGGCGGAACCCAACCCGCCCTCACCGATCGCGGCTACATCCAGGTCGGCGACCGCTACGAAACCTCCATCCCCGGCGTCTACGCCGCGGGCGACATCACCGGCCCGCCATGGCTCGCCCACGTCGCCTCCTTCGAAGCTGTCCAAGCCGTCGAAGGCCTCTACGTCCCCGGCCACACACCCCGCAAAGTCAACAACTTCCCCGGCTGCACCTACTGCCACCCCCAAGTCGCCTCCGTCGGAAAAACCGAACGCGCCCTCAAGGAAGCAGGCATCGAATACACCGTCGGCAAAATCCCCTTCGTCGCCATCGGAAAAGCCATCGCTTCCGGCGAACCCGACGGCTTCGCCAAACTCCTCTACGGCAAAAAACACGGCGAACTCCTCGGCGCACACATCATCGGCGACAACGCCACCGAACTCATCG
>SYAP01000344.1 GCA_005787565.1 Verrucomicrobiaceae bacterium | reverse complement strand
CTTTTCTTCGCCTTGCAAGAAGGCCTCTTTCAATTTTTCGTGGATCACGGTGGTTGGTTGGTTTTGGTTTTAGCGCCCTCATGCTGGTGCATGAGGCCAACCAGCCACCAACCAATTTTAACGACTCAGGGGACACTACCACCGAAACCCGGCCGATCCTCTCCGCCACCCCCTTCGCCTCCCCGTTCATCGGCAGGGCATAGCAGGCCACACAAATCACAAACTGATTCATCGCATACCGGACATCATTCGGCGCATGGTGGATCGACTTCTCAACCCGCTCCAAAAGCGCCCGCAACTTGGTTAGATCAAGCGCCTCGTCACTGATCACCGAAACCAGACTCGCCACCGTCGTCCAACCCGCCACCGCGACCAACGGCCGCTCGGATTCCAGCCATTCCAAGGCGCACACCCAACCCGCCGGACTCCCCGCAGCCACACTCGGCACCATCGACCCCGCCAGCGGCCCGCACGCATTGGAAACCCAATGATCCAGCTCCACTTTCGTCATCCGCGCGTCATCCACCATCAGGCCCGTCAAATACCGCGCATCATAAACCCCGCTGTCATACAGCTTCAGCGCCAACTCATGATCCTTGCCCGTCCGCTTCAGCAATCGCTTCAAATCCTCAATCTTCACCCCATAACACGGCTCCCCCGCCCCATGCCGTAACATGACTTTCCGATAACTCTCCTTCCCCAATCCGCGCAACTCATCAAGCACTGAAGTCAGGTCATTCATGATCGCAAGAATACCTCAGAAATGATACTCGATCCCGAACTGCGCATAGTGATCTCGCCGATACCCGTTCAATGGATAATCATCTCTCGGAACACCCGCAAAAGCCCTTGCCTGAGCCGTTGCAACCCAATGCTCTCCAAACCGCATGCTGGCCTCCAGATTGAAAAACGTCGACCCATCTCGCAAATCCGTCACTGCGGTAACCAGTAAAACCGAGTCCCGAATATCATTGAATGCAATCCTAGCGCCATAAGCAACATCGTTCTCAAACGGATTGATCGGATTGTTGCCCGAACTGTCATATAACAACTCCCCGATCACCCCAACGTCCAATCCGGATCCGGCCACCCCATAAAACGTATACTCCACCCCCGCCCCCGCGCGGAGAAACGCCTCATCACCCTGCCCGCTACGCACCATCACCTCGCTCTTGAACAACCAGTCATCGAGGTTCCAGGTTCCGTCGATCCCGATCTGATCCACAATCTCATAATACGGCCGCAGAACCACTTCTCCGCTCGATAGTAAACCCGGAACGTAAGTCGGCTCTCGCGAGGTCCCATGAAACCACGAAACGCCGATATCAATGTCCCCGAACGATTTCGACCATCGCAACGCGAAATCCACATGCCCCTCCTCCGCGCCGGATTTATAAAGCGGCTTGTCCGCATCAATCCTCGGATGCACCCGTAACCGCCCATCCGCCCCAGGAAAAGTCCGATCCCGAAAACCGGGCAACACGAAAAACGAGAAACGCCCGTAGTCGGTGAACTGGTTGTAATTGATCATCGGCTGCCCCAACTTCGCCTCTCCATCAATGTTCTCGATCAGATCGGTCTGGTTGATCGCATCCACCCAGTGCACCGACTCCAACGCTCCCCAGAAAACCTTGCTGACCCCAACCAAAAGATCCGACTCCCCGAACTCTTTCCGCAAACTCAACTCGCGCAAATCCGCATGACTCCTCTCGTCATCCGCCATGTCATATCTTGCAAACGGATTGAACTGGACCGTCAAACCGGACTCCTTGTTCCTCCACTTGAACTCCGGCTCCAACGCGAATGACAAATTCCAATCATCCTGCCGCGGATCTTGCGCCGACTGCGGAAAAGCCTGCATCTCGGCGGAAACATTACCACCCAAGGTAAACTGCCACCCCTCCGTGGACTCATCCTCACCCTCCCCGCTATCCTCAACCACCTCTTCCAACGGGGTCTCCCCGCCACCCAGATCCAGCGTCAACTCATCCGATGCATCGATCTCCAAAACCAACTCATCCACCTCCCCGTCTCCCATCAAAGGATCTCCCATCGCCGGAGCTGCCACCTCCGCAGGATCGGTTAGAAGCGGCTCACCCGTAACCGGATCGATCATCAACTCAAGCTCATCCGACGCCTCCTCGGCCGGAGCCTCCGCCTCCCCCACTCCCTCTCCGGCTGGCATTTCCTCCACCGCCTTCTCTTCAACAGCTTCCTCCTTCTTCCCCTCATCTCCCTCCTCTTTCACAGCATCTTCCGGCTTCTCAACCACCTCAGCCTCCGCCGGCGTCTCCTCCACCGGCGGTAGCTTCAACTCCTCCGCCTGCAACATCGCGGCAAAAAGGATCAACGAGGTGAGATTTGCCTTCATGATGGGATTCCCGGTGAAAATGATTGGATGATTCGTCGCGCGATGTCTCCGTGCTTTCAGAACCCGATCACTGCCGATCCAACCGGCTCGAATCAAATTCCGCAGCTCCCAACCCATTGCCAAACTTGTAGTTCGTGAACTCAATAGAGGTCCGCTTCTTCGTCTGGTGATTCACCATCTCCAGATTCATCGGACGCCAGAAACGGCTGACAAACTTCTTATACTTCGTGCTGATCAGCGTCTTGGCCAACGCTCCCTTGCGATCATAATTCTCAGCCTTCAGCGGACGGTATTCGGCCTTGTCGATCCATACGATCTGCTTCGTATATCCCGATGACTTCGCATCCTTGGGATAACGCTCGATCACAAAACAATCCAGCCCCGCATACTTCTCCTCGCGCAGGAACTTGTAAGTGTATTTCTCCACCTGCTGCGGGCTGATGTCTTCGTAGGAAAACTCGGACCCCACAAACGACCCGCTCTTGTTCCCGGAGGCAATGCGCTTCGTCCTCTTCATCGATGGCAGATACAACCACTGCTCATCCGCCTTGCTGCGGAACGAATGACTCAACAAAACAGTATCCTTCGTGTCCGCCGGCGCGGTGAAAACAATCAACGCCTTCTCACCCTCCGCCGCCGCCTCAAGCGTCTTGATGTTCATCTCTTTCACGCTCGATTGCCCCTGCGCATTCCGCAGCGTCATCTTCGCCGTCGCCGTGAAATCCTTGTATCCCGTATCACGCTTTTTGACCTCTTGGGCGACAGCAAGCCCGCGCGCCGCAGCATCCTGCGCTGCCGCAGGCATTTGCCCGATGATGAAAGCCGCAAACGCGGCACGAAGAAGGGTGGATTGGAGTTTCATGGCGGTGTTGGTTTTTCGGTGGATTTCAAGCCCCCCTCGCTCCAACGAATGAGCGCGGGTAGGAACAACAGATCGAAAAACAAGGCGACGGCAATCACGATGGCGCTCAGAATCCCCATCCCCTTGTTTAGCTCGAAAGTCGAAAACGCAAGAATCGCAAACCCACCTACCAGCGTGATGGTCGATGTCACCATCGGATCACCACAATGACGGATCGCATGATCAATCGCCTCCGATGGCTTCCTCCCCGATCGCTTGTATTCAAGATACTTCGTCATGAAGTGGATCGTGTCGTCCACCACAATCCCCAACGTCATTCCCACCACCACCGAAATCGCAAGCCCAACCTGCCCCACCAACAACCCCCAAATCCCAAACCCGATCGCCGCCGGCGCAAGATTGGGAAGCAAGCTGATGATACCCATCTTCCACGACCGCGTGATGAAAACCATGCAGAGCGAAATCAACA
Source organism: Verrucomicrobiaceae bacterium (assembly GCA_005787565.1). Classification (GTDB taxonomy): domain Bacteria; phylum Verrucomicrobiota; class Verrucomicrobiia; order Verrucomicrobiales; family Akkermansiaceae; genus Luteolibacter. Next base: position 17,903 of record SYAP01000344.1, on the reverse strand, counting down.
CCAACGCCAACACCGTCCCCACCAACATGCTCTTGATGTTTCTCAGTCCGATATGCGCAAACATCAACGACTGCCCCGTCCCCTTCGACTCCACCGAAAGCCCGTGATCCCTCAGCCACTTCTGCGCGCTCTCATCTAACGCCAACATCTCGTTGCTGGTGATGCTTCCCAGACTCACCCGGAACAACGTGGCCGACTTGTCGAGATTGATCCGGTCGTTCAGATCCAACCCGAACGGCAAAGACATCTCAAACATCGTCAAACAGTCCGACGCCACCGGTCGCGAATCCGGTATCCGGTAAGCCGACGGATCATCACCATTCAGGTTCTTGTGCAACCGCTTCACCATGTCGGTGTGGGAATACACATGCCTCACCTTCGGTTGCTTGCGGAACCATTCCGCAAACGCATCCAGCTTCCGCAAATACTCCGGCTCCGCAATCCCTCCCTCGGATCCCGAGTCGATCGAGTATTCGATATACTCAAATCCTGTTAGGCGGTCGATCGTGAAGTCGGTCGCCACCCGAAACTCGCTCTTCGCATCAAAATACTTCACAAACTCATCGTTCAACTGATTCCGGAAAATGAATCCACCGAACAACATCACCACCACTGTTCCACCCACCAACAGCGCCACCGGCCGGCGCTGATTGATCGTGGCCACAAACTGCAGGAAGCGTCCTTCCGATCCATGCGCCACCGCAGGCTTCGGCTTCGAAGGAACTAGGATCATGATAGGAGGCAAAAGCGTGTGCGCCAGCAACCACGCGAAAACCACCCCGATCGCCACAATGTTCCCGAGATCCCGGAAAGGCGGCGAATCACTCGTATTCAAACTCAGGAAACCCAATACCGTCGTCAGACTCGTGAAAAAGACCGCACCGAAATTGATATCCAAACTCCGCCTCATCGCCTCCCGCCGGGTCACCCCCTCACGATAATGCTGCCGGAACCCCGCCAAAATATGCACCGAGTCCGCGATCGCCAGCGTCATGATCATGTTCACTGCGGAAATTGCCGGCGGTGATAGCAGGATCCCCAACCACCCCGCCAACCCGAATGCAGCCACATTCGATAGCAAAATCACCGCAAACGCACACAACGGTGCCGCAATCGACCTCAGCAAAATCCCCAGAGATAACAAAATGAAACCAAACATGAGCGGCACCAGCGAAACGAAATCCCTCTCCGCCGCCTCAGCCAACTCCTGGTTGATCATCACGATCCCCGTCAAATGCACCACAATCCCCGGATGCGCCGCCATCGCCTCAGCTGCAAGTTTCCGCGCGAAATTCGCCACCTCCGGTTGCTCCACCAACGGCTTCTCTCCCGGCAAATGGATCGGTATGTTGATCCCCGTCACCTTGCCATCCGCTGAAATCAGCCGGTTCAACAGCAACGGATCCTCCAACGCGATCTTCCGGATCCTTTCAAGCTCTTCATCCGGCATATCCTTCGGATCTTCCGCCACCAGATCCTCCACCATCAGATCATCCCCATCCGCATAAGAATGTTGGAAATTCGTGATCGAATCCACCCGCCGCGAGTGCGGCATCTCCCAGCCCTTTTCTGTTAACTCCCGCACCGCTGATAAAATCTCCCGATCAAAGATCGATGCCCCCGGATCCTTCGGCGTCACCACCATCAACACATTCGCGGATTTCGAATACGTCTGCTCCATCGCATCGAATGCCTGCAAATCCGGATTCTCCGGACTGAAGAAAACCCGGATGTCATTCGAAAAATTCAACCGCGATGCCCCATATCCCGATCCGAACACCAAAACCAGACTCAATAAAATTGATAGCCACGGATGATTGACAATCCATTCCACAGCCCGTCCCGACCTCGAAGACGAATCACAAACTCTTGAATTGTCGCTCATCGGATTATCTGCCATTTGGTCTTCGTCCCTTGACTATGCTTTTGCAGACCCAATGGGAAGAGGCATTTTCGGCAGACTTCGAAATCGATGCAAAACAACTTCAGGCATAGCTTCGCCGACGGAACGCAGGGTGACCTTGCGCGGTATTGGAGCGAGCTTTCCTACGCCGAGAATCAACTTGTCTTCAAAGAAGGCGAAACCGCGGACACCTTTGCCGTCGTCGTTTCAGGCAAAGTCAGAATCGAACTCGAACAAGGCGAACTCGACAGCGACAACGTCCTCGCTCGCCTCGGCCCCGGCGACTGGATCGGCGAACTCGCCCTGCTCGACGGCGGCCCGCGCTCCGCTTCCGTCATCGCCGATTCCCCACTCACCCTCCGCCTCCTCAGCGCGGACGCGTTGAAACAAATGGAGCAACACCACCCCGCCGCTGCCATCGCGATCTACCGCGCCCTCGGCGCATCCGCCGCAGGCAAACTCCGCCTCGCCAACGACCGCCTCGCCAGCGCTATCTTCGAAGCCAAAGACCCCGAAGTCGAAACCCGCGTCGCCGCCGCCCGTGAGGTCCTCCCCATCCTCCTCGCCGCTTCCGAAGACTCAATCGACGGATTGTTAGATAAACTCGCCGATCACTTCTTCCTCCACGCCAAGGAACTCGCCGAACTCACCGTCGCCACCACCGGCCTCGGAAACGTCCCGCACAAGATCGAGAAAAACCACTTCGCCAGCCGCGGCGTCCTCTCCTCCATCCGTGGCAATCCCGGATTCGGCATCCTCGGCCCCGAACACCACGGCACCCTCGAAATCGCCTCCCCCGCGGGCGTTGTCTTCGGCCTCATCCCCGTGACCAATCCCGTCGCCACCGCCATCTTCAAGGCCCTCGTCTGCCTCAAATCCCGCAACGCACCCATCCTCAGCTTCCCCCGCCGCGCCGCGGAAATCGGCACCCGCGTCGATGAAATGTTCCGCGCCCTCCTAACAGAATGCGAATGGCCCGCAGCCACCATCCAGACAGTCACCCACCAGAACTCACGCCGCCGCACCGAAGCCTTCTTCCGCCACCCCGGCGTCGACCTCATCCTCGCCACCGGCGGCTCATCCATGGTCAAGGCCGCCTACCGCTCCGGCAAACCCGCCTACGGCGTCGGCGCGGGAAATGCCCCTTGCTTCATCGCCGATGATGCCGACCCCGCCACCGCCGCCGCCATGATCGTCCTCAGCAAATCCTTCGACAACGGACTCATCTGCGGCTCAGAACACAACCTCGTCGTCCACCAATCCCGGCTCGCCACCCTCACCCACGCACTCGAATCCTCCGGCGCAGCCGTCCTCACCCCCGCCGAAGCCTCCTCCTTCCACACCATCATCCTCACCGAGGACGGCTCCTCCATCCGCCGCAAACACATCGGCCAGTCCGCCGCATCCATCGCCGCCGCCGCCTCCATCACTCGCGACCACCCCATCCGCCTCATCGTCATCCCCACCTCTAACAACCTCATCGGAAAATCCCACGCCCTCTCCAACGAGAAAATGGCCCCCGTCCTCTCGCTCTTCACCACCCCCACCAACGACGAAGCCATCGCCGCCTGCAAATCCCTGCTAGAAAACGACGGCCGCGGCCACACGGCCGTCATCCACACCGCCGATCCCCTCCTCGCCCGGCGCTTCGCCCTCGAAATGCCCGCCAGCCGCATCCTCCACAACACCCCCGCCACCCACGGCGTCATCGGCATCACCACCGCACTCACACCATCCCTCACCCTCGGCTGCGGCTTCTTTGGTGGCAATTCCACCACCGATAACGTCACCTACTCCCATCTCCGGAACGTGAAACGCCTCGCCTCCCACATCACACCTTCTAACTGAAATCCCACTCATGGATCCCGATATCCTATCCCTCCTCAACCAAGCCACCGGCACCATCCGCCTCCTCCGCCGCGGCGATGTCCTCTTCCACCAGGGAAATCGCGGCAACAGCTTCTACGTCGTCCAAAGCGGTCGACTCCGCGCCATCCGCGACCTCGACGGCGCAAACCCCACCGTCATCGGCGAAATCGGCCGCGGCGAAATGGTCGGCGAAATGGCCGTCCTCGGCGATGCCCCACGCGCCGCATCCGTCATCGCCGTCCGCGACTCCCACGTCGCCGAATTCTCCGGCGACGACCTCGCCAAACTCCCAAAGGAATCCCTCCTCTCCGTCATGCGCATCCTCGCCCTCCGGATCCGCCGCATGATCGACTCCCGCCAAAACCAATCCCTCCCCTCCTGCATCGCCGTCATCCCCATCGCCCCGGACCTCCCCATGGATGACTACTGCGATCGCCTCACCATCTCACTCTCAGACGCCGGCGGCCACGGCGCACTCGTCCGCCAAGCCGACCTCCCCTCCGAATACGCCACCATCGACAACTGCGACGGCGACGCCTTCCGCCGCCTCGGCGATTGGCTCGACGACCTCGAACGCCGCGAAAAACTCATCGTCCTCCAAGCCGATTACGAAGTCACCCCATGGACCGAGCGTTGCCTCCGCCAGGCCGATCTCATCCTCCTCGTCGCCCGCGCCTCCGACGATCCCGCGAAAAGCCCCGCCGAGCGCGCCATCGACCGCCTCCCCGGAAAACAGGCACGCCCCCGCGTCGACCTCGTCCTCCTCCAAAACGAACCCCCATACCACGGCACCGCCCGCTGGCTTGAGAACCGCGACGTCGTCCGCCACCACCACGTCCGCCTCCACTCCCCCGCCGATAAAGCCCGCGCCGGCCGCATGCTCACCGGCCGCGATGTCTCACTCGCCCTCGGCGGCGGCGGTGCCCGCGGCTTCGCCCACATCGGCGTCATCCGCGCCTGCCACGAACTCGACATCCCCATCGATCGCGTCTGCGGCACAAGCATGGGCTCCATCATCGCCGGCCTCTACGCCATGGGCATGGGTTGGAGCGAAATGACCGAGCACCTCCGCAGCCATTTCCTCCCCAAACGCCGCCTCACCCAGTTCTCCTTCCCCATCCTCTCCATCGACACCGCGCGAAATTACGAAAAAGCCCTCCAACGCCTCTACTCAGACACCCGCATCGAAGACCTCCCCACCAACTACTTCTGCGTAAGTTGCAATCTAACCACCGCCAGCGTCGTCATCCACCGCGATGGCTCCATCGCCAAATGGATCGGCGCCAGCATCTCCGTCCCCGGCATCGCACCACCCTACGTCGAACAAGGCGAACTCCTCGTCGATGGCGGCCTCCTCAACAACCTCCCCGTCGACATCGCCAAAGCCGATGGCGCGGGCATGGCCATCGCAGTCGACGTGAGCCCACAGACCGAATTCCGCCTCCCCACCTCCTACTCCGGTCGCCCACAGGCACTCTCCGTCCTCTGGTCTCGCCTCACCCGCAAATCCCGCGAACGCCCCGGCGTCCACCAAAAACCCGTCTTCCCCACCCTCGGCGCGCTCCTCGTCCGCGCCACCACCCTCACCAGCGTCAACCAAAAGGAACTCTTCGCCAAAATGGCCGACCGCTACCTCAAACCTCCCGTCGATGGCTTCAAACTCCTCGATTTCGACAAACTGGACGCCATCTCCGAAATCGGATACACCCACGGCATGACCGAGTTGGCCGATGTCACCGACTGGCTTCAGAAGAAACCAATCACGCCGAAATCCTAACATGTCCTCAGGCACAAACACCGCCAAACCACCCCACATCCTTTGCCTGGGAGGCGGATATGTCGCCATCTATCTCGCAAAAGCACTCCGCAGCGCCGTCAAAGCCGGCCGCGTTAGACTAACCGTCGTCGATCAGGACAACTTCCAGTGCTTCCACGGCCTCATCCCGGACATGATCACCGGGAAAATCCAACCCACAGACACCCTCAGCCCCGCCCGCCGGCTCTTCGCCCCCGGCGACTTCGTCAACGCCGAAGTCGAAACCATCGAGATCGACACCAAACAAGTCGTCGTCTCCCGCTTCCTCGATGGCAAACGCCTCACCCTCACCTACGACCACCTCGTCCTCGCCCTCGGCTCCACCGAAAACCTCGGCCGCTTCCCCGGCCTCGCCGAGCACTCATTCCGCCTCAAAGCCTACTCCGGCTGCCTCGCTGTTAGAAATCACTTCATCAGCATGCTCGAACTCGCCGACATGGAACGCGATCCCGAGGAACGCCGCCGCCTCCTCACCTTCGTCGTCGTCGGTGGAAACTACGCCGGAGTCGAAGTCGCCGGCGAACTCCGCGAGTTCCTCCCCTACGTCGCCAAACGCCACTTCCCCAACATCCCCATCCCGGAAATCAAGGTCGTCCTCGTCTGCTCCACCGAGCACATCCTCCCGGAACTCGGCTCCCGCCTCCCCAAGCTCGTCGCCCACGCCGAAGCCGTCCTCGCCAAAGACCCCAGCCTTGAGGTCCTCTATCAGACACGCCTCGCCTCCGCCACCCCCGAGGAAGCCATCCTTGGAAATGGCCGCCGCATCGCCACCCGCACCATCGTCAGTTGCACCGGCATGTCCACCATTCCGGTCCTGGAATCCGTCCCCATCGCCAAAAATCCCCACGGCCGCCTCATCTGCGACCGCTTCGCCCGCATCGAAGGCCACACCCACCTCTGGGCCGGGGGCGATTGCGCCGCCGTCCCCACCGCCGATGGCTCCCCTGCCCCTGCCCTCGCCATCTGGGCCATGACCGTCGGCACCCTCATCGGCAAAAACATCCTCCGCCACGAAGCCGGAAAAGACCTCGCGCCCTACCGCTTCAACGGCCTCGGCGATGCCTGCGTGTTAGGCCACCGCAAGGCCATCTCTCACCTCAAGGGCATCTCTCTAACGGGCATCCCCGCATGGCTCGTCTGGCGCTTCTTCATGATCCTCTACCTCCCCTCGCCGGAGAAAAAAGTCCGCGTCGTCTGGAACTGGCTCATGGCTCCCTTCTTCGGCCGCGACCTCGTCAACCTCCGCGTCCACCAACCGCTCGACCTCGCACCCCTCATCTTCGAGGACGGCCAGGACATCATCCGCGAAGGCGATGTCGGCAACAGCCTCTTCATCGTCCAGGAAGGCGAAGTTGAAGTCCTCAAAAACGAAAACGGCACCCTGAAATCCCTCACCACCCTCGGCCGCGGCCGCCACTTCGGGGAAATCGCCGTCTTCCAAAAATGCGCGCGCACCGCCACCGTCCGCGCCAAAGGCCACGTCAAGGTCCTCCAAATCCGCCGCGAAGCCGCCACCGCCCTCAGCGAATCCATGTCCTCCATCGGCGCCGCCCTCAAAGGCGACTGACTCCTCTAACACTTCCCTTCCCTCCACCATCACCATGAAAACCCCGGCCCTCCTCATCGCCCTCGCGGCCTCCCTCCTCCTTGCCTCATGCGGAGACAACCACCCGCCCGATGAAGCCAAAGCCGCCGGAAAAACCGCCGCAGACTTCCCGCCCGCCACCACCGATGTCTTCGCCGGCATGGACGCCGGCGTCCAGCTCACCCCCGAGGAAATCGAGGGCCGCAACACCTGGATGCTCTGGACCGGCGGCAACGAACGCTTCTGGAACCTCATGGCCCAGGAAGGATACGGCATCATCGACCTCCTCAAAGTCATCGACTCCCGCGAGCGCTCCACCCGCTTCCAACGCCTCGGCCTCATCAACGAACCCGGCTTCGCCTCCACCGCCAAACCCGACCAACACGGCCTCTACATCGACCAACCCGTCTCCACCCCTCCCCCCGGCATCGACCCCGAAATCTACGGCCACTCCACCGGCGTCCTCGGCCTCCGACTCTTCCCCAACCCCGAGTTCGACGAAAAAGCCAAAGCCCGCTGGAACGCCGAAAAATTCTACACCGATGTCGCCTACCGCACCGATCCCACCCTCATCCGCCCCTACCGCGTCGGCATGACCTGCGCCATCTGCCACGTCGCTCCAGACCCGGGAAATCCTCCCCTCGATCCCGAAAACCCTGCCTACGAAAACCTCTCCGGCACCATCGGCAACCAATACTTCAAAAACGGACAAGTCTTCGGCTTCAACCTCCCCAAGGACGACTTCCTCAAACAAGTCATGGACTCCGTCCACCCCGGCACCGTCGACACCTCCATCGTCGCCACCGACTACAACAACAACCCAAACATCATCAACGGCATCTTCAACACCGCCCAACGCCTCGGCATCGCCGAAAACCAAACCGTCGAAGGCGGCGCACTCCTCCTCGCCCCCAAAACCGCCCAACGCCCCATCCCCCACGTCCTCGTCGATGGCGCCGACACCATCGGCGTCACCGGCGCCCTCGGCCGCGTCTTCATCAACATCGGCACCCACAGCGAGCAATGGCTCAAATGCCACAACCCCATCCTCGGCCTCAAACACACCCACGAGTTCGACATCGAAAAATCCCTCGAAAACTCCGTCTTCTGGCAAGCCACCATCGACCAGATGGACAACCTCGCCAAATACCTCGTCCGCGCCGGCCAACCCATCCCCCTCGAAAAAGTCCCCGGCGGCCAAGCCTACCTCACTGAACCCCAGGAAGTCGTCGACCGCGGCAAAATCATCTTCGCCGAAAACTGCTTCGCCTGCCACTCCAGCAAACAACCCGATGGCTATCCCAAAGACTTCGCAAACTTCCGCGAATGGTCCAAAGACCCCACCTTCCTCGACTGGGCCCGCACCGAAGTCATGAAACCCGACTTCCTCGAAAACAACTACCTCTCCACCGACCGACGCATCCCCGTCACCCTCGTCAAAACCAACGCTGCCCGCGCCATCCAGGACAACGCCAAAGCCGGACACGTCTGGGGCCAATTCTCCTCCATCGACTGGAAAAACACCCCATCCGTCGGCACCATCGACGTCCAAAACCCCTTCGACGGCTCACCCATGACCCACGAAATGCGCGGCGGCGGACCCGGCTTCTACCGCGTCCCCTCCCTCATCGCCATCTGGTCCTCCGCCCCCTTCCTCCACAACAACGCCCTCGGCGATTACAACCACGACCCCTCCGTCGCCGGACGCATGGCCGCCTTCGACGATGCCATCCGCAAAATGTGCTGGCCCGAAAAACGCGCCGGCCTCGCCACCGTCGCCACCGCCACCGAGCGCTGCTGGTTCCGCATCCCCTCCCACTTCATCCCCGTCCTCGTCAAAGGCATCGCCGGAGACGCCATCGTCCCCTTCCTCCGTCATTGGTGGCTCATCCCCCTCCTCCTCATCCTCCCCGCCATCCTCCTCTTCCGCCTCATCCGCAAAAAAGCCAAACCCAAAACCTGGAAACGCCGCCTCGGCCTCACCGCCACCGTCCTCCTCGCGCTCCTCGCCCTCCTCCTCATCCCCATCCTCCGCCTCGCGGGCGGACACTCCGGAGACCTCAAACTCGGCCCCTTCCCCAAAGGCTTCCCCCTCAACCTCATGGTCAACATCGACCCCGAAATCACCTCCCCCCTCGATACCGCCGCCGCCATGCTCAAACTCAACGCCTGCTTCGCCGAAATCGAAAGCCGCCAACTCGACGACGAAGCCGCCCTCAAACTCATCGCCCAAAAAGCCGGCCCCGCCCGCCTCGCCATCAACAAAGCCCCAGACTTCGTCCGCGACCGCGGCCACACCTTCCCCGCCCACCTCTCCGACCAAGACAAAGAAGCCCTCATCGCCTTCCTAAAACGCCTCTAACCTTACCCCGGGAACGCCGACAGCCTGCCCTTCGTCTTGTCCGCCGTCTTGTCCGCCGTAGCTTTAGCGAAGGAGGAAGCTTTAGCGAAGGAGGAAGCTTCAGCGAAGCAGGGTCCCCGTCGGCATGCCAATGGGCATCCACTGAAAAGCGCGAAGTCCCACCCATTGCCCACCCATTGCCCACAAAACTCATTCGCCCCCTCGTCACCCTCCCCTAACACGTCAAAATCACTTCACTCGATTCCTCAAACGACTCGAACTCTATACCCACTGCGAGAATTTGAATCACTTCAAATAGCCGCACCCCAATTCAAAGCAACATCAACAAGTCAACAGCAAGCGAGCAGAAATCAAGATGCGCATATCAACCAGAATTATTGCACTGCTTTCCGCAATCGTCCTCGTCGGATCGGTCGGGGCTCAAGAGCAGCCTCAGCCGTTTGGCCCGATTATTGACCGCATTGAGGTCAAGAAGGGATCAGCATGGGACGTAATAGAGCAAATCAGATCCGGACTGCCGACCGAGTCGCCCGTAGGACTCTCTGTCGAAATTCCAGAAGAAGTGCTACGCAAAGTGCACGTCGAGCTGATCGATGTGCGCTCGGTGCCTTTGGGACTCGCGGTTCATTATCTGTATCAAGTAACCAAGGCCGTCAACCCGTCATACGAAGGAGGAATCTGGATACTCCGACCAATGACCTTTGATGGACCATCCGAAGAGTTGGCGGTTCAGCTCTATGAGATATCGGAAGAGATGCTCAAGCAAATTGGTATCGACTATCAAAAGGACACCGGCCTCTTCGACTCAGAAGGTAATTCATGGCCTAGGAACGAAGCATGGACAGCCAAGTTCCTTCCAGCTTCCAAGCAGCTTTTACTTCGTGCTGATATCAAATTTCACGAGGAAATCGCTGCGCTTCTTTTGTTGGCCAAACGGGGCTACACGGACCTCGGAATCAAACGTTTATAAGTCGTGAGCGGCAATTGAAAACGTCTCAACAACCTGCTCCATGAAGCGCATCCTCTTCCTTCTCGCAATCGGAGTCTCCGCCCTGCACGGCGCCGAGGAAAACGTCCTCTCCTCACTCCATCGCAAAGTCGAAGTGGCATCACCCGAAGCCGCCGCCGACTGGAAATTCGAGAAATTCAACTTCGAAGACTGGTTGACCGCCATCTCCGCCCCCTCTTGGGAACTGCTGGTCAGCACCCAGACCACCGAATTCTTCTTCGCCGCATTCCGCGACGGCGATCATCTCATCTTCTGGGACCTCGATCGAAACGCCCTCCATCGAAACACATCAACCGGTACCAAACCCAGATGGGTCGGCCCATCAAAAGTCGTCACACTTGAACACGAAATCAGCCACCCCTCCGGCAGCTTCACCCACAACGCCGTCGCCCGGGCCTACCAGATGCCCGCAGACTACAACGGCTCCATCGAGATCCACCACACCGTCACCCCCGAAGGCAGACAACCGATCCAAGTCTTCACCACAAAGGTCCACTGGAAACCGGCAGCAAAAAACACCACCGGCCCATCCACCGCCCAAACCGATCCGAAGCCAAACAACAGCAACGCACCTCAACCGCAAACTGAGAAGCAGACCCCGTAACGGATGCCAAACCGAGTCGTCCACCAATCCCACCAACGACCATGCGCCAATCATCACTACTGCCCATCCTACTCTCCGCCAGCTTCCTGGTATCCTCCTGCAAAGGAGTCGGTGACTACAAGTTCGACACAGTGACCTTTGTCATCTCCAAACCCATTCCACCTGCAGCCGGACCACAACCGGGCATCCACATCGACACCAACACCAAAGTCAGCAGCATCACCGGCGGCACCGTCAAAAGCACCAAACCCTACGCCATCGCCGTCGATTTCACGGATGACACCTTCACCTATGCCGAAGCCGAGTTCACCAAAGTGACCGTCACCTACGCCGATGGCACCAACGATCCCGGAGCCGCAGCCCTCAAGCTCCCGATCAGCATCCCCGCACGCCGCTACGAAACCACCAACAGCATGGCCGGCGGCCGCATCGTGAAAACCAAGCTCCGCGTCATCTCAGGAAAAATCCCCGGCTCCATCACCCGCGACAAACCCCTCACCCTCCGCATCGAGGGCAACCTCATCAAAGACGACGGCACCAAAATCCCCTTCGCCATCAAACAGAATTACACCGTAACCATCGACAAAACCACCAAACCCTGGGGAGATGTCATGCAGGATCGATAATCCCCACCCACCACCACCCGTTAGCCAATGCCCGGAGCCCACCCAATTTCAAAGCAATGTCTAACATCAAATCCTACCTCGACTGGCGCAAACCGTTCACACAGGGCGACCTCTTGGTGGTATACATTGCTTCTTTTCTGACGCTCTTGATGGTGGGGCTCGCAGAGAAAGCGTATGCACAGCATCAGTGGAGTCAGTGGCTTTACTGCGTCGTCTATCCCCTTGGACTTTACCAAGGGCTCGCGATTGGCAAGCGCTTCCTCGATCTTGGATATTCCGTGTGGTATGGAATTGCCGGAATGCTCATGCCGCCCGTCGCACTCGGACTCCTTTTCATACCCGGTCAGTCATCGAAACGGGAGAAAAAGCGTGAGAAGACCCGGTCGGATGATGACCAAGCCATCGCCTCCGACGGTTAGTAAGCTTCAACGTTGATCTCCCTACCCCTTCCGCACCTTGAGCGCCACAAGCGTCAGCAACACCCCGATCATCAGGAAAAGAATCCCGAAACCCACCGTGTGATTCGCCGAGTAAGTGAATCCCGGATTGTGACCATATCGGCCGTTGTCCCAGCCCAAGCTAGCCATGGGGATCGGATCAAACACCGCAATCAAACCCACCGCCACGAATCCACCGCCACCCGCCAGCAGAATCAGCCAACTGCGGTTTCCATCGCCATTGCCACGCAATTTCATCGCGCCCTTGCTAACATCCCACCCAACTCCTTCAAGCCCACATCACCGCAAACTCCTTCCAATCACCTGCCAGGCACAATCCCCGTGGCGTTGGCATCCTGCCAGCCGCCTACTCAGTAGCTTTTGGGTTAGCATAACATCGATTCAACCGGAAAGATCGCACAGATCGCAATAGGACTCATTTTTTGTGTTCTTTGCGGTTCAATCTCATCATCTGCACAGTCAAAACTGCCATCCGATCAGCTACTTCCACCTTCACCTGCCTAGATTCGCTGCAGTCGCCCCCTAAACCACCGCTTCCGAATTGGAATTCCTGGCAGGCATCAACTCCGGCTCCGGCATCGCCGGATCGGGGCGCACGAATGCATGCTGCATCTCAAGCTTCAGCCACATCCGCAATCCTTTGAAAAAGTGATAAAGCGATTTCGGCGAAGGCTCGAAAGGTTTCCGGATGAAATATCGCTGCCGGAGGTTGTTCATGCCATAGCTCCCCCGCGCGATCTTCTTGCGGGCGATGACTTCAAAACGCGCATTGTAGGTAGCCATCAACCACGCGAAAAATGACCCCGGTCGACCGTTGTAGGGCATTTTGGAAAACTCGGCGTCCGTGGCGGTATAAACCAATCGCGCTGGCCCGAGAAAGTAAGCACCCACATCCAGCAGAAATGCCGCGTGCATCAAATCGGCATCACCCAGATATTGATACTTGTTCCGGTAAATGCCGTTGAACCATCGGTGATACGATTCACCAAACTCGCGGTTGTGAGTGGCGATGGAATCCTTCACGCACTCCCCATCCAACGCCCGCAACAGAATCTTGTGCCCCGCATAAACGGAGTGGGCACAATAATCGAGGCCCTGCGAATAAAGCGGATCCATGAATCCTGCCGCGTCCCCTGCCAGCATCCATCCATCTCCCGCGACCTGCGTCGCGTGATAAGGCAGATCCTTGTAAATGCGCGCATCATTCTCCGCAGGCTCGGCATTTTCAAACATCAGCCGCCCGACCGGATGTCCTAACAGGTGTTGCTTCACCCGCTGCCCGACCGGTCCCTCGCCGGGTGGACTGAAAAGACGCTCATCCCACGTCACACCCGCCGAATAGTCGCCATTGGACAACGGAATGATCCACGACCACCAACCGCGCCCCATCAGATGATTGGTCGACGACCCGCGCGCGGAAGAGGTCCGACATTCATCGATGGCTGGCACCAGCGTTCGCGATTCATGACCATCTAGACACCGCACATTGCTGAAACGGACCCACATGGAATGCACCGGATGCTCAGGCAATGGCCGCCACAGCCCGCGACTGCGCGCAATCAACGCCGCCCGGCCCGAAGCATCAGCAATCCACCCCGCACGCAGGGTGCGGGTGATCCCATCCACCTTGAGAGTGACGGTGTTGTTTCCCGCCCCGCCAAGCTCAAAGGATTTGATGGTCGCCGGCCGCAACAGCTCGCAGCCCTCGGCGACAGCCGTTTCCAACAAATGCTGATCAAGCTTCGAGCGGTCGAGCTGGAAGGTCGGCAGGCGTGCCTGAGCGAAGGGCCCAACCTCCGTGCATTCGCCGGCGCAGGTGTTGTCCGCCTCGGTGAACCACATGCGAAGCCCATGCTTCTGAAAGTGATGGCATGCGAGATAGTTGGAAAGCCCCAGAACCCGTGTTAGAAAACAACCGGCAACCTCCGATGTCGACTCCCCCACCTTGCGGTCGAAAATTTCCGACTTCTCCACAATCAGAATGCGGGTCGCCGGTCGGGCGCGCTTGATCAACAATGCCAGCGATGACCCGGAAAAAGCGCCACCGAGAATGATGACGTCGTACTCGGTGGAAGAAGTCTGGGTGCTTTCGTTTGCCGGGATGACCATGACGCGTTTGCTGAGCGAGCATAGCCGGGGTTTTCACCGAGGCAAACCACGACTTGCAGACAGCAAAGAATCACGGCAAAGGTGGCGCGGATGGCGGGGACGGAAACATCTGAAACACGGAGGAGAATGGGGCTTTTCGGCGACTTGCCGACCCGCCTGCTCCGCCATGGCATGCAGGTGGCTCCATGGTTTCTGGAGCCAGTGCTGGTGCCGGTCTGGACCCTGCTGTTTTTCTCCCTCGCCAAACCCCAACGCCGCGCAGTGATGACCAACCTCCGCGCACTCCATCCGGAGTGGTCGGCCTTGCGCGCCTTCACAGGGGCATACCGGGTGTTCCTCAACTTCGCAACCACCCACGTCGACGCCCTCCGCAGCGAGACTGGCACCGGCTCGGTGGATTGGATCATCGACGGAGTGCAGCATTTCCACGAACTCGCCAAACGGCGGGACGGATGCATCGTTCTAACAGCCCACATGGGAAACTACGATCTCGCCGCACCGGTCTTCTCAGGTCGATTCGGCCGCACGCTCTACGCGGTGCGAGCACCGGAGCGGGAACCTGAAATGCAGGCACTTCGTGAAAAGGAATTGCGCGATCGGGAGGCAATGCATCCCGAGTTCCGGTCGCTCTATAACCACGGCGATGGCCATTTGGGTGTCGAACTCGCCCGTCTGCTCCGCGAAGCGAATGTGGTCGCATTGCAAGGAGACCGCGTCCTGTTCGATGTTTCGCCAATCGAAGTGGAAGTGGAACCCGGCCTGATCATGTGCCTTCCCAAAGGCCCGCTCTATCTGGCTCGCGCAACAGGAGCCCCATGTTATCCGCTCTTCGTCACACGCGATGGCTGGCGACGCTACCGCGTCACAGTCTTCCCCGAACTCAAGTTGCCACCCCGCCAACGTGGCGCAGCCGATCCCGCCGTTGTCACATGGGCATCCGCCCTGTTGAAACAAATCCGCAACAACTGGGTGCAGTGGCACGTCTTCGAACCGGTCTTCCACCGGAGGGAAATCAATCCAACGGAATCCGCATGACCGGCCCTAACAAACCGGAACTCAGTGGCAACCAGTTCGATGAATCAAACGGCTTGTAGTCGATGTTCACGAAGTTGATCTCGTGGAAAATCCTCCAATCGACGTTCGCCCGATCCAACGCCGCAATACGGTTCGCCGCAAGGTTGGTCACTTCGATCTCGATCACATTCTCTCCCGCACGAAGGGCTTGGGTGATTTCAAATCGATGGGGCGCCGACCACGACCTCGCGACCTCTTTTCCATTCAATCGGATTCGAGCCGTTCCTGAGACTTGTCCAAGATCAATCGCCTCCCGGCCAGGTTCCAATCCATCAATCATGAAGCTGGCTCGATAGCATCCCGTGCCCGAAAAATCCAATGTCTTCGGATCCGCCAGCGTCGTCCACGACCCCAACGAATCCAGCGTGACGGACTTGGGCAAAGCAGGACCTCCTTCAACAAACTCCAACTCCCACGGCCCAGTCAAACGCACCGGATGCCGCTGACTATGAAGCTCGGGAAACGGTGGAGCCTCGACGCGTCTCGTATCAAACGTCCGGAGAATCATCGACTCACCCGCCTCAAGCCGGATCTCAACTCCCCTCCCCAACCTCTCGCTGCCAACCTTCGCCAATCCAACACGCACCGGTCTGTTAGGATCCAGCCAGATGGCGGACGTGAACTTCCTTGCGATCGGCAAAACCCCATCAAACGCCCTATCACCCCGGTTCACGACGAAATAGTGATATCCTTCATCATGCCGCCGCCGCACGAACCGAACACCCAAATCCCCCATCGCCTCACGCGGTTGCCCCAACGAATCCAACACTTCACCCGGACCCGTCGTCGCATGAATCAGCCGACCCTTCCCACTTTCCATCCGCTTGCGAACCTCCAAAAAAACCGCACGCCGCGCATCAAGATTTCCAAACCCGGGCACATCCTCGGGCAACCCTCCCTCCACAATCACCACCGCCCCCAACTCCAACAATTCCGAAATTCTCTCTAACGTCTCCACCGGCATCATCTTCACCGATGGCAGGATCAGCGCCGGATACCGGATCCCACCCAACACCACCATCCCGCCCTCGACCTTCGCCCGCTCTAACATCCGATCCGAAACAAAGTCACAGGTCCTCCCCTCCACCCACAGACTCATCGCCGTCCTATAAAACGGCAGCGACTGCAACCAGTGATGCTGGTCATGAATCGTGAACAACGGCAAATCCCCCGGTGCCCGATGCAAAAGATCCGCAGCCGGAAAATACAACAACGCATCCACCGAAGGAACCCCCTCCTGCAAGATCGACTGGCATCGCGCCAAATACCCGTTGAACGACGGAAGATCACGCCACAACCCGCCATTTCGTCCCATGTGCGTCGATGCGTAAAACAACCACCCGGGCCACCCGGCATCCTCCGGGCTATAAGGAACCCCATGATAAAACAAATGGTTCACTCCGCCCAGAAACAGGAAATCCGCTGCCTCCTTCAGCTTCCCTGGCGTCACCTGAAAATGCTCGTCCAACCACGTGAACGATTCCGCCGAAGTCAATTTCCTCCCGCTCGTCCGCGCGGCCGAAGCCGCGAACTGAAGCATCGGAATTTGATCATCCGCCACATGCCGGAAAATCTCCGTCTCGGGAATGTCCGATACCGCATAATGATCTAATAAATTCCCCGGCGAACCATGCGCCTGGTTCCGTGTCATCGATACGCCCCCCTTCGCCCAAGCATTCCACACTTCCAGATATCGCCGGTGCAAATCACTCAGCGTCGCACGGTAATCGGACCTCACCCGAGCCGCCACATCCTCCCCCCTCGCCCCGAACCATTCCGGCACCCGATCCAACAGATCATACCCATGCTGCTTGCGAAACGCTTCCACCAACCCCGGTGTCCATGCCGCACCATAATACTCGAACGAATCATGGAAGTGCGCCCGTGGCCCGATCTTGCCACTCTCGAAAGCCTCGGAGAAATGCTTGAGATACTCTTCCATCGACTCCGTCGAAAACGGATCTAACACCGGCCCTTCCCCACCCGGAGCCGCACGCTTCACCTGTTGGACCGCTTTGGTCGAAAACAATCCCATCACCCGCCAGTCACCTTCCGGCACCAACCAATCAAGCCGCCCGCCCTTTACCATCCCCTTCAAATCCACCGTCTCGCGCCCGGAATCCGCAACCAGCGAAATCAACTCACCCTCAGGCAAAACCAGCTGTTGCTTGCCCAAACCCTTCAATGCCTTATCCCACCGCACAAGACTCCGCGAAGCCCGCTCTGGCTTCACCATCGGTCCTCCAAATGGCCATCCGGTGCCGGTTGTTAGATCGACCTTCATCCCCAACCTTTCCGCCTCCACCATCGTGTGCGTCACCGCCCCCACCCATGAATCGCTTAAAAACGGCAGATACCGCTCCTCGGCCCCCTTCACCCCGTAAATCGGACAGATCTCCACCCCCCCGAACCCCGCTTTCGCGAAATCCTCCAACTCACGCGTCAGATTCTTCTCATCCACCGCACTCCCAAGCCACCACCACCGCGT
>SYAP01000343.1 GCA_005787565.1 Verrucomicrobiaceae bacterium | reverse complement strand
TCGGATGATGATGGACGCATCGCCTTAGCACGAACGCGGACACAGGAATTTCTTGCTGCCCAGCACGAGTATTATTCTAATGAAGAATCGGCCTAACAAGGCGGAGATGGCGACGCCGAGGAAGCCGTCTGATTAATTTTAAGCTCGACCCCGGCACGCCATTCCTATGACGTTGGGCAAAAAAGGAATTGCAACGTAGCACGCAGGGGCTACATTCGAGCCATGAAAGATGCAGTTGTGCGTGCGAGGGTAGAACCGCGTCTGAAAGAGGATGCGGAGACAGTGTTTGAGACCTTGGGGATATCGACAACCGAGGCCATTCGGATGTTTTTGACTCAAGTCAGAATGCGGCGTGGGCTACCATTTCCGGTCGAGATTCCTTCCGACTCGGACATTTTGCGTTCTGCTACCTCCAGGCAAGCAGCATTGGATACATTCTATGACGACTAAGCCTGGAGAAGTGTATCGGGTCGACCTTGGCTGTGGTGGCAAGGTCCGAATGATGTTGGTCGTTTCACGTGAAGACTCGAATCCCCCAAGGGCGATCAGTCTTTGCGTTCCGATTACTTCGGCGTTTCGTGGCTCTCTATACGAGGTAGAGTTACCTTCACGGCCATTTCTTCGGATGAAGAGCTATGCGAACGTCCAAGGATTGCAGGCGATTCAACATCACGAGATGGATGGCCCCATTGGCACGTTTTTCGGCAACGCCATGGATGATGTTCGAGCAGCCCTACGCTATTCAATGGACCTTTAAATGCCCAACTGAGAATGGGGTCTGGACGATGAGCCATGAGTTACTTTTCAGGGATTTTCATGGGCGTTCACGCTCGCTTTCCATTGGCAGGACGCCCGGAGAATTGGTGCGTACCGTTCTAAAGGTCGTGTCTCAGAGCAGTTCCTTGGGAAGGAGGTCGGTGAGTTTCTTGATCGAATCCGCCTGATGCCGGTTCGCAATCAACAACGCATCCTCGGTCTGCACGATGATCAGATCATCGACTCCTAACAACGCCACCCGCGATCCCTTCCGCGAATTGAAAATGATGTTGTTCTCGGATTCGAGCTCGGTGATGGGCTGGTTGGTCCGGTTGTTCTCACCGCTCTCCTCAAGATACTTCGCAATCGAGATCCAGGAACCCACATCATCCCAATCGAACGTCGCCTCGATGTTCAGAACCCGGTCGGCGTTCTCCATCAACGCATAGTCGATCGAAATCGGCGTGAGCTTCGGAAACTGCGCGTTCACCGTCGCCGTTAGATCCTTGGACCGGCGGATCTCCGAAATGAAATTCGCAAGCTCCGGCGCATGGCTCGCAAGCTGGCGGATCACCGTCGGCAACGACCACACGAACATCCCCGCATTCCACGAAAACCCGCCCTGCGCCAGAAACTGCTCGGCCAACTCCGGATTCGGCTTCTCCCGGAAACGCTTCACCTCAACCGGCGGATGCTCACAGGAAAATCCCGGAATCGACGCCCGCTCCCCACGCTCAATGTAACCATACGATGGACACGGCCACGTCGGGCGGATGCCAATCGTCACCAACCCGTCCGTCTTCCCCGCAATCGCCAACGCATCCCGCATCACCGACTGATAGGCCGCCGTATCGCGGATCAGCTGGTCCGCAGGCAGCACCATCATCACCGCATCAGGATTGCGCGCCGCCACCAGCCCGATCCCCAACGCAACCGCAGGCGCGGTGTCCCGCTTCGCAGGCTCCGCAAAAATGTTCTCCGGCGGCAACATCGTCGCCACTTCACGAACCGCATCGACCTGTTGGGAATTCGTGAGAATTAGAATGTTTTCCAAAGGCACCAAACCCTCCAACCGGCGGATCGTCTGATCCAGCAAAGTCTCCTCCCCGAACAGGCGGAGCAACTGCTTCGGCTTGGTATTGCGGCTCAGGGGCCAGAAGCGGGCGCCGGAACCGCCGGCGAGAATGAGTGCGTAGGTGTTTTCAGGTGAGGCCATGCTGCCGCGCAGACTACGGGAAACCCGCCGGAGGCGAAAGCCGGAATCCGTGCCATTTTCTCCAACAAATTTTCCGGGGTTGTCTGCCCGGGGGAAAACCGTTACACCCACAGCATGTCAGACGAGCATACGGACACCACCCCGGCATGGATTGAAACAAGCGCACTCGCCGCCCCGGCACTCCTCGGCGCCGCCGCCGGACTGCTGCTCGGAGACGTCATGCACCGCAGCGCCCGCCGCGGCGTCGGCATCGGCCTCGGCGCCCTCGGCATCGCCGCCCTCCTTCCCTTCGTCGTCGACGGCGTTGCCGGCCTCATCACTGGTCCCCGCTCCAAAGTCGGCGTCCGCCGCAAAATCCAAAAAATCCGCGACGCAGGCATCGGTGCCCCAGCATACGACGACGTCGACGAACAACTCCGCGAACAAGGCCTCATCTAACGCCCATGCGAATCGCGGTCACTGGAACCACCGGCCGCGTCGGTGCCGCCCTCGCGCGTCGCTTTTCCGACGCTGCCCACACCATTATCCATCTCCCCAGATCCTCCTTCGATCTCGCCGACCCCACCGCCATGCGGCGTGTCCTCCGCGATCTCGACGTTGACGTCTTCCTCCACCCCGCAGGCATCACCAGCGTCGATGCCGCAGAAGACGACCCCGCCCTCACCTTTCGGATCAACACCACAGCCGCAGCCAAAATCGCCACCTGGGCCGCCGGAAAAAACATCCGCATGGTCTACTTCAGCACCGACTACGTCTTCGGCGGCCAGACCCCCGGCCTCCGCACCGAAGACGAAACCCCCGCACCCCTCGGCACCTACGGAGCCAGCAAACTCGCCGGCGAACAAGCCGTCCTCGCCGCCTCGCCCCACCACCTCGTCTGCCGCGTCTCCTGGGTCTTCGGCCCGGAAAAACCCTCCTTCGTCGATCAAATCGTCGCCAACGCCACTGCCGGAAATCCCCTCACCGCCATCGCAGACAAATTCTCACTCCCCACCAGCACCGCCGCCATCTGCGAGTGGATCTCCCTCCTCCTCCAAACCCAAGCCACCGGCATCTTCCACCTCTGCCACCCCGGCCCCCCCGTCAGCTGGCACACCCTCGCCCAATTCACCATCGAAACCCTGAGCCCTC
>SYAP01000342.1 GCA_005787565.1 Verrucomicrobiaceae bacterium | reverse complement strand
GAGGGGATCGGGAGGGGATCGGGAGGGGATCGGGAGGGGTTCGGGAGGGGTTCGGGAGGGGTGAAGCTCGTGTCTGGACAGGAGGGGGAGTGGGCGGCAGAGTGCGGCGACGCGATGCGAATTTCCGACCGGTATATTGGTAAACAGATTCTGCTAGGCACGGTGTATGCCGTGGCGGTTCTGAGTCTGGTGCTGGTGTTGGGGAATTTGTTCAAGCAGGTGAGGCCGTTGCTGGTGGAGCAGCGGGCGCCGTTGAGCGTGGTGGTGAGGTTTGTGCTGAATGTGCTGCCGTCGTCGCTGATGTTCACGTTGCCGTGGGGATTTTTGTCGGCGGTGTTGCTGGTGTTCGGGCGCTTGTCATCGGGGCAGGAGATCACGGCGTTCCGGGTGGGTGGGATGAGTCTGGTGCGGTTGGCGGCTCCGGTTTTCGTGATCGGGGCGGTGCTTTCCGGTGTGTGCATGTATTTGAACCTGCATGTGGTGCCGACAGCGAAGGCATCGGTGACGGAGTTGTTGTATGAGGAGGTGAAGCGGGATCCCTCAGCTTTGTTAGATCCGGGGGTGGTGCAGTCGAGTTTCGAGAACAAGAAGGTGTTTGTGGAGCGGCGTGAGGGTGATTGGCTGATCGGGTTCCATTTCTATCAGCTGCCAGCGGAGGATGGGGAGTCGAGCGGATCGTATCTGCATGCGCGGAAGGCGGCGTTGTTTGTGGACCACGAGCGTGAGCAGCTGCGGTTGAAGCTGGAGGATGCTTACATTGAGTCCGCGAGGTCGGATGGCGGGGTGGAGATGGCGATCATGGGGAAGGCGGAGCCGTTGGTGTTTGATTTTCCGGCGCAGCGGGCGAAGCGGAAGCGGGCGAGTTCGATGACGAACCGTGAGATTCTGGATTTCATCAGCGGGAATCAGGAGTTGGAGGATGACAAGCGGGTGGGGTTCCAGACGGAGATCACGAAGCGGTATTCGTTCTCGATGGCGTGTCTGGCGTTCGCGTTTGTGGCGGTGCCGTTGGGTTTGAAGGCGCGGCGGCAGGAGAGTTCGGGAGGGTTGATCGCGAGTTTGCTGTTAGGTGCGGGGTATTTCCTGTTTACGGTGTTGGCGGACGAGTTTGAGACGGAGCGGATGGCGTCGCTGGTGTTGTGGTCTCCGAATGTGTTGTGCGTGCTGGTGGGGTGTTTGCTTTTCTGGCGGGCGCGCTTCAAGTAAGGAAGAGCCGCCATGAACGTGATCCGCATTTTCCGCAACGCTGTGGGGGATGTGCGTGCATTTTTCGCATCGGAGAGGATTTTGTTTCTGCCGTTTTTGGGGTCGTTGCGGAGGTATGATGGCGGGAAGTTCCGTGCGGATGCGCGGGCGGCGATGAATGTGACGATGTTGGCGTTGCCGCAGGGGATCGCGTATGCGGCGATCGCGGGGTTGCCGATCGTGCATGGGATCCTGTGTGCGGCGGTGGCTGCGATGGTGGCTCCGTTGTTCGCGGGATCGCGGCATACGATTCTGGGGCCGACGAATGCGACGGCGTTCATGATGTTCAGCGTGTTTTCGCTGAATCCCTTGTTAGAGGGGCGAGCGGTGGAGTTGTTGCCGTTGCTGGTGTTGATGGTGGGGTTGATATCGGTGGCGGGGGCGCTGATGCGGGTGGCGGATCTTTTGCAGTATGTTTCGCGGAGCGTGATGGTGGGGTATGTGGCGGGGGCGGCGGTGCTGATCATCGCGAACCAGCTGAAACCGCTGTTAGGTCTGGAGCCGGTTCTGGACAAGGAGGGGATTGCGACGTTCGTGGGTTTGATGGTGGGGTTGGTGAGGAATGTCCTGCACACGGATTGGGTGCCGCTGGTGACGGGTGTGGCGACGTTGGGGGTTTATCTCGCGCTGAAGAGGTGGAGGCCGATGTGGCCGGCGTTCGCGTTGTCGCTGTTGGTGGCGGGGGTCGGGTTCGGGAGTCTGGTGAGGTTCGGGGTGGGTCCGTTTGCGGGGATGGAGACGTTCCACACGTTCCGGATGGCGGATCTGATTCCGGGTTTTCCGAGTTTGGTGAGGGAGGGGATTTTCAGGGACATCTCGTCGCTGTTAGGTGTTGCGTTCGCGATCGCGTTTCTGGCGAGTCTTGAGAACACGCTGATGGCGAAGACGATCGCGTCGCGGACGGGTGAGCGTGCGGATGTGAACCAGGACATGTTTTCGGTGGGGATGGCGAACCTAGCGGCTGCGGCGGCTGGCGGGATGCCGGCTTCGGGTTCTCTAACAAGATCGACGCTGAATCATGAATCCGGGGCGCGGACGCGGTTTTCGTCGTTGTTTTGCGGGGTTTACACGTTGGGGTTCGCGTGGTTGATCGCGGCTTCGGTGGATTGGGGTGTTCCGTTGATTGATTATCTGCCGACGTCGGCATTGGCGGCGCTGGTGATCGCGCTTTCGTGCAGCTTGTTCAATTTGCGGCATATCCGGATTTGCCTGCGATCGACGGGGGATGATGCGGTGGTGTTGGTGGTGACGTTTGTGACGACGTTGCTGGCGCCGTTGCATGTGGCGATTTTCATCGGGGTCGCAGTATCGATCACGCTGTTTCTGAGGAAGGCGAGCCGGCCGTATCTGATCGAGTATGAGTTCAATGATGCGGGGGAGTTGCGGGAGATGGGTGAGAAGCGGAAGAGGCCGATTCCATCGATTTCGATCGTGCATGTGGAGGGGGATTTGTTTTTCGGGGCGGCGGAGTTGTTCCGGACGCAGATCCAGCGGGCGGTGACGGATCAGGCGCTGAAGGTGATCATTTTGCGGATGAAGAACGCGCGGCATCTGGATGCGACGAGCGTGATGGCGCTGGAGGATCTGATCCTTTTCATGCGGGCGAAGGATCTGCATCTGATCATCAGCGGTGCGACGAGGGAGGTTTACCGGGTTTTGAAGAAGTCCGGGATTCTGGTGACGTTGCAAGAGGGGTGTGACCGGGAAGCGGGGGAGAGCAATTTGTTTTTGAATTCGCCGACGAATCCGAACCTGTCGACGCGTGCGGCGTTGAAGCGCGCGCAGCAGTTGTTAGGGACGGACAAGGCGGAGATCCGGATTTTCTATGATCCGAACCAACCGAAGCCTAACTGAATTCTCCTCATGAAACGAATTGTCATTGGTGTTGCCGCCGCGTTGTTGGTTACGGGGTTCCTTGTGTGGTGGTTTTCGCCCGAGCGGGTGGTGAAGAGGCGGACGCTGGATTTGTTAGAGACTCTGACGTTGGAGTCCGGAGCGAACAAGACGTTGAGGCAGCTGCGGGCGTACGGGTTGACGCGGTTGCTGGCGGAGGAGGTGGTTTTGGATACGCCGGAGATCAAGGAGGCGAACGGGACGTTCGAGCGAGGGGAGTTGGAGTCGGCGTTTTCGTATTTGTGCAATCAGGCGCGGCAGACGATGTTCGAGGTTGAGGATTTCGGCGACGTATCGGTGGATGGGGATGAGGCGCTGGTGGATCTGGTGCTTGAGGGGTTGGTGGAGCTGCCGACATCGCGCCCGGCGGACGGGCGGTATGATGTGGTGTTTTTCTGGAGGAGGGCGGAGGACGGGTGGCGGTTGAGGCGCGCGGAGTGGAGCGAGAAGTGAGGGTAGATGCTGAAAAGCTGAGATGCTGAAATTAGGGAGGGCTTCGCGCGGGTCAGGGGCGATCCATTCGCTAGCCGACGAGGACTCTTCTTCGCTGAGGCTTCCTCCTTCGCGTAAAGCTACGGCGGACTAGACGAAGGGCAGGCTGTCGGCGTGCCCGGGAGGGTGTGTTAGAAGGAGGTGCGGATGGCGAGGAGGTAGGTGGTGGCGTCGATGGTGTCGGTGCGTGCGCTCATGGTGTCGTAGGCGATGCCGCCCATGACTTTGAGGTTGTCGCCGCAGAGGTGCCAGTTGAGGCCGAGGTAGAAGGAGTGGTTTTCGTCGCCGAAGCCAGAGTCGAGGTCTGGGTTTGGGGCGGAGTGGAGTGAGCGGACGTATCTGGTGTCGAGGCGGAGGCCTTCGGGTTCGTCGGAGCGGGCGTATTGGTATCTTGCGACGAGTTGGAGGCGGTCTTTGACGATCCAGTACCATGGCATGACGATGGCGCCGTGGAAGTCGCCTTGGCGGAGAGGGTTGAGGTTGGTTCCGTTATCGCCGTGGATGAGGTTGAGCATGACGCCCCAGCGTTTTTTCTCGTAGATGGCGGCGAGGGAGGTTGCCTGGGCGTATCCGAGGGCGTCGTCGAGTCCGGCCTGGTTGTTTTGGACGTGGTCGAGGACGAATCGCCAGTCGTTGTTCATTTCCCATTCGAGGCTGGCGTAGTAGAATTCGCCGTCGTTCCAGCCGCCGATGAATTCGGAGTCGTCCTCGCCGGAGAAGACGCCGATGAAGCCGGTCCAATCGCCTTTGGCGAGTTCGAGGGTTGCGCCGGTGGGGCGGGATTGGGCACCGCCGAGTTTGTCGGCGAGCATGGAGCGCTCGACGGTGATGATTTTGTTAGACGAGGTGTGGACCTCCTCGGTGACATTGAGTTTCATCCGGCCGTAGTGGAGGCGGATGTCGTCGAAGGGGCCGCGGCCGAAGGCTTTGCCGATGTTGAAGCTGAGGATGGCGCTGTCGAAGGTGTCGTATCCCCAATCGAGGTCGTTGTCAGGATCCGTGCGGAAGCGGCGGTCGTCGACGAGGTTGACGCCGACTTCGAGATCGAAGTAGTTGAGGAAGCCGACTTTGGTTTCGATGCGGGCGCGGCGGTATTCGTCGAAGGTTTCCTTGAAGGAGTTGCCGCGGACGTCAGTGCCGGAGACGCGTCCCATTTGGTAGTGGAGGCGGCCGGAGATTTCGAATTTGTCGATCCAGGGGTTTTTCTTGTCCTGATAGATGAGGCCGGGATCGTTGGAGAGCCATTCGCACCAATTTCCCGGGTTTGAGGGTTCCTGTTTGATTTCAGGGAGGGCGTCCTTTTCCTCGCCGGCGGTTGCGGCGATGGGGATGAGGAGGAGCGGGAGAAGGTGGCGGAGGTTCATGGGTTTTTGGCGGTTGGCGAGGGTTACATGTCGAGTTCCTGGCCGGTGGGGGTGAGGACGACGCGGTTGTTGCCGGTGACCTGGTGGAGGGCGTCGAGGAGTTTGGGTGTGCTGGCTCCGAGTTTGAGTTGGAGGCCGTAGCGGAGTTCGGTCATCATGCCGGCCTGGACGGAGGAGACGCTGACGAGCTGGGTGCGGTCGGTGAATTCGTCGAAGACGGGTTTGAGGAGTTCCTCGAAGTTCATTTCGCTGGTCATGCGGAGGGTGAGGAGGTGGGAGGCGCGGCGGGGGGCGAAGGCGTCGGATTTGGAGAGGATGTAGATGGCGGTTCCGACGATGGCGGTGATGATGACGGCCATGTCATAGCGGCGAGCGCCGACGACCATGCCGATGGCCATGGCGAAGAAGACGAAGGCGAGGTCGCGCGATTGGCCGAGGTTGCGGCGGAAGCGGATGACGGAGAAGGCGGCGAACATGCCGAAGGCGATGGCGCCGTTTCCGCTGACGACCATGATGAGGATGGTGGTTACGACGCCGATGATGATGAGGGTTTGGACGTAGTCCTGGGAGTAGCGTGTGCCTTTGTAGGTTTTGCGGTAGAGGGTTGCGATGGCGAGGTTGAGCAGGATGCTCACGGCCATTGCGAAGACGATCTCCAGAGGTTTGGGAGGGTTGGTGGATGCTTGGGAGCCGGCGCTGAAGAGGTCTTCGAGAGTCATGGGATGGATTGGATGTTGGGTTGGGTGTGTGGTTGTTGTTTTTGGGTAAATTCGTATTTTTCGAGAGCGGCGGCGTATTTGCTGAAGCCGCGGGGGACGAGGTTGAATTCGCCGATGACCTTGCGGAACCAGTAGGGGACGGGGCCGATGGTTTTGACTTCCATGATGGCGGAGCCGGGATCGAGGAGGGGGAGTTCGAAGTCCGGGTCGTCCGGGAGGAGCGGCTTCATGATGAAGCGGCAGCGGGGTTCGAGGTCGAAGGTGATGCGGATGGTTCCTTCCGGGCCGCTGTCGTAGGCGTAGCGGTGGTAGCGGATTTGGACGACGGGGCGGTTGCCGTTGGTGACGACGAGGTCTTCGAGTTCCTCCATGACGCGGTCTTCGTATTGGCCGGAGGTTTCGATGTGTTTGGGGATGCGGCCGTCGGAGAAGACGGGGAGGTCATCGACTTCGCAGGAGACGCGGCGTTTGACGGTGCTGCCATCGAGTTTGTGTTTGACCTCGATGAAGGCGCTGGGGGCGATGGTTCCGTCGTTGCGGCCGTAGAGGCGGCCACGGACGCGGCGTCTGTTGGGGACGCCCATTTGTTTTTGCCAGTAGGTGGTGCGTTCGGCGGAATCGAAGTATTCGGAGAGGACGGGGTAGCCGTCGTTGGCGTGGGTATCGACGGCGAGGTGTTCCGCGACTTTTTCACGGAGCTTGCTCTCGAGGCCAGGCTTGAGGACAAATTTGAATTCGCGGCGATTTTGGCTGGCATCCATAAGGAAGAACGGGGTGACAATCTTGTCACGGGTGGGCTGAGTCGATCAAAAAATCCACCGAGTGAAGGAATCTCCGGTAACGGTTTTGACAGGAAATACTAGGGTTTTTACGAATGATTTGATGGGGAACAGGCCGGGCGATGTTGTGAAATCGTCCACCTGATAGAAAGAAAGAACGTCGCGAGGGTGGCTCCGGTGTAGCTTCCGATGTGGATTCCGGCGACTTGTGCGAAGGATTTGAGGTTGGTGACGCCGAGGGAGAGTGCGGAGTCTTTCCAGTCCGGGATGGTGGTGAGGGTGGAGGGGGCGATGATGAAGCCGAGGGAGGCGAGGGTGATGGAGGAGAGAGCGATGGTGAGCCAGGCTTTGGGGATGAGGTGGCGTAGGTTTGGCGGGCTGGCGATGCGGGCGAGGATCCAGGTGGCGATGAGGCCGAACCACCAGGTGGCGAGGATGCCGATGAGGGCGACGAAGGCACGTGGTGGGATCTGGGATTGGAGGGACCCGAATTGTGCGAACTTCATGCGGGTGAAGTATTCGGGAGAGATGGAGTAGGTGATTTGATCGTGGAGGATGCCGAAGGTTGCGGCGAGGAGGGTGCCTGATAGAGACCAGCGGGCGATGGTGGCCAACCCGTCCCGGGGGAGGGTTGGGACGAGGAGGCGGCGCATGGTTGGATGTTAGAAGTGCAACGATGATCAGGCGTGGCGTGCGGTGAAGAAGACTTCCATGCGGTGGTGGAGGTCTTCGTAGAAGCGGCGTTTGATGGCTTCGAGTGCGGCGCGTTTGTCGCTTTCTGCGACGCCGATTTGTTGTTCCTCGAGTTTCATTTTATCGGCGAAGGATTTTTCCATTTCGACGAGGGAGTCGAGGAACTCGCGTGCGGCACGTGTGTGTTCGACGCCGTCGACGAGGGCGTGTTCGAGGCGTTTGTTGCGGGTGACGGCGATGAGGTTCCCGCTGGCGAGTTGGTCCATGTAGCGGTGGTGGCTTTGGCGGAAGGCGCGGTGTTCGGAGTCGAAGGAGATTTCGTCGCGATCGACGAGGCTGTCGTAGGGGCCGGGTTTGGTGAAGAATTTGACGATGAGGGGGATGGTATCGACGAGCATGAAGAGGAGGGTGAGGACGATGTAGGTGTAGAAGGCGAATTGTCCGCCTTCGTTGCCGGCTTGGAAGAGTGCGTGGAGGGCGAGGGTTTGGGTGAGGATGTCGCGGCGAGGTTCGGCGCGGAGGGCGTCGAGGCGGTTGGATTCCTCGGTGGTGACGGCGGCGAGTTCCTGTTGGGTGCGTTCGAGTTCGGCGAGGCGTGTGTCGATTTGTTGTTTGATGGTTTCGCGGAGGGCGTTTTGTTGGGTGACGAATTGTTCGGCCTGGTCTTGTTCGACTTTTTGTTTGAGGGATGCGACGCGGGTGGCTTCGGCCTGGTTGGCGCGTTCGATTTCGGCGAGGCGTGCTTCGAAGGCGGCGATGGCGGAGGCTTCGGCTTCGCGGGCCTGGGTTTGGAGGGAGGCTTTTTCGGCGGTGAGGTGCTCTAACAGCCCGCCGAGGCGTTTGGATTCCTCGCGGCGTGGTTCGAGTTGGTCGGAGCGGATGGAGCGGGCGCGCGGGCCTTCGCCGCGGAGGCCGGAGCGTTGGCCGTTGAGTTCGCGTTCGAATTCGGCCTGCCAGAAGCCGAGTTCGGTTTGGAGTTTGGTGTATTGGGGGGTGAGCTCGTCGGATTGGGTTTCGATGATGGCGAGGCGTTCGCGGAAGGGGGCGGTGGCTTCGTCGGTGGCGGCTTTGAGTTCGGCCTGTTGTTCGGCTGTTAGGCCGGGGATGGCGGAGTCGGTGTCCTGGTTTTCCTGGAGGATGAATTTGGCCTGGAAGGATTCGTTCCATTTCTGGCGTTGGTCGGCGATGGCGGTTTCGAGGCCGGAGATTTGGGTGCGGACTTTTTCCTTTTGGACGTCGAATTCGGAGCGGACGACTTCGATTTCGGCGGCGCGGTCTTTTTCGATGACGGAGGTGACGGTGTCGCGGAAGAGGAGGAGGACGAGTGGGTGGGCGATGGTGATGCCCATGAGGACGGCGACGACGAGGCGGAGGGCGAATTGGGAGATTTTGCGGGTGAAGGACATGTAGGCGCGGTATCCGGCGAGGAGTGCGCGGTCGATGGTGAGGATGATGAAGGCCCAGACGAGTGCGACGGGGTAGATGACGCGTGGGTTATCGGTGAGGGTGGAGAGTGCGTAGGCGCAGGCGATGAAGGCGAAGGCGCAGGGGACGAGGACGGTGGCACCGAAGGCGACGTATTTGCGTTGTTCCCAGGCGGGGCATTGTTCGAGGGTTTCGGTGCCGGCTCCGGAGAGCCAGAAGAAGGCGCGTTTGAAGGAATTCATGGGAGTGGGGGCGGATTGGTGGAATCCAGACGGGCGTTACACGGGAGAGGGGTTGGGTTTTTCAGGGGTTTTTTGGAATTGGGAAAAAGGGTTGAGGTTTTGCGGTTGCGGGGGAGG
>SYAP01000341.1 GCA_005787565.1 Verrucomicrobiaceae bacterium | reverse complement strand
TGGAGACGGAGACGCTGAAGTGGTGCCGGGAGATGCTGGAGCATTCGCCACTGGCGCTGCGGTGTTTGAAGTCGGCGCTGAATGCGGATTGTGACGGGCAGATGGGGCTGCTGGATTTGGCGGGGAATGCGACGCTGCTGTATTACATGAGCGAGGAGGGGCGTGAGGGGAAACAGGCGTTCCTTGAGAAGCGGCAGCCGGATTTCACGAAGTTTCCCCGGGTTCCCTAACAGAAGGTTGTGGCGAAGATTCCGCTCAAGTCGATGGTGTTTGCCGCGCGGCCGAAGACGCTGCCTGCGGCGATCGTGCCGGTGTGGGCGGGGTGTGTGTTGGCGTGGAAGCTGACCGGGGAGTTTGATTGGCTGATCGCGTGGAGCACTTTGTTAGGGGCTGTGTTCATCCAGATTGCGACGAATTTTTTCAACGACGCGATTGATTCGCGGAAGGGAGCGGATACGGAGCGGCGGCTGGGCCCGGTTCGGGTGACGGCTTCCGGGATGATGACGGCGCGGATGGTGAACGGGCTGGCGGTGGGTTTCCTAGGGCTGGCGTTTTTGTGCGGGGTGATTCTCTATCAGGCGCGGGGATGGCCGGTGATTGCGATCGGTTTGCCTTCGCTGTTTCTGGCGTATGGATATACGGGCGGGCCGTTTCCGCTGGCGTATCGGGGGATGGGTGAGGTGTTTGTGGTGTTGTTTTTCGGA
Source organism: Verrucomicrobiaceae bacterium (assembly GCA_005787565.1). Classification (GTDB taxonomy): domain Bacteria; phylum Verrucomicrobiota; class Verrucomicrobiia; order Verrucomicrobiales; family Akkermansiaceae; genus Luteolibacter. The sequence continues at coordinate 11,215 of SYAP01000341.1, read as the reverse complement.
TTGGTTGCGGTGTGCGGGACGGTTTTCATGCAGACGGGGGAGTGGCCGCGGGAGGGGCTTTTGTTAGGCGGGCAGATTGGGCTGCTTTCGGCGGTGTTGATATCGATCAACAATTTGCGGGACCGGGAGGAGGACGGGACGACGGGGAAGCGGACGCTGGCGGTGCGGTTCGGGCCGAAGGTGGCGGTGGCGGTGATCTGGCTGGAGATCAAGGTGGCGGCGTTTGTGGGGTTGGCGTGGGTGGCGTTTGATCAGCCGGCGCTGGCGTTGGCGGGGGCTCCGGTTTTTTTGTTAGGGATGCGGATCATTTGGGGAGTGCTGACGTTGCCGCCCTCGCGGTTCAACCGGTTGCTGGCGATGTCCGCGTTGCAGTTGATTTTGTTTGCTGCGGTTTTCCATGTTGCGGCGACATTGAAATGAAATTCACCGACGCATGATTGTTCACGAGCCGAAGCCGCTGATTGCCCGATACCGGATGAAGTCCCGGGGATTTCTGAATGCCGTGAGCGCGCGGCGTGAGTTCGAGGGGGTGTTGATCCAGACGGGTGGCGGGTATGGTTGCATTCATCCGTGGCCGGAGCTGGGTGATCCGCCGTTAGAGAAGTGCTTGGCGGATCTGCAGGGGGCGAGGCGTTGGCCGATCGTGCGGCGTGCGTTGCGATGTGCGGAGTATGACGCGGCGGCGAGATCGCGGGATGAGTCGTTGTTCGAGGAGATGGAGGTGCCGATGAGTCATGCGACGTTGGGTCGTGGTGATGTGGCGGAGGTTTCGGCGGCGGTGGAGGCGGGGTTTGCGGTGGTGAAGCTGAAGTGCGGGCGGGATGTGAAGAAGGAAGCGGCGATGCTGGATGCGCTGGCGGAGGGATTTCCCGCAGTGAGGTGGCGGTTGGATTTCAACGAGGTGCTGACGCCGGAAGCGGCGACGGATTTTCTAACAGGGTTGACGGAGAAGACGCGGGGGGCGATTGATTTTGTTGAGGATCCGTGCCCGTTTTCGGAGACGGCGTGGCCGGAGTTGAGGCGGCGGACGGGGTTGTCGCTGGCGGTGGACCGGGAGTCCGCGCCGCATCGTGCGGAGGCGCAGGTGATGGTGATCAAGCCTGCGGTGGACGAGCCATTTTTGTTAGGTGAGGCGGCGATCGCGCATCAGCAGCGGGTGGTGATGACGAGCTACATGGATCATCCGTTCGGGCAGGCGTTCGCGGCGTGGGAGGCGGCGCGGTTGGAGTTGATGTTTCCGGGGTTGGTGGGGGTGTGCGGATTGCAGACGCATCATTTGTTCGAGGCGGATGCTTTCACCGAGGCGTTGGGGGCGTGGACGCCGGAGTTTCATGTTCCCGCGGGGACGGGGTTGGGATTTGATGATTTGTTGGAGGCGCTGCCATGGACCCGGCTTTATTGATTGATCCGGTGTTTTGGGGTGATGGGGCATCGGTGGCGATGGGTGCCTTCGATGGGGAGTTGCCGGATGAGGTGGATGGATCGGGGTTGGTGTTTTTCCAGACATCGGGCAGCAGCGGGGAGCCGAAGTGGATCGGTCTAACAAAGAGTGGTTTGTTGATTTCGGCGGCGGCGGTGAACGGTCATTTGGGGGTGACGGAGGATTCGTGTTGGGGGCTTGCGCTGCCGTGCCATCATGTGGGTGGGTTCGGGGTGGTGGCGCGGGTGTTCGAGGCGGGGTGCGGGCATGTGGTGTTTCCCGGGCGGTGGGATGCGGGAAGGTTTCGGGACTGGGTTGCGGAGGAAGGGGTGAGTCATGTTTCGCTGGTGCCGACGCAGGTGCATGATCTGGTGGCGGCGGGTCTAACAGCGCCGGATGGTTTGGTGGCGGTGGTGGCGGGTGGAGGGAGGCTGGCGGAGGAGACTGGGCGGGCGGCGAGGGGGCTGGGTTGGCCGGTGCTGGCGAGTTACGGGATGACGGAGGCGGGATCGCAAGTGGCGACGCAGGGGTTGGGATTACTGGATGTGCCGTATGAAATGGGGCGGTTGCCGATTTTGCCGCACTGGCGGGTGGGGGTGAATGATGAGGGTTTGTTGAGGTTGGCGGGACCGGCGTTGTTTGATGGGGTGTTAGAGCGGGTGGGTGGGCGTTGGCGGTTTGTGAAGCGGGTGGGCGAGTGGTTCGAGACGCGCGACCGGGTTTTGTTAGATGGGGGTGTTTTGACTCCGATGGGCCGATGGGACGGGGTGGTGAAGATCTTCGGAGAGCTGGTGGATCCGGAGTTGGTGGAGCGGGAGTTGGCGGTTTGTGCGGAGGGTGGGTTGGTTGAGGGGCGTTTTTGTGTGGTGGCGGTGGCGGATGAGCGTGCGGGGCACCGGTTGCGTTGGTTCATCGAGGGGGATTTTGATAGAGAGTGGGCGATGCGGGTGCGGGAGCGGTATCATGGGAGTGTGCCGGGGTTCCTGAGGGTTGGGGAAGCGGAGGGGGTTGAGGTTTTTCCTCGGAGTCCGTTGGGGAAGATTTTGCGGCGCGAAATCGTGCGAAAATAGGGATTGTCATCGGGCGATGATTCGGAATACTTCAACCATATTGAATACCAGTGGTAGTAAACGGCTGCCCTCGGGTGGCGTTGCGGATTCCAGCGGCGGGCTGGTTGATCGCGAGGTTTTCCCCGCCACCCCCATCGTTTCCACAACAAACCAATGATTCAACCGACCGAGGCATCGCAGGCAGGACTTTTTGAAGAGATCACCCCTGGCGCCGGCAAGACCCGACAACGCATGTCCGCCCGACCCATACCCGCTGATTTCGGACTAACGGCACCATCGCAGATCGTCAAAAACTATGTTTTGGACACGAACGTGTTGTTGCACGATCCGGCGTCGTTGGAGCGGTTCAAGGAGAACCATTTGTGCATTCCGGTGGATGTGTTGGCGGAGTTGGACAAGTTCAAGTCCGAGCAGACGGAGCGTGGTGCGAATGCGCGGCGGGTTCACCGGCGGCTGACGGAGATGTTTTCCTGTTCGGAGAAGGTGACGCGTGGGGTGCAGACGGAGGGAGGCGGGACGGTGCGGCTGGTGATTTATGATCCGGCGAGTTGTCCGAAGGATTCCGAGCAGTTGAACCGGTTTCACCGGATTTTTCCGGATCGGGAGCGGGTGGATCACCGGATTCTGGCGGCGTGTCTATTGCTGATGCAGCACAATCAGGCGCCGGTGGTGTTGGTGACGAAGGACATCAACATGCAGCTGAAGGCGCGGGCGGTGGGGATCGAGTGTCAGGATTATCTGAATGACAAGGTGGATGCGCGGGAGGTTTCCAATTACGATGTGCGCCGTATTGAGGTGGATGCGTCGGAGTTGCAGCGGTTCGCGAGCGCGGGGGAACTGGTTCTGAGTGAGGACCGTTGTTCCGGGTTGGCGATCAACGAGTATGTTTTGTTAGGCACTGGTGAGAAGCAGACGATTCCCGCGCGGATCACGGCGGATTTCCGGTTTGTGAGGCTGAACATTCCGGAGGTTCTGAAGATTCCGGACGGGCAGTCGCTGAAGCCATTGAATCTAGGGCAGCGGTGTTTGATCGACGCGTTGCTGAATCCGGAGATTTCACTGGTGACCTGCTATGGTCATGCAGGGACCGGCAAGACGTTGGTTGCAGTGGCGGCGGGGTTGCATGAGATGTTCAACCGGCGGTACACGGGCATCACGGTGAGCCGGCCGGTGGTGGCGATGGGTGAGCAGCTCGGGTTTCTTCCGGGATCTTTGGATGAGAAGATGCGGCCGTGGTTGCAGCCGATTCATGATGCGTTGGATTTGCTGATGCGGCCGAATGTTCCGTTGGGGCCGAAGCGGAAGCAGCAGAAGCCGATGCCGGGTGCGCCGACGGCGAAGAAGCCGTATGAGTTGCTGATGGAGCAGGGGATACTAGAGATCGAGGCGTTGTGCTACATCCGCGGCCGTTCGATTCCGAACCGGTTTTTCGTGCTGGATGAGGCGCAGCAGCTGACGCCGCAGGAGGCGAAGACGGTGGTGACGCGGATGTCACGGGATTCGAAGCTGGTGCTGGTGGGGGATCCGGCGCAGATCGACAATCCGTATGTGGACAGCCGGAGCAATGGTTTGGTTTACACGCGGAACCGGTTGAAGGGTCAGCCGTTTGTCGCTCACGTGGCGTTGAACCGGGGTGAGCGATCCGAGCTGGCGGAGGCGGGTGCGCAACTGATGTGACGGGGCTGCCCGTTGACAGTTGGCCTCGGCCGCTGTTTACTCCCCGCCAATGACCGTTTGCCGTTGGTTTCTTGCTTTTGCTTCGTTGCTGTTTGCATCGGGTTGCGGCTTGGTTCCGAGCGAGAACAGCTGGCAGGGAGCGATTGCGAACCAGTCTTCGCAGTTGGGATACCGGAACTGGATCGTGATCGCCGAGGCGTCATTTCCGGCGCACAGCAGGCCGGGTGTCCGGCAAGTGAATGCGAATGTTGAGGTGCCGGAGGCGGTGGATTACGTGTTGAATGCGCTGGAGCGGACGCAGCATGTGCGGCCGAATGTTTATCTGACGCGAGAGTTGCGGTCGTTGGAGAATGATTTCGCGCCGGGGATTGATGATTTCCGGGGGCAGATCCAAGAGTCGCTGCACGGGTATGAGCCGACGGAGCTGGATCAGCAGTCGCTGCTGGTTTTGTTAGAGGATGCGAACCGGACGTTTGACGTGTTGGTGATCCGGACGATCAGCGCGCTGCCTTACAGTTCGGTGTTTTTGGAATTGCAGCCGGGGTATTGGGATTCGGATTCGGAGCAGCGGTTGCGGCAACGGATCGAGCGCGAGCGAATGGAAAAGCTGGCGCGACCGGTGCCGTGAGCTCAAAGTCGCCGCGTGAGCCGAAAAGACGACGAACTCCGCAAGGAACGGGAAGCTGCCTGGGTTGGTGATGCCGTGTTGGCGCTGTTCGCGCGGCAGTTCGTGCTTCGGGAGCGGAATGCGATGGATGGCGAGTGGTTCACGCGGATGACGTCGAACGAGTTTTTGAGTGCGTTCGGGAATCCGACGCGGGTTGAGGCGTCGATCGGGCGGTTGTATCAGGAGGGAGGGTTGGATGCGGCGTTTGCGTGGATGGATGCGGAGTTGGTGCCGATGTTCCGGAAGCAAATTGCGAAGCGGCCGTGATTTCGCCGATTTTTTGCGGATTTCGGTTCGATTTCGCCTTGGCGGAATCTCGAAGCGTGCTTAAAAGCCCCGCGCCATGACACGTGCCCACATCGAAGTTTGCATCAAGATCTTCATCGTTGCGCTGATCGCGACGTTTTGTTGGACGGTGGTTCGGGTGTTGGGGATGATGGGGTGGATGTGATCCGGGGATTTCCGGGTTATTTCCAATCGACAGCGATTTGGGCGATGCCGCCGGAGCGGTCGTCGTATTTGAGGTGGCCGTGTTGGAGGCCGTATTCGTGGACGAGGCGTGTGACTTTGACGTCGTGGGCGCAGTATTCGGCGATTTTGCGGAGGGGTGCGAACTCGCCGGTTTTCTTGTGTTCTTGCCACCAGCGGAGGGCGTCGAGGCCGTCGGCGGTTTTTCCGGCGCCGAGTGAGGCGGAGGCGACGGAGTCGAGTTTGAGGCGGAAACCGAGGCGGGTTTCCAGATCGAGCATCATGTCTAGGTTGAGTGTCTGGTCGGCGAGGGTTGGGAAGATGTAGGGTTGGAGGACGGGGTAATCGAACTGGATGTGGTTCCAACCGATGACGAGGTCTGCGCGGACGAGTTCCTCGCCGAGGCGGTCCATTTCGTTTTCCGGGTAGATTTCGTAGGTTCCGCGTGCGGTGCTGTAGGTGACGGCGACGGATACGCCCATTTTGTCCTTGTTTGAGAAGCCGCCGACGTCTCCGAAGCTTCTTTGGGTTTCCAGATCGAAATAGACGATGTTTCTCGCGGCCACGCCCGTTGGTAGCGGAGGGGAGGTGGCGAGGGCAAGCTTCGTGCGCGTCAGGATGGCTCCTTGCGGCGGGCGAGGGTGAGTGCGAGGCCGAGGGTGCCGAGGAAGATGAGGTAGCAGGCGAGCAGTTCGAGGTAGCTTTTGCAGATTCTCGGGATTTCCGGGGAGAAGGCATCGCCGAGGGTGGCGCGCCAGAAATTGGAGCTGCCGATGACGCGGTTGAAGACGTAGAGGATGAGCAGGGCGGCGGCGATGAGTCCGGAGCCGGCGTGGGTGCCGAGTGTTGCGAAGAAGCCGAGCATGATGCGCTTGTGGCGGAATCCGGTGATGAGGGCGAAGATGAGGATGGCGCCGACGACCCAGCTTTCCGGGAAGGGCCAGCCGAGGATGTCCGAGATGAAGTCTTCGATTTCGCCGACGACTGCGGCGGCGAGGCCGAATGCGAGGACGCGGCAGACCGGGCGTTGAGGGCCGGCGTGGGCGGAGGCACCGAGCATGACTGCTGCGCCGAGGGCGAGGAGGAGGGCTTGGAGGAACTCGATGGAGCCGCGTTCGAGTGGTGCGGAGGGTTTGTCCGGCAGCCATGCGGGGAGGAGGATGGCGACGGAGCCCGCGCAAATCAGAGCGATCCGCACGAGGGTGCGGGAAAGCGATGAGCCGTTGCGGGATTTCGGGACGTTTTGCGTCACGGGGGCAGTCAACGGATTCCCTCCGCGCGTGGCAAGCCCGCGTGGTGGGTCACTCGCCGCGGAGGTGTTTGAGAGCTTCGCGGATGGCGGGGAGGAGCATGGGCAGGCATTCGCCGATGGCTTTGGGGTTTCCCGGGAGATTCAGGATCAGGCTGCGGCCGCGGGTGCCGGCGGTGGCGCGGGATAGGATGGCGGTGGGGACGGTCGGGAAGCTCATCACGCGCATGACTTCGCCGAAGCCCGGGAGTTCGCGTTCGAGCACGGCGCGGGTTGCCTCCGGGGTGACGTCGCGTGGTGCGGGGCCGGTGCCGCCGGTGGTGACGATGAGGTCGCATGCGTCGGCGTCGCAGAGGCGGATGAGGAGTTGTTCGATTTCCTGGCGATTGTCCGGGATGACTTCGCGGTTCCAGGTGATTCCGGTGCTGAATGCTTCGCCGAGGATGCGTTCGATTTCCGGGCCGCTGCGGTCCTGATAGATTCCGGCGCTGGCGCGGTCGCTCAGGGTGATGCGTGCGATTTTCATGATTTGGTTTTTTCTAACAGCCTGATTTCGCCGATTTCCATGTCCTTGTCGACGGCCTTGCACATGTCGTAGATTGTCAGTGCGGCGATGGAGACTGCGGTGAGTGCTTCCATTTCGACGCCGGTGCGTGCGGAGGTCCGGGCGGTGGCGCGGATGGCGATGCCGGTGTTGCGGATTTCGAAATCCACATCGACGCCGTCGAGGGGGAGGCTGTGGCAGAGGGGGATGAGTTTATCGGTGATTTTGGCGGATTGGATGGCGGCGATTCTGGCGACGGTGAGCACGTCGCCTTTGGGGAGGGCTTTATCGCGGAGGGCGGCGAGGGTTGCGGCGGCGCATTTCACGAAGCCGCCGGCGGTGGCGGTGCGGTGTTGGATGGGCTTGTGGCCGACATCGACCATGCGGGCGGTGCCATCGGCATCGAGGTGGGAAAAGGAGGGTTCGGACATGTTAGAGGGGTGGCAGCAGGTGGGTTTCGACGGTGTTTCCCGGTGTTTCTTCCGGGCGGATTCTTGCGAGGGCGTTGGCTCCGGCGAGTGAAAAGGTATCGCCTGAGGTGGACCAGGAGAGCGGGGTGACGGAGGGGTTTCCGTTCGATAGGGTGAAATTCGCGGGCCAGAAAGTGTCGCGGGAGTTTTTTGTTAGGGTTGCGCCGCCGTGGATGGGTAGGGTTGCCGGATGCCATGAGGGGGGGCGGCCAGTCAGGATTTCCAGTGCGAGCCGGATCGCGACGTGGAAGCAGACGAAGTGTGAGACGGGGTTTCCCGGGATGACGAAGGCGATCGTGCCGGATTTGGTGGCGAAGGTCAGGGGTTTTCCGGGGCGGAGGTTGACGCGGTTGAAATGGATGGTGAAGCCGGCGCGGCGGAGGGATTCCGCGCCGTGATCGTGATCGCCGACGCTTGCGCCGCCGGAGATGAGGAGGACGTCGCAGGGGAGTTTCGCGAGTTCTGTTAGGTTGTGGAGATTGTCGCCGACACGCATTGAGAGCGGGGGAGCGAGGCTCATTTCCGAGATCAATGCGGCGATGAGTGTGGAGTTGGTGTCGCGGATTTTTCCGGGAGCGGGAGTGGTTTCCGGGGGCACGATTTCATCTCCGGTGGCGAGGTGGCGGATGATGGGTTGGCGGATTACGGATGGATTGACCGCGCCAATCTGGGCGAGGATGGCGAGTTGGGTGGGGCCGAGGAGATTGCCGCGATCTAACAGGATGTCCCCTGGTTTTGCCTCGGAGCCCCGATGGCGGATGAATGTGGGTGTTGGGATTCTCTGGATGGTCACGCGATCGCCATCGCGTTGGGTTTCCTCCTGTGGGACGACGCGACCGCATCCTTGGGGCAGCAGGCCGCCGGTGAAGATCCGGACTGCTTGGCGAAGGCCCAATGTGAAATTTGCGATGCCGTCGGCGGGGATTTCTCCGACAACGAGGAATTCGCCGGTGGTTTCTTCCGCGCCGATGCCGTAGCCGTCCATGGTCGAGCGGTCGCCGTCCGGATAGAATGCATCGGCCACGATGGTTTCCGCCAGCACCCGTCCGCGTGCCGATTCAAGAGGGACGTGTTCCTCGCTCAGCCTCGTTGCGTGGGCGGTGATCGTGGCACGTGCTTCTTCCAAGGAAATCATCCCCGGCACTGTCGGAAACGCGATCATGCGGGACAAGGAGAACTTGTCCGGCGGGTGGTTTGGCGTTACCCATCTGGCCGATGCCCGATTCCCTCCGCGCCGACAAGTGGCTCTGGGCCACCCGGTTTTTCAAAACCCGTTCGCTCGCCGTGAAGGCGTGTGCTGCGGGAAAAGTGAAACGCTCCGGACTTCCCGTGAAAGCGGCCACCGAGTTGCGGCCGGGAGATTTGTTAGAGATTCCTTTTCCCGAAGGGCCCGGGCACCGGAGCATCCGCGTGATCGGCTGCATCGAGAAGCGGTTGGGCGCACCGGAGGCGCGTGCCTGCTATGAGGAAACCACGCCGCCGGAAATGCTTGAAGCGCTCAAGGCATGGCATCAGGCGCGGCGCGATGCGGGGCCCGGACGTCCCACCAAGCGGGACCGCCGCGAGCAGGATCGCATCCGTGGTTTTTGGGAGTGATTTCCATCAGCGACCGATGAAGAACACGCCTTTTTTGCTGCCCACGGCGACTTCCAGTTTGCCATCGCCGTTCAAATCGACAGCGGTCACCTGGCAGCCGACACCGGAATCGCCGTCGATTACTTCGGGTTCCCATTTCACGCCATCGCCGTCCTTGCGGTTGTAGAACACGCAGGTCAGAGCGGGATCTTTGGCGCCCGGATCATTTCCGTTGTGCGCGAAATAGCGTTTGCCGGTGACGAAGTCCATCCGTCCGTCGCCATCGAAATCCCCGGCGTCCAGCGCATGGAGCTGGCTGAATTGCAAATCTCCCACGCCTTTTTTCGTCGCATCTTCCGGCAGGATTTCGTGCCCCTTGAAGGTCACCGCGTCGTTGCTACGATGATTCTCGTAGTAGAACAAACCGTAGCCGTGGCCGTTGAGGCTGGTGATCACGTCGTTATCGCCATCGCCGTCGGCGTCGAAGACGAGCATTTGCGCGCCGCCCGGGCCTGCGAATTTGAAGGCCGTCCATTTCCACTCACCTTCCGGCGTTTCCGGCTGAGCGAACCAGCCGTCTTTCTCGACGATGTCCTTGCGGCCGTCGCCATTGAGGTCGCCGACTCCGAGGCCGTGGATGTATGGGGTTTTCGTGCGCTCGCCGGAGATGGCTTTGAAGGTCCATGGCTTTGTGACATCGCTCCAGTCCACCTCGGCGTAGCCGAAGCAGCCGTTTTGCATGCAGATGAGTTCCTTTTTTCCATCGCCATCGAGATCGGTCCAAGCGGGGCACTCGGTGGCGGCTTGTTGCATCACCACGTGGGCTGGCCATTCGCCATCGGTTTTTCCGGGATTTAGATAGAGCGTGAGCGCCTTGCCTGGGTGGCTGGCCATGAGGATGTCGTTGCGGCCATCGCCGTTGAGATCGTCCACCCAGCTGAGGAACGAGTCCTCCTGATAGGCGGTGACCGGCACCGCGTGGCCCATTTTGAAGCGGGTGACGGTTTTGAAATCCGGACCCTTGAACCACAGGTGCCCGGCCACGAGGTCCAGCACCTTGTCGCCATCGATGTCGCCGGCGGAGAGGCCTTCGGTGATGAATTCCGGGGTGACTCCGGTTTTTTTCCAGGCCGCACGGGGTGGGGATTGGGCGGAAATGACGGCACACAGGACCGCAGCGGGCAGAATCAGGGATCGGGTTTTCATGGTGAAACGGTAAACCGCCAATACGCCACGGGGCGGGGAGTTCCTTCGCGGATTGATGGATTAGGATTGATTCCGCCCTCCCGTGCCCCCGAAAGTCCCTGCGCCATGCTCGACATCCGCGCCATCCGCGAGAACCCCGACGCCATCCGCGAGCGAATCAAGCTCCGCGGCGGCGACCATTGGAAACTCATCGACGAGGTCATCGCTTGTGATGAATCCCGGCGCTCTGCGGAGACTTCCAAGCAACAGCTCCAGAACCAGCGGAAGACCATTTCCAAGCAGATCGGCCAACTCAAAGGCCAGGGCCAGGACACCTCCGCCGTCGAAGCTGAGGTTCGTGGGATCAACGATCAGATCGCCACGCTCGACGTGGAGGCCGAAGCCGCATCGCAGCGGCAGACCGACCTGCTCCTTCACATTCCCAACTGCACTCACGACGCGTGCCCTGTGGGCGAGGACGAGGCGGCGAATCCGATTGTTAGGGAGTGGGGGGCCAAGCCGGAGATCGGCGCGCCGAAGGATCATGTGGAGCTTGCCCAGGCGCATGGATTGATTGATTGGGAAGACGGCGCGCGGGTGGCGGGGTCGGGTTTTGTGGTTTATCGGGGAAAAGGCGCGCGCCTTGAACGTGCGCTCATCAATTTCCTGTTGGATACCCAGGCATCGAACGGTTACGAGGAAGTCAATGTTCCGTATATCGTTAATAGTGATTCTCTGAGAGGAACAGGTCAGCTACCCAAGTTTGAAGAAGATTTGTTCAAGCTAAGCGGTGAACAAGATTACTATTTGATTCCCACTGCAGAAGTGCCGGTTACTAATTTAGTCCGTGATGAAATTCTGGAGGCATCAGTTCTTCCCTTAAAATTCGC
>SYAP01000340.1 GCA_005787565.1 Verrucomicrobiaceae bacterium | reverse complement strand
CAAAACAGAGCATGAAAATGGAAGCCATCGCTCATCTCCGCCGTCTGCAGAAACAGCCTGATGTTGTCAAAAGCTTCTTTCGTTCAGAAACCACGTGTTATGCCGCATGAGGCGTCCCTTCTAAATTGGACTCATTAGTAAATCCAAATCCCGCAGTGGTCGGAATCACCAAGCCCGCTCTCCCCGCCCATCCGATGGCAACCACAGCAATCCCACAGTCTCGACCTTCACATCCGTCTTCGTCGGCTTGATCGACTCCGTCTCGATGGGAAGCGATTGCGGATCAAATGACTCAGCCAACGCCGCAATTCCCGCCGCCGCCTCCGCATGAATCGCCTCAATCTCGGAAGAAATCCCAGCGATCTTCGCCTCGGCATTCGCCACGTCCTGATGGTGTTTGTAGGCCGTCGTCGCTTTCCCGATCGAAGCGCTGCCACGGGTCAGCGTGCCAAGCCCGGCCTTGCGGCCAAACAACCCGCCGAGAATCCCACCCAACACCGAAACTCCAGCCTGCATCTTGGACGCGTTCGCCTCCGCCTTCTCCTTCGCAAGCTGGCCCTCCGCAGTGCGCAATCGGCCCTCTAACGTCGCGACCTTCTTCGCCGCCGCATCCCGCAATTTCGCAATCGCCGCATCCCGGGCCTCATGCGCCTGGTGAAGCAGACGCGCACGGAATTCCGCCTCACCCTCCCCAAGCTTCGACCATGCCTTGAGCTTCTCACAAAAGAACACCTCCGCCCGCTCGTTCCGATAGAGCCATTCGGCGAAATCCTTCTCCACCTGCTTGTAATTCGCCGCATTCATCGCAAACCCCGGCAACTCGCCAAACGATGCGCCCCTTGCTGGTTCATTCGCACCCATTTCCAGCTTCAGCGGCGGCGGAACATTTCGATCCCAATCAATCCCATTCGCCGTAATCGGGTTCACCAATCTCACCGTGCGGCTGCCATCAACTCCGGCCTTGGTGGATGAGAAATGCACCGTGCCCGCCCGCAACAGATGAGGCTGATAGATCAGATCATCCGCATCTCCAGCAGGGCTGACAAAAACCTCCGTCACACCGTTGCCAACGAGCGGCCTCGGTGAAGCCGCCGCAGACGGAGCGGACATCCCCGGCATCGCCATCGGATTCGCCGAAACCGCTGCCGTCGAGGCTGCCGCAGTTCCGGAAAACGCGGAACGCTTCGGGTCCATCAGCGTCTTGATTTGGGCACGCGCAAGAGGCCCTGTTAGATAACTCATCACCCACCTCACATGAAACAACACCGGTACATCCTCATGCACATTGTTCATCAGGAAAACCCGATTGCCTAGGCCTGACAGTAAACGCTCCATATCACCACGATTGAACGCCGCATTTTGCGAACCGGCCGCCCCCTCCAACCCATCAAGCACACGCAACTTGTCGCGCTCGGTCTGCAATCGCCCGAGAAACCAGGTGCCGATGTTCGAAAGCGCCTTGTAGTCCAAATCCACCGGATTCTGAGTCGCCAACAAACACCCGAGTCCGAACGCACGCCCCTGTTTCAACAATGTCATCACCGGCCGCTTCGACGGCGGATTCGCCGTGGGAGGGAGAAACCCGAAGATCTCATCCATATAAAGCAACGCCCGCAACGTGGTCGTCCCGTTCTGGGTACGCATCCACCCGAGCATCTGATTCAGCAACAGACTCACAAAAAACATCCGCTCCGCATCACCAAGATGGGCAATCGAGAAAATCGAGATCCGCGGTTTTCCCGACGGCGCGTGAAGCATCTTCGCAATGTCCAGCGGCGGTCCCTCAAGCCACGTCGCGAAACCCGGCGACGCAAGAAGGTTGTTGAATTTCAATGCGAGCGCCTGCCGGGATTTCTCCGGAAGGAACGAATCGAGATCAATCACACCGATCTTGTCGAACGACGGCTTCTGAATGTGCCGGATCAGCGTCTCAAGGGTCAGGCTCTGACTGTTAGACCAGGCGTTCTGGAACACTGCGGCCAGCAAAACCGCCTCCGGGATCTGCGTCGTGTCACCATCCACCCCGACGAGCGAAAGCAACGATGACACCGTGCTCTCGATGCGTTCACCAAACAACTCGGAGTCATCGAGAATCTCAAACGGCGGCGCATCCAGCGAACTCAGGATCGAAACCGGAATCCCCGCCTTGCTGCCCGGAGTGAAGATATTGATATCAACCTTTTCCCGCAGCGCCGCGATCCGCTCCGGAGATTGCCCCCAATCGCCAAGCCCCTTCTTCCACATCGCCGCGGTCTTCTCCGCGTGCTCCTGCGGGGTGATGCCCTTCTTCGCCGCATCGTCGGCATTGACCCATGGCAGGAAACTGGCGGCGTCGAGATCGGGAAACGTCAACAGCAGATTGGAAATGTCGCCTTTCGGATCAATCACGATCGCCGGGATGTTATCCATCGCCGCTTCCTCCAGCAGGGCAAGGCAAAGCCCCGTCTTGCCCGAACCCGTCATGCCGAGAACCACGCCGTGGGTGACAAGGTCTTTGGAATCATAAAGCAGCAAATCACCCGATGCCTCACGGGTCTCCGGGTCATATCCGCGCCCCAAGTAAAACTGGCCAAGTTTCTCGTAATCCGTCGCGGCAATGCTCATCTTGGATGGAGAATGAACCGGAAATCGGCGATTTGCCAACCGGAACCATTCGATCATTTTTCACACCTTCTTCATTTCCAGACGCGTTCCGCCTGCTAGCATCCGCACCAGACACGAGCCATGGAATACGCCACCGAAACGGAAGTCGCCGATGCCGCAAAACACCTTCGCACCCTCAGCAGCGGCCTGAATCAGGTGCTGTTCGGCCAGGAAGAACTCATCGATCTGGTGATCACCGGCGTCCTCGCCAGAGGTCACATCCTGCTGGAAGGCCTCCCCGGCCTCGGAAAAACCGAGCTGGTCAAAGGACTTTCCAAACTGCTCCGCCTCGGCACCAAACGCGTCCAGTTCACCCCAGACCTCCTGCCGGGCGACATCACCGGCAACCCCGTCCTCCAGGAAGTCGACGGCCGCCGCGAGTTCGTTTTCCAACCCGGCCCCCTCTTCACCAACATCGCGCTGGCAGATGAAATCAACCGCGCCTCGCCAAAAACCCAGTCCGCCCTGCTCGAAGCGATGCAGGAACGCCGCGTGACGGTCCTCGGCAAAACCCACGACCTCCCAAAACCCTTCTTCGTCCTCGCCACCCAAAACCCCATCGAACTCGAAGGCACCTATCCCCTGCCAGAAGCCCAACTCGACCGCTTCCTCTTCAAACTCGAAGTCACCCGCAACAACGTCGAAACCCTCCAGCGCATTGTTTCCCACCGGGAAATCGGCACCGAACCCCAAGTCGATCCAGTGATGAGCGGCGAAACCTTCGAGGAACTCCTTCAACTCGTCCGCCGCATCTATCTGCCGGACGTCGTCGCAAACTACATCGCCCGCCTCGTCGACGCCACCCACCCCGGCCAATCTCCAGCCGCCCGCGGCATCCGCTACGGTGCCAGCCCGCGTGCCGCTCTCGGCCTCGCCTCCGCCGCAAAAGCCCGCGCCCTCATGCACGAACGCACCAACGCCAGCTTCGAGGATGTCAAAGCCGTCGCCGCCGCCGTGCTCCGCCACCGCATCGTCCTCGACTACAACGCACGCGTCGAGGGCCTCACCTCCAACGACATCGTCCGCTCCCTGTTAGATGAAGTCCCCTTCCAGGACACCGCTACCCCGCGAACCCTCGTCGGCCACTGAAATTTTCCACCCCCGCATCATGATCCGATCATTCTTCGCGCTCTTTCTAACACTCCTCGGCGTTTCCGCGCAGGAAACCATGATCCGGGAGACCTTCGACCCGAAAACCGACACCCACGTCGAGGTCACCGCCCTCTTCACCAAACCCGCACCCGCTGGCTACTTCCCGGTCCGGGTCAAAATCGCCAACAACCTCAAGAACGACCGCAGCATCCGCCTCTCCTTCGAGAGCCGCGCCGGTTACTACGGCAGCGGCCTAACCACCAACTCCTCGTTTTCCTTCACCGCCCCGGCAGGAAGAACCGTCACCACCGACATCGTCGTCCCCACCGCCCCCGTCGGCGGCAGCGGCGACACCTGCATGATCACGGTCAACATGAGCGGCTCACTCGGCGGCGCTTCTAACACCCTCTCCTCCGGCTTCGGAAACAACCAACCGGTCGTCCTCCTCAGCGAAGCCCTCTTCACTCCCAACGCATCAACCCTCGACAGCCAGGTTAGCAGCCACTTCAGCGGCTCTTCCTACCGCAGCAGCTCGGAATTCTCCGGAAAGTTCGACCCCAAACAAACTCCCGACGATTGGCGCGCCTACTCCGGTTACGACAGCATCCTCATGACCGATGGCGACTGGGCAAACGTCCCTCCCGGAGCACGAAACGCCATCCTCTCCTGGGTCCGCCTCGGTGGACAACTCGTCATCTACACCTCCACCGGCGCCACCACCGCCACACTCGGACTACCCCAAGACGCCAGCTTCGGTGAAATCGCCATCGAGTCGATCAACTCCTCAAACGCACTCGACGCATCTGACACCATCAGCCTCGTCACCAAACGCCGCACCGAACCACGCCAAACCTCCCTCCGCGGCGATTTCGACGGCGGCTGGCCATTGCAATCACTCTTCGGCTCCCGCGCCTTCCACTACGCACTGTTCATCTTCGTCCTGATCATCTTCGGAGTCCTCGTAGGACCGGTAAACCTCTTCGTATTCGCGAAATCCGGCCAGCGCCACCGCCTGTTCATCACCACTCCCCTCATTTCGTTAGGCGCAAGCATCGTCCTCATCGGCATGATCATCCTCCAGGACGGCTTCGGCGGAAACGGCAAACGGCTCGTGCTCATGGAGGTCCGACCGGATGCCGGACAAAACGCCGCATTCATCCATCAGGAACAGGTCTGCCGTACCGGCGTCCTCACCGGCAGCCGCTTCACCGTCGATGCCCCATGCCTCATCAACCCCGTCCCCATCGCGGACAGCCGCTGGGCGCGCCTCACCAACAGCTACGATTCCGGCGGCTCCTTCAACCTCCAACCCGAAGCCGGAAAACTCTCCGCTTCCGGCGACTGGTTCCAAAGCCGTTCCGAACACGGCCACGCCCTAACAGCCGTGCTCTCCACCCGTGGCCGAATCGAAGCCACCGCGGATCCGGAAATCCTCATCTCCACCTTCGAGTTCCCCATCGAGACACTCTTCTATCAGGACGATGCCGGCAAATGGCACCGCGCCGACAAGATCGAACGCGGCAAACGTTTCACCATCACCCCCGTCGAGGCCACCATGGTCGATCCACTCATCAAAAAACAGGCCGGCCAGTTCACCAAACGCCTGCGCGTCCAGATGATGAAAGTCGCCGAGCGCCGCGGTCATTTCATCGCCATCACCAAGGCGGCACCCGCCATCGAGACCCTCCCCGGCATCGACTGGGATGAAACCCAAACCGTCATCACGGGTCCCATCGCCAAATCCAACTGATCCACCTTCCATGTCATCCGCCATCAAGATCGACAATCTCTACCGCTACTTCGGCCCCCTCCAGGCCGTGAACGGCGTTTCCTTCGAAATCCCCCATGGCTCGGTCTGCGGCTTTGTCGGTGCCAACGGTGCCGGAAAAACCACCACCATGCGCATCCTCGCCACACTCGACTACCCCACCCTCGGCACGGCGGAAGTCTGCGGCATCAACGTCGTCCACCACCCGGCGGAAGTCCGCCGTCTCATCGGCTGGATGCCCGACCACTTCGGAAACTACGAGAACATGACGGTCATCGAGTATCTCGATTTCTACGCCCGCGCCCTCGGCTACAAAGGCAAGGAACGCCGCGAACGCATCCAGGAGGTCATGGAATTCACCGACCTCGTCCCCCTCGCCGAACGCTTCTCTAACAAGCTATCGAAAGGAAACACCCAGCGCCTCGGCCTCGGCCGCGCGCTCCTGCACGACCCCCAGGTGCTCGTGATGGACGAACCCGCCGCAGGCCTCGACCCGAAAGCCCGCGTCGAGCTCAAACACCTCATCCGCGTCCTCGCCAAGGAAGGCAAAACCATCTTCATCTCCTCACACATTCTATCCGAACTCGGCGAAATGTGCGACTCGCTGCTCTTCATCAACAACGGCCGCATCGTCCACCACGGCGATGCCGAATCGCTCAAGCGCGGCTCGGACCTGTTAGGCGGCGTGCTCTACGACGTGCAGGTCGATGGCTCCGCCCAGGCCGTTTCCGACTGGTGCGTCCTTCAGCCCAACGTCGAATTCCTCGAATCCCGGAAACACGGCGGCCGCATCCGCATCGATACCGAAGACCCCGCAAAAGCCGCAGACGTCCTCGCCCGCATGGTCAAGGACGGCCTCCGCATCGTCGAGTTCCACCGCGAGCAGCGGAATCTCGAAGACGCGTTCATCGACATCCTCGGCCGCCTCGATTCCGGCCAACAGGCGATCACCCCTCCCCCACCCCTGCCAGGCACCGTCCCCGCACCGCTGCCAACCGTGGAAAACTGATCACCCATCGTCATGTCCTCAACGATCAACGATTTCTCCGACCGCCTCTCGCCCATGCTCGTCAAGGAGCTCCGGCAAGGCCTTCGCGCCCGCACCTTCATCGCGGTCTTCCTCTCGTTGCAGATTTTCCTCGGCCTCGTGCTTCTATCAGCCGGTGCCTCCGCCACCTCGGACCGCGCCGGTTCGGTGATCTCCGGCATCATCTTCCTCTTCTTCTCGCTCGCGGTCCTCGTCGTCCAACCGCTCCGCGGCGTCGGCGCGCTATCCACCGAAATCAAAGGCGGCACCATCGACATGATGGTCCTCACCCGCCTCAGCGCGTGGCGCATCGTCGTCGGAAAATGGGTCGCCATCATCGGCCAATCCGCTCTCCTCCTCAGCACCATCATCCCCTATCTCATCCTCCGCTACTTCTTCGGCGGCATGAACCTCTTCGGCGAGATCATGCTGTTAGGATTGATCTTCATCACCTCGATGGCCCTGACCGCCTTCACCGTCGGCCTCTCCGGCAGCTCCTCGGTCGTGCTGCGCGCCATCCTCCCGCTCATGGGCACCCCCGTCCTGATGTGGAGCATCCTCATGCTCACCTTCTCCCGCGGGGAGTTCGACGACCTGATTTCCTTCTGCTCGCTCGAAGATCCCGATGCCCGCATCGTAATCGGTTGCTACATCGCTGCCGCCGTCTATCTGGGATGGTCGATGCTCTCGCTCGGTGCCTCGCTGATCGCCCCAGCTGCGGAAAACCATTCCACGCTCCGGCGTTTGATCGCACTCGCATTGATTCTCATGCTGGTCGCACTCGGCATCTTCGATCAGGTGGAAGACTCAGTGATGGCACTTCTTGTTTTATTGGTCGCAACACCCGCCATCGCCACCGCCATCACCGAATCCGCACCCCTGGTTCCAACCTCATGCGTGCCCTTCATCCGGCGCGGCCCGTTGGGAAAACTCGCAGGCTTCATCCTCTATCCCGGCTGGCCCGCCGGAGTCCTGTTCAGCCTGCTGATCTTCGCACTGGGCATTTTCGCCATGCTTTCCGGTCCACTCCTCCACGGCAACAACTTCGAAGAAGACGTGATGCTGGTGGTCTTCTCCCTGTATGGCGGTCTGCTGTTCCCGGGCGTGCTCGTCGTCTTCTTCCGCTCCGGTGAAAGCCAACGCGTCGCAAACTACCTGCTCCTCCTCATCGCCACCGGCGTCTTCGCCCTCGTGATCACCGGCGTCGCCGAAGCAATGTCCAACCGCGACTTCCTCTGGCTGTTCATCTGGAACCCCTTCGTCTTCATCCCGATGTCCGAAATGGGCCGCTTCGGCGATGACGAACTGCTCGTTGCCTCAATCATCGTCGACCTCATCCTCTGCGCCGCGCTGTTAGGCCGGGCCATCATCGGCATGCGCGCACAAGGCGAAGTCCTCCGCCAAGCCGAGGAAATCGTCGATTCCGGCCCGCTCAACCTGCCAGGATGATGGATCTGATTTGAAATGCGCCTCCCATGACCTTGGAAACCCTTCAGATCGCCCACGCCACCGCACTCGCCGCCGCCGGGCGCTTGCGCCTGCCGCTGCGCTCAAAAGTCTGGCGCGGCCAGGCAGGTGAATTCAGCGGTGGCGGCACCGGCTCATCACTCGATTTCCAGGACCATCGCGGTTACGTCCCCGGCGATGATCCACGCCACATCAACTGGCAAGCCTACGCACGCACCGGCCAATACACGATGAAGTTGTTCCGCGAAGAGGTCCGCCCCGTCGTGGACCTGATCCTCGATGCCTCCGAGTCGATGTTCTTCGATCCCGTCAAGGCCCGTCGCAGCGCGGAGTTGTTCTATCTGATTTCCGAAAGCTGCCAGTCCGTGGGGGCCTCGATCACCATCCACGCCCTCCGCGGCGACGCCTCGGTGACGCTCGATCCCGCCGCGATCCGCACCCACCGTTGGCTCGAAACGATCCGCGCCCTCCCCGCCGCAGACCCCGCGCAAGCCCCCGACTTTTCCCGCCTTCCCCTGCGCGCCAACGCCATCCGCGTCTTGCTTTCCGACCTGCTGTTTGCCGGTGATCCGGACCCGATCCTCAAGTTCCTCGGACAACGCCAGGGAACCGTCGTGATCTTCTCACCATTCCTCGAAACCGAGGCGCACCCGAAATGGGCGGGCAACTACGAGTTCATCGATCCCGAACGCTCGACACGTCACCCCCACCGCATCGAACCCGCCACTTTGAAACGTTATCTCGAAGCGTATGTGAACCACTTCTCGCTCTGGAAACAGCACTGCCGCCGCCACCAGACCGCCTTCACCCGCATCCCCGCCGAGGAGGATCTCTCCACCGCCCTCTTCCGCGAAGCCGTCCCCGCCGGAGCGCTCGAGGGCGGTTAGATCGCATCAGCCCGAACCATTTCTGATAGACCACTCGAACGATGCCTGTTTTCGCCAACCCCCTCGGACTGCTCGCCCTACTCGGCATCCCCGCCGTGCTGGCGATCCATTTCCTGCAACGCAAGGCCGTCGAACTTCCGGTCTCAACGCTTTTCCTGTTGGAAAGAACCCAGCGGGACGCGGCCAGCGGGCGGCGATTTGATCGACTGATCCCATCCATCCCCCTCTGGATGCAACTGCTGGCAGTCCTCCTTCTCGCATGGTTTCTCGCCGAACCCCGCTATCAGAAATCCGGCAGCGTCCAGCGCGTCGCGGTGGTGGTGGACTCATCCGCATCCATGCAGGTTTTCAAAACCGAAGCCGTCGCCCGCCTGACCCAGGCAATCCCCGGCTTGCAGGGCGAAGCCGAACAATTGGAAATCACCCTTCTGGAGTCCGCACCTCGCCGCCCGCGGATCTATGCCGGCTCGTCGGTGGTCGAAATGATCGCCGCTCTAACCGCCTGGCAACCTCGCGAAGGCCTCGTCGACCCCACCTCGGCCCTGCGCCTGGCAAGATCGCTCGTTTCCCGCGAAGGCACCGTAGTCTATCTGACAGACACTCCGCAGGACGCCGTCCCGTTCGACGCCAAACTCCTCGCCGTCGGCGAAGCGATCGAAAATGTCGGCTTCACCGGAGTCTCTTTCTCAAACGTGGAAGGCACCCTCGTCTGGCGCGCCATGGTGCGGAACTACTCGGACAAACCCGCCTCCCGCAGTTGGTCCCTCCAAAGCTCCGCAGGAAACACCGAACCCCGTCCGGTGACCATCGAGCCCGGCGGCTTGATCACCATCCAGGCCGCATTCCCCAAAAATGCGAAAAACGTCCGCGCCGTCCTGACAGCGGACCGCTTCACCCTCGATGACACTTTGCCGATGGTCGCTCCCGCTCCAAAACCGCTGAAGCTGTTCACCGCCACTTCCCAGGCCTTCGGCGATCTATCAGCCAAGCTGCTTCGCGCCCTCGACTCCGCGGAACCATCGCAGGACGCCGCATCCGCAGACCTTTCCCTCGTGACCTATGACCCTCTCGATCCACAACTTCCACCGGGAAATTCCGTGGTATTTGTCGAGGACAGCACCCAAAGCGGAGCCTACCTCAAAGGCGGCATCGTCGCCGAACCCCATCCACTCATGGACGGACTGAACTGGCAATCCCTGCTCGTGCGCGAGACCCTCGAATTGCAACGACTTCCTTCCGACGAGGTGCTTCTCTGGCAGGCCAAACGCCCGTTGATTTTCCTCCGCCGCACCGCCGCAACGGAAACCGCACCGCCCACCCAACAATTGTGCTTCAACTTCGACCTCCGCCTCTCGAACGCCGCAAACCAACCCGCATTCATTGTCTGCCTTCACCGTTTCGCCGAATCGATTCGCGAGGCGAAGGTCGCACCACAATCACTCAATCTCGAAACCGGACAACCCATCGAAATCGCCACCGCACCCCAGCCACCTGTCAAAAGCGAGGCGCTCGATCTATCAGGAAAGCCGATGAACTCCGCCGACTTCGGCCAGTCGGGCGCCGCACCGCTGACACCAGGATTTCTAACACTCCGCCAGGGCGAAGCCGCCTTGCTGACCTCCGCCGTTTACTTCGCCGACACCCGCGAAGCCGATTTCTCCGCATGCTCAACCACCGACACGCTCGGAACCGCATCCGCAGCCGTCTTGGAACGCCACACCCAGCCCGACCCATGGTGGCGCGTCTGGATTCTCCTGTTGCTCGCATTTCTGTTAGTCGCTTGGAAATACACCGCCCCTTCGGACGCAGCTCCTCGCGCGATGGAACCGACCCGCTGACATCCCGATTCCAATCACCATGGATCCCGATGATTTCTCAAACATGGCGAACCAATTGCCGGAACCCTTCCGGCTGCTGATCAAGGACGAGGTGGCATCAACCAATGATGAGGCCCGCCTGTTAGGTGAATCCGGTGCGGCGGACGGATTGGTGGTCGTTGCACGAAAACAAACCGCCGGCCGCGGGCGACGCGGTGCTGCTTGGTTCGCACCTCCCGGCAAATCACTGGCGTTCTCCGTGCTGGTTCGCCCACAGGAACCCCCATCCCTCTGGCCACGCCTCGCCCTGGCCGCAGGACTCGCCGTGGCGGAAGCCGTGGAAACACAACTCCCGCTCGCAGGCATCAAATGGCCCAACGACGTCTGGGTCGGCCGTAAGAAAATCGCGGGAATCCTCGTCGAAGCCGGCCGCGGTTTCGCCATCGTCGGAATCGGCCTCAACGTGAATACCCTCACATTTCCCGAAGCCGTCGCGGACACCGCAACCTCTCTCGCCCTCGAAACCGGAGCCACCCTCCCTCTGCCCGAGGTGTTAGGCGCGATCCTCCATCCGCTGGCCCACCGCGTCCGCCAGATCGGAGCGGACTTCGAAAGCATCCTTCGCGGAGTCAGACAGCGCTGCGTGCTCACCGGTCACGAAGTTTCCCTTCTAACACCCAACGGCCCGCTCGACGGTAGCGTGGAAGGCATCGCACCGGGTGGCGAACTGATGCTTCGCAACGAATCAGGCCTCCATCGGTTGCTCCAGGCCGATGAAGTTCGCATCCGCGCGTGAACAATTTCCCCGCTTCGCCACGTTGAAACCCACATGTTTCTCCGGGCCCTCACCCTCATCACACTCTCCCTCATTTCCTGCCTCCACGGCGGAGAATCCGAAACCCTCGTCTACAAGGAAGCCAACGGCAGAAAACTGCGCCTGTTCATCGACAAACCCGCGGATTGGAAACCCTCCGACAAACGCCCCGCCATGATCTTCTTCTTCGGCGGCGGCTGGATCGGCGGCACTCCAGAACAGTTCAAAAAACAAGCCGCCTACTTCGCCACCCGCGGCATGGTCACGGCCCGCGTCGAATACCGGACGATTCCCGGAAAAAAAGGACCACCCGATGTCTGCTGCGCCGACGCGAAATCCGCCATCCGCCACCTCCGTGCCCATGCCGCCAAACTCGGCGTGGATCCCTCGCGCATCGCCGGTGCCGGCGGCTCGGCTGGTGGCCACCTCGCCGCATTCGCCGCACTCGTTCCCGGGCTCGATGACCCGAAGGACGATCTCACAATTTCCTGCAAACCGGACGCGCTCGTCCTGTTCAACCCCGTCTTCGACAACGGCCCCGGCCAGTGGGGAAACGACCGCCTCGGCGCAAACTTCCGCGCCTACTCACCCGCCCACCACATCAGCAAAGGCGCACCTCCAACCATCATCTTTCTCGGTGATTCCGATAAGTTGATCCCAGTGAAAGTCGGCGAAAGTTTCACCGCGAAAATGAAGGAAGCCGGCTCGCCCTGCGAACTCAGAATCACCAAAGGTGCCGGGCACGGATTCTTCAACAATTCCCCCCATTTCGAGGAAACCGTCGTGGCCGCGGACGAATTCCTCGAATCGCTCGGTTGGATCGTCGGAAAGCCAACGCTGAAATAATCCGCACTTTGTAAATTTCCCGTCGCGCTCATGGATTTGCATTTCCAGTCCGCCAATTTCCGCTAACCTCACGGCTGGAACCCTTTCGGCCGACCATGAAAACATTACGCTCGCTTCTCGCGGCAACCCTGGCGCTTCCGCTCGCCGCCTCCGCCGCCCCGCGGCTTGTCCCGTCCACTCCCTCGCTCGCTCCCGAATCCACCATCGACCTCGTGCTCGATCACGATGCCGTGAAACCCGGCGACCTCGGAAAGGAAGTCGACAACACCTGGCTCAACATCCAACCACCACTTCCCGGCACCCTCGTCTGGAAAGCGGGAAACATCGCCACCTTCACTCCCTCCAAATCTCCGGAAATCGCAACGACATACACCTTCTCGCTGCCGAAAAAACTCAAATACCTCGACCAATCCACCGTCCCCGCCGGCGAAATCACCAAACTCAACAGCGAGCCCTTCCGCATTCTAACAGCAACCAGCCAGAACCGCTGGACTTCGGGCTATTCCGCATCAACCGCCGAATGGACCATCGTCTTCAACGACGATGTCGACCCCGCCAAGCTTTCCAAATCCATTTTCTTCACCTCAAAGGACGGCACCCGCATCGCCGCCGAGGTCCTGCCACCCACCGAGGAACAATCGGACCGCCTCCGCAACTCCTACCGCTCATGGTCATCACGTTTCACTCGCGGTGTGGCACCGGATGCAAATGGAAACATCCCCCCACCTTCAGGAGTCCTGCGCCATCTGCTAGTCGCATCTCCATCCACTCCACTCCCCGCAGGTGAAAACTGGAAAATCAACGTCGCAGCAGGCATCCCGAACGCCACCGGAAAAGCCAAACTCCCATCCGCCGCTTCCTACGAAATCGGCACCATCGCCCCCTTCGCCTGCACCTCACTCGAAGCACGGGTCGCCGCGGACACCCCACGCACCCTCATCGCACGCTTCAACCATCCCGTGCCAAATCCGCTGCCCGCCGATTTTCTAACAAAATCCGTCGAACTCTCCCCACTTCCCGAGAACCTCACCCTCCGCGTCGAAGGGCAATCCATCATCTTCGAAGGCGATTTCTCCGCCTCGGACAAATGGAACCTCACCATCCGCCCTCCCTTCGCCTCCGCCGCCGGCCTCGCTCTCGTCGCAGAAAACACCGCCGCACTCGAATTCGAACGCGTCGAACCCGAACTCCTCATCGCCAGCTTCGACCAAGCCCAACTCGCCGGCGGAAACCGCACCTACCCCGTCCGCACCGTCAATCTCTCGAAACTCACCGTCCGCATCAAACGCCTCGCCAGCAACGACCTGATCCGCGCCTATCAGGGATTCCGCCACTACTCCGGTGACGGCCCAGAATGGTCCGAAATATCCCCCACCGCACCGCTCCCGTGGTCACTCGTCGGCGGCGATCTCATCGCTGAAAAGGAAATCGTCTTGGACAACCCCATCGATACCTCGAAGGAAATCACCCTCGACTGGAACGAGATCCTTCCCAAGGAACTCCGCCACTGTGCCTTGTTTGTCGACATCGTCGGCGCTCCCCATGCAGAACTCCCTAACAGCGGTCGCCGCAACGCTCAGTCGATCGTCCAACTCACCGACATCGGACTCGCGTGGAAAATCACCGAAAAGGAAGCGATGGTCTACAGCTTCTCCTGCCTAACAGGCCAGCCCCTGCCCGGAGTGAAACTCGAAATGTTCGGCGAGGATTCCAAAACCCTCGAATCCTTCACCACCGACGCCTCAGGACTCGCCCGCCTCCCGCGCCCCGCCGAAGCACGCCACCTCCGCGCAAGCCTCGCCGACGACACCTATCTGACAGCATTCGACACCGCGCTCTCCACCGTGGGCACCTGGCATTTCCCGATCCGCTACTCCTGGGGCAAACCCCTCGAAGTCCGCCGCAAGGCATTCCTCTTCACCGACCGCTCACTCTATCGACCCGGCGAAACCGTTAGACTGAAAGGCATCGTCCGCTCCCAGCGTGGCAACGGCATCGAGGAGCCAGATCAGGCACCCGCCCGTCTCCGCATCCTCGACCCCACCGACAAGGAAATCCACACCGGCGAAGTGAAACTCTCCGCCAACGGCTCGTTTGACCTCACCTACACCCTCCCCGCCCTGCGCACCGGATCCCACCGCATCGTCCTCGAATACCCAGAGGAACTCGCCCGCGCCGAAACCATCGAGGATTGGTATGAACAGGAAGCCCTCCAGGAAAACGCCACCTTCGAACTGCCGCTGCGCGTCGAGGAATTCCGCCGCAATGCCTTCGAAGTCGAGCAAAGCATCACCCCACCCGATCTCGCCGCAACATCGGTGGAGACGGTCATCGACGCCCGCTACTATCAGGGCCAACCCGTCGCCTCCGGCAAAGTGAAACACTTCACCCGCGTCGCTGAGACCAATCTCTATCCGGAGCGCTTCCGCGACTTCCAGTTCGGCAACCACCGGACCGACGACTGGAGTTATTGGTATCACTACTTCGGCTACCGTTGGGACAGCGGCCGCGATGACTCGGGCACCGTCCAAAATCAGGGCGAAACCACCCTCAACGAAGAAGGCAAAGCCCTCGTCACCACCGAAATCCCAAGCGCCGAGTTCCCCCGCACCCGCGAAGTCACCATCTCCTCCGAAGTCACCGACGCCAACAACCAGACACTCACCGAAGTCACCACCGCCACGGTGCACCCCGCAGCGGTTTACGTCGGCATCTCCCGCAACGACCGCCTCGTCAAAGTGAATCAGGAAGTCCCGCTCCGCATCGTCGCGATCACCCCGGACGGAGAACCCTTCACCCAACCCGTCAAGGTCACCTCCACCCTCTCCCGCTCGATCAGCTCCACGGTCAAAGCTCAAAACGAACAAGGTGAAACCACCACCCGCAACGACACCACCGAGGAAACCGTTTCCACCCAGGAAATCACCATCGACCCCGCTGCCTCCGCCCGCGATGGCCAACCGTTGCCGATCACCCCTACCACCAACGGCCTGCATTTCCTAACAGTCCGCGGACTCGATCCGGAGGGCCGCCCCTTCGCCACCGTCACCCGCTTCCACGTCTACGGCACCAACGAATTTCCATGGCAATACGAGGACGGCCTCCGCATCCGCCTCGTCGCCGAAAAGAAATCCTATCAGCCCGGTGACACGGCTCGCGTGCTCGTCCTCTCTCCCATCGAAGGCACCGCATTGGTCACCATCGAACGCGAAAAGGTCCTCCGCTCCTTCATGATCCCGCTCAAGGCCGACAATCCCGTCGTGGAAATCCCTCTAACCGATGACGATGCGCCAAACGCCTTCGTCTCCGTCCTCATCGTCAAAGGCGCGAACGACTCCGCACGCGACCACAAGGAACCGCAACTCCGCCTCGGCTACTGCGAACTCATCGTCGAACCGAAACGCGAACGCCTCAACGTCGCCGTCAACGCCAGCGCCCCAGATGGCACCGTCGGAAATTCCCAACAACCCGGTGCCACACCCGTATCCTTCCGCCCCGGCGACAAGGTCACCCTAACAGGCTCCGTCAAGCTCGCCGATGGCACTCCCGCCGCCAACGCCGAAGTCACCCTCTACGCGGAGGACGAAGGCACGCTCGCCGTCATGGGCTATGAAACCCCGAACCCCATCGACCATTTCTATCGCCCCCGTTTCCTCGACGTGGAGACCGGCATCTCGCTCGATCACTTCCTCGCGGAAGATCCCGACATGCGCTCGTTCTTCAACAAGGGCTTCTTCATCGGCGGCGGTGGCGATTCCGCCGCTCTCGAACAAAAAATGCGGAAAAACTTCGACCCCTGCGCCACCTGGGCACCGTCCCTCATCACCGATGCCGAAGGGCGATTCACCCACACCTTCACCGCACCGGACACGCTCACCCGCTACCGCGTCATCGCCGTCGCCCACCACCAGGCCGCACGCTTCGGATCGGTGGAGTCCGCCATCGTCGTCAACAAGCCGCTGATGCTGGAACCAAAAGCCCCGCGCTTCGCCCATCAGGGAGATCAGGTCACCCCGCGCGTGCTCGTGCAAAACGCCTCCGAATTCACCGGCACCTGGGAAATCCGCTACCAACCCAACGCCTCCTCCGGCACCCCCGTCTGCTCCTCCACCGTGACCACCCAAACGATCACACTCGAACCCGGAAAATCCGGTACCGTGGACTTCCCAACGCTCGTGGAAAACACCGGCGAAGCCGTCTTCCAATGGCAGGCCGTGCCCGTCTCCCTCGGCGGCGGCAAGGAACTCACAGCACCACTCGCCAAAGCCCTCTCGGACGCCGTCGAAATCCGCCTGCCCGTCGCCTATCCGATGCCGCTGCTCCGCCAGAACAAATCCTTCAAGCTCGATAAACCCGGCACACCTCGCGACCTCCTCGCATCACTCGACAAAGACCTGTTAGGTGGCACCGGCAACCTCGAACTCGAACTCTGCGTCTCCCGTCTATCAGAAGCCGCCGGCTCGATCGACTACCTCCTCAGCTACCCACACGGCTGCGTCGAACAAACAACCTCCTCGCTCATGCCTTGGTTCGCCGTGAAATCACTCGCACCCCACGTGCCACGCTTCGCCA
Organism: Verrucomicrobiaceae bacterium; assembly: GCA_005787565.1. Lineage (GTDB taxonomy): Bacteria > Verrucomicrobiota > Verrucomicrobiia > Verrucomicrobiales > Akkermansiaceae > Luteolibacter. The sequence continues at coordinate 2,195 of SYAP01000340.1, read as the reverse complement.
GCACCCCACCCGAGAAAATCAAAGCCGCCATCCAATCCGGCGCGGACCGCCTGATCTCGATGCAACTCGGCGACGGCTCCTTCTCCTACTGGCCCGGCAGCACCGAACGCGTCGATTGGGCCACCGCCTTCGCCGGCATGGGTCTCATCCTCGCCCGCGAAAATGGTGCCAGTGTTCCGGAATCCTCCATCACCAAACTCACCGAACACCTCATCACCAACCTGCGCGGCCTCGCCGACATCAAGAACTCCTGGGAACTCGAAATCCAATCCCGCTCACTCTGGGTGCTCTCCCTCGCCGGAAAACCACAACCCGCCTACCAAGCCACACTCATCGAGCGGCTCGGCGAACTCACCCCCACCGCCCGCCATTTCCTCGCCCTCGCCGTCGCGGGATCCGGTGAGAAAAATGCCAACACCACCGCCAAAGCCATCCTCGCCTCCAAGGTCCCGACCACCACCAATGGTGAAGATTGGATGCCCTATCAGCCAAACGCTGCCACAAGCCTTCTTGCTTGGTCCACCATCGATCCCAACGGCCCGCAACGCGATGCCTCGCTCGACCAGTTGCTAAACGACCGCAACCCCTACGGTCACTGGCACAACACCTGGGTCAACGGATGGAGCCTCCTCGCCCTCGCCGAATACGCGAAACACGAGAAATCCAACGAAACCTCGATCGCCATCATCCTGGAAACCGCCAAAGGCAGCGAAACGATCAACCTCAATGCCGACCAACTCACCGCCACCCGCGTCCTCACGCTGGAACCCGGCATGAAACTCGTCGCCAATCCGAACGAAACCTGCCACGTCCGCCTCAAATTGGCCGCCAAACCGCAGATCCAACCGACCCAACCGGTCTCTAACAACGGCATGTCCGTCGAACGATTCTACGAACTCGTCAATGCCGACGGCACCATGAAACCGCTCGACCAACCTGCCCCCGGCGACCTGATCCGCGTCTCGCTTCGGGTCACCCTGCCCGCCGACAACAACCGCTACCTCGTCATCGAGGATCCGCTCCCCGCCACCTTCGAAACCGTCAACACCGACTTCGCCAGCCAGCGCGCCGCCGCCGGCCCGGCCACCAGCGAGACCGATTGGAACATCAGCCATTCCGAACTCCGCTCCGACCGCGCCGTGTTCTATTTCAACCAAGTCTGGCGCAAGGGCACCTACACCATCACCTACCTCGCACGATGCACCGTCCCCGGCAAAGTCGCCGCACCACCCGCCAAGGTGGAGTCGATGTACGACCCCGAACAATTCGCCCTCTCCGCATCCCGCGAATTCACCACCCGAGACTGATTGCGTTAACCTGCGGACTCCACATCCCGACCCGGGCGTCCTGATGGAAATCAGGACCCCGTGAACCTTTCTCATTGAGAGGCCTGAACCATCACGGTATTCACTTCGTTAGAAATGAGATTCAACCCGTTCTCAAACCCCTCAAGGATTCGCCTGCCCCACCTCGCATGCGTACTGCTACTGACCTCTCTCACAGGCCTGACCCCGGGATGCAAGCAAAGCGACGAACCGAAACCGGTGGAGTTGACTGACCCGAAACTGGCCAGGATCGAAGGTCGCATCAGCTTCGATTCCGATTACATGACCGCCCGGGTTTACAACGGAACCAACCGCATGCTGACCGATATCGATGTGATCATCCGCAACTCCACCAATAGCGAAAGCCGACGCTTCCGCATGGTGTTCATCCCCGGTGAAATCGATGACAAAACACTGAGACCCTACTCCACCGGCACCTTCCGTGCCGCATCCGATTCCTTCATCTTCAATGTCCCCGACAAATACCTCAGTTGGGAACTGATCTCGGCACGGGGATACCTGGAGTGAAATTCAAACCAAGCGCCCCGTCCCCCATCAATCAACCCCGCTCCGCATAAGCTTCCACGCTGTCGCATGTGCACACGAGATTCCGGTCACCGTGGACGTTGTCAATCCGGCCAACCGATGGCCAGAACTTGTGCTGGCGGAGATAGGGCAACGGGAAAGCGGCTTGCTCGCGCGGATAAGCGTGCGTCCACGTGTCGCCACACACAACGTCGGTGGTGTGCGGCGCATTCTTCAGCGGGTTGTCGTTCGCATCCAGTTCACCGCGAATGACCGCCGTGATCTCCCCGTGGATCGAAATCATCGCATCGCAAAAACGATCCAGCTCGGACTTCGATTCGGACT
>SYAP01000339.1 GCA_005787565.1 Verrucomicrobiaceae bacterium | reverse complement strand
TGTATGATAGACGACTCTGGGGCAAAACTGATTCTAGAAGCTTGGAACTGGTTCGGTGAGCATTTAGTGGAAGTCAGCCGCACCGACGAATAACAAGATACTCCATCCAACGGCGGGGAACGCTTTAGTTTGAATTCGGGCTTCCACCCCTGCCGTGGATGAGCTAGACGCTCTGTAAAACATGATCAATAGGTTTATCCTTGCCTCGCCCAGTTTGGAAGGTTCTAGCGAACTTCGTTGGGCGATGCGCGGTTGCGGGCAAGTTGAGGTGTATCCGGGGCGTTTCGAAGAGATTCCAGCGTTTGATTGTGTTGCGACTGCGGGGAACTCATTTGGATTGATGGACGCTGGAATGGACCTCGCGGTTTTAAAGTTCTTTGGGGTCGCGCTTCAGGAGCGGATCCAGACGCGAATCTTGAAGGACTACCTGGGGGAACAACCGGTTGGAACTTCCATCGTCGTTCCGACTGGTCACTCGCGTTGCAGATGGGTTGCGCACTCGCCTACGATGAGGATCCCCATGAACATCGACGGCACGGACCATGTTTATCTTGCCGCGTGGGCAACCATTCTTGAAGTGCATCGAATGAATGAGATGGAAGGTGCTCGAATCTCAACACTGGTCTTTCCTGCCTTTGGCACAGGAACCGGAGGTGTGTCTCACTTGGAGGCTGGTATACAGATCAGGTTGGCGATAGAGCACTACCTCAAGCCGCCCCAATGCATCAACCCAAGCTTCGCGCAGATTCGCCATGAACGGATACACTATGGAGGCCGTTGGGGGTTTCAGCATCCTCGGCCAATCGAATGAAGATCGAGGCGCGCCAATTCCTCCACTCAAACGTCACGCAAAAATGAAAACGCTAATCGCCCTCTTCGCCGTCACCCTTTCAAGCGCTTTGGCGGAACCAAAGAAGTGGCCTGGTGTGCCGTATGCGCATGTGGTCGGTTATTGTTATGACTTTTCCCAAGATCCGCGAGGAGCTTCGATTTCATTCCCGGATGGCAGCCTGCACAAGGGGGTGATCCGGGCCACGACGGTTCGGCTTTCGGAGGAGCAGACGAAGAGGCTGCTGAAGCTGCTCAACGAAGAGGTTGAGGAAGAGCGTGGTGAAGTGGAATGCTACGATCCCCATCACGCATTTGTGTTCTATGATTCCAACTGGAAGATTGTTGCTTCAATCGACATTTGCTTCCTGTGCGAGGATCATGCGGCCAGGCCGAAGGGAGTTCCAGAGTTGTTTGACTTGGAGGCGATGGAAGTCTTTTGCCGCCAAATCGGCTTGCCGTGGTATGAAGAGTCCAGGGACTACACCAAGTTGTATCGGGAAGAGCAGCCAGCGAATGAACGACAAGACGAGCCGGAGCAGAGGCCAAACGATACGGATGATACGGATATCTCAGATCCATTTGAGACAGCCGAATAGGAGGGGTTGAGGGGGAGGGTCGAAGATTGGAAAGTTGAAGGTCGGAAAGTCGAAAGTCGAAGGTCGGGAGTTTTATGAAGCGAAACGCGGAGGCGGGGTCGCGTAAAAGGCTTCGCCGTACGCGATGGGTGCTGAGGGAGTTGGGGTGGGTTGGGGAAGTGGAGGGTGGAGGGCGCACCGCGAGAGATTAGAAAGGCGCGAGAGGATGGAGGTCGGAAGTTGAAAGTCGGAAGTCGGAGTTTAGGGGCCTGCGTTGATGGTGGTTGATCCGGCGCGGGCGATCGTGAGGGCCATGAACCAGGCGAGGGCGGCGAGGAGGCAGAGGCAGGAGATGAAGGTCCAACGTTTGGTGTGCCAGTCGCAGACGCGTTCGAGGCGGATGGTGAGGGCGATCCATGCGAGGGGGACGAGGATGAGTAGGAAGCCCCAGTCGCGGACGAAGCGGAGGATGAGGGGGACTTTTTCCATCTGCGCGGCGAGTTCCATGGATTTCATGATGGCTCCGGTAAGGAGGGTGCCGAAGAGGATGACGCCGGATTGGAGGAGGGCGAAGATGGTTTGGATCCGGTATTGATGGAAGGCGCGCATGGGGTGGTGGCGGGCGGAATCAGATGGTGGTTAGGACGTCTTGGAAGACGGTGAGGGTTTCGTCGAGGTCGGCTTCGGTGTGGGCGAGGGAGAGGAAGCCGGTTTCGTAGGGGGAGGGGGCGAGGTAGATGCCTTTGTCGAGGCAGCCCCAGAAGAATTTTTTGAAGAGGTCGAGGTCCTGTTTCATGACGTCGGTGACGTTGTTGATTTCGCGGTCGGTGAAGTAGAGGCAGAACATGGAGCCGGTGCGGTGGAAGCGGTAGGGGATGCCTTTTTCCTGCATGAGGGTGTGGAGGCCGGCTTCGAAGTGGGCGCCGAGTTGTTCGAGGCGGGGGTAGGAGGAGGGTTTGGAGAGTTCGTTGAGTTGGGCGAGGCCGGCGGCCATGGCGAGGGGGTTTCCGCTGAGGGTGCCGGCTTGGTAGACGGGGCCGAGGGGGGCGAGGAGGTCCATGCCGTCGGCGCGGCCGCCGAAGGCTCCGACGGGGAGGCCGCCGCCGATGACTTTGCCGAAGCAGCTGAGGTCGGGGGTGAGGTTTTCGATGCCCTGGACGCCGGCTTTTCCGAGGCGGAAGCCGGTCATGACTTCGTCGAAGATGAGGAGGGCACCGTTTTCGCGGGTGATGGAGGAGAGGCGGTGGAGGTAGCCGGGTTTGGGGAAGACGAGGCCGGCGTTGGCGGGGTAGGATTCGACGATGATGGCGGCGATTTCGTGGCCTTTTTGGGCGAAGAGGGTTTCTAGGGCTTCGAGGTCGTTGTAGGGGAGGACGAGGGTGTTTTTGGCGGTGTCTTTGGGGACGCCTGCGGAATCTGGCTCGCCATGGGTGAGTGCGCCGGAGCCTGCGGCGACGAGGAGGGAGTCGGAGTGGCCGTGGTAGCAGCCGTCGAATTTGACGATGAGGTCGCGTTTGGTGAAGCCGCGGGCGAGGCGGATGGCGGACATGGTGGCTTCGGTGCCGGAGGAGGTCATGCGGACCTTTTGGACGGAGGGGACCCAATCGGTGATGGTGCGTGCCATTTCGACTTCGAAGGGGTTGGGGATGCCGAAGGAGATGCCGGATTTGGCGACTTCGTGGATGGTGTTGGTGATGACGACGGGGGCGTGGCCGAGGATGTTGGGGCCCCAGGAGCCGATGTAGTCGATGTAGGTTTTGCCGTCGATGTCCTCGATGCGGCTGCCGTGGGCGCGGCGGACGAAGAAGGGTTCGCCGCCGACGTTTCTGAAGGCGCGGACGGGGGAGTTGACGCCGCCGGGAATGAGTTCTTTGGCGGTGGCGAAGAGTTTGGAGGAGAGGGACATGGCTGGGGGAGTAAATGCTGAAAGGCTGGGACGCTGAACGGCGGAAATGGGGGGGTGAACTTCGAACTTCGAACGTCGAAGGTCGGAAGGTCGGAAGGTTGGAAGGTTGGAAGGTTGGAAGGTTGGAAGGTTGGAAGGTTGGAAGGTTGGAAGGTTGGAAGGTTGGAAGGTTGGAGGGTCGAGGGTCGAGGGGGCGAAAGAAGGAGAGAGGATGCTAATTGGTTTGGATGAAGAGGGCTTCGCGCGGGTCAATGGTGGCGCATTGGTTTGCCGAAGAGGACGTCGGCGTTCCCGGGGAGGGCGGGGAGGTGAAGGTTGAAGGATGGGTTGAAGGTCGGAGGAGCGCTCTCGTTTACGGTTTTCATGAGGGGGGTGATTTTTTTTTGGTGAATAAATGGGGTGGGAATTCGTCGAAGCCAAATCCGACCTTCCGTTTTTCTCGGTGGGCGGTATCTTACGACGATGAAGACGGGAATTTTGATGGTGTTGGTGCTGGCGGCGATGCCGGTGATGGGCCAGTTGCGGCAGGGCGAGCGGAAGTCGCTGTTGGAGCAGGATCCGGAGGTGGTTTATCTGGAGCAGACGGTGAAGGAGCCGATCGAGCTGATGGTTTTGAAGGAGGCTCCGGTGTTTTCGGACAAGGAGGGGAAGGTGCGGTTGGGGTTCCTGAAGGCGAACCAGAAGGTGCGGTTGGAGGCGATGACGGAGAAGGTTTACCGGGTGAGGGGGCAGGGGTTGCGTAACGGGATTGTGGGCTGGGTGGCGCCGTGGGCGTTTGCCTCGAAGGATCCGGAGTTTGTGGCGAACTTGAAGAAGTTGTATGAGCGGCAGATCGAGGTGCAGGCGATCATTGCCGAGAACGAGGTGGCGATCGGGATGACGATTGAGGAGGTGGGGTTGTCGCGCGGGAAGCCGACGAAGACGAGTTTGAGGCGGACGAAGCAGGGGCAATCTGGCAAGTGGGAGTATATCGATTATGAGGAGGTGAAGCATTATGTGACGCGGGTGGATCCTCTAACAGGGGCGGCGTATCGCCAGCTTTCGCATGTGACGCAGGAGGAGAAGGGGAAGACGGTGATCGAGTTCGAGGATGAGGTGGTGACGGCGATCGAGGAGTCCGAGGATCGCAAGGGGGGGAATGTGAGGATCGTGGTGCCGCCGGTGGTGTTTGGTTGGTGAGGGAGTTGGAGTTCTGGCAAGGTGGTGTTGAGGTTGGATTCCGCGGAATGGCTGGCGGAGGTGGTGAAGAGGTGATGGTTCAGGGGATTTGATCCGGCGGAGAGGGCGCTTCTTATTACTCGTCACTGTCGAGCCATTGTTTGAGCAGTGGAGCGAAGCGGTGATAGAAGAGGCCGAGGAGCATGAGGGCGAGGCCGAGGACGATGAATGAGACGACGCGCATGAAGGCGTTGAAGTCCCAGACATCGATGCCGAAGACCTTGAGGATGGCGAGGGCGAGGAGCGCGAAGCCGGAGAGGCGGAAGATTTGGAGTCGCTGCCAGAGGCCGGTGCTGACGGCGGAGAAGCCGAGGAGGGTCCAGACGACGGCGGTGGGTTTCCAGCCGTGGTGCCAGACGATGAGTTGGGTGGTCCAGAGGGCGATGCCGGCGCAGGCGATGGCCCCGATGAGGGCGACGGAGCGGTTTTGGGTGGGTCGGTCGTCGGAGAAGGATTGGCGGTTTCTGGAGGTGAGGGCTAGGTAGAGCAGGGTGAGGATGACGGCCCAGCCGCGCCAACTGGCGGGGGTGTCTTGGATGGACCATGGTTGGGAGGCGGAGGTGACGAGGCCCCATGCGATGGCGAGGCCGAGGAGGGGAGTGGTTTCCGCGATGAGGCGGCGGGTGAGGCGGTGGGAGATGATGATGAGGGCGAGGGAGGTGAGTGCGATCCAGTCGCCCCAGTGGTTGGGTGAGCGGGCGATCCATGCGGCGCACCATGAGAAGAAGGCGATGATGCGGGTGATGGCGGCGGTGGAGAGCAGGAGGGGGGCTGGCAGGAGGGGGCGGAAGCGTGGAAGGATGGCGATGGCGAAAGTGGCGAGCTGGATGGCTGTCAGGGTGAAGAGTGGGGCCGCGGGGAGCGGGTCCACATTTCCTAACAGAACGAGCGAGGCGACGCCAAGGAGGCTGGAGGTGGGGACGAGGGTGTGGAGGCGGAGGAAGCGGCCGGTGGCGACTAATAGAAATCCTGACAGGCCGAGGTAGAGGGCTTTGGCGGTGGGTGGGATATCGAGGAAATGGATGGCTCCGAAGGTGGCGGCAGTGATGGCGAAGGAGTGGAGCCAGATGGGGAAATCGGGGAAGTTGGCGAGGTCGTGATTGGGTGAGGGGAGGTCTTTTTGGGGGATGGCGCGGTGTTGCCAGATGCAGAGGGCGGCGATGGCGATGAGTGCGGTGGTGGCGAAGGCCCAGGGGGTGGATTGCAGGGCCATGACGGACAGGGTGACGATGAGCGAGGCGATTGCGCCGAAGAGCAGCTCGATCCAGCGGCGTGAGCGATCGGCGAGGAGTGAGGTGGCGGCGAAGGCGAGGGAGATGGCCATGGCGGTGGGCATGGGCCATGGTTTTTCGAGACGCAGGCACCAGCCGACGAGGATGGCGGCGAGGGCGGAGCTGAAGATGATGGTGGAGCCGGCGCGGGCGAAGGGTTTCCTTTCCTCATCGCTGGTTTCCGATGCCCATAGGAGCACGGCGCTGGTGACAAGCAGCAGGAGACCGCCGAGACCGGCGGACCAGATGGGGATGGAGAGATCGTAGGCGGGATCGTGCACGGTGTGGCCGAGCATTCGGAGGGTGGCGATGAGTGCGGCGCCGATGGAGAAGGCGAGTTCGCTGCGTCCACGGAATCGGGCGAAGGTCAGGGCGAGCGCGAGGGATTCTCCGGCGAGGGCGAGGGCGAGGTGGTAGCCGTCGAGTTTCAGGATGATGGCGAGGCTGGTGCAGGCGAGGCCCTGGACCATGAAGACGCTGCCGGCGATGTCGGATTTCCTGCGGCACCAGGCACCGCATGAGATCCAGATGACGCCGATGATGGCGGCGACGATCCAGTATTTTTCCGAGTCGTGGCGGGCGAGCCAGAGGCCGCTGAAGAGGAGGAATGCGAGGGTATTGTTGGAGCCGGTGAACCATGCTTTGGCGCGGTCCGGCATGGAATCGCGGAATTTCCCCATGAGGCAGGGGAGTGCGAAGAGGGCCCAGGTGGCGGGGAGGAACCAGAGTGCGGTAGCGGAGGCTCCGGTGGTTCCGGCTCCGGATGCGCCTAACAGCTGCCAGCCGAGGAATGAGGCGTAGGTGGTGAGAAGGGATGCCCAGCCGGGGCCGGACCAGCCGGGGCGGGTGAGGAAGAAGCAGCCGGCGGTGGCGAGGACGAGATTGGAGACGCAGGAGAGCCAGCCGAGTGGCTGGAGCATGGTGGCGTAGGAGGCGAGGAGGATGCCGAGGATGGCGGTGCCTTTGGCTTGGCAGATCCAGGAAACGGCGGCCATTCCGGCGGCGGCGAGGCCGAGGAGGATGGCACCGAGGGGTGGGCTTTCGATGACGCGCAGGCGCTCGACGTGGTGGGCGGCGAAGGTGCAGTAGTAGAAGAAGGAGAGTCCGCCGGCGATCACGACTTCGCCGAAGCGACTGAGGTTGGGGCGGTTTGCGAGGCGGCGTCCGGATTCAAAAAGGAGTCCGGCGCAAAGGTAGAGGGCGGTGAGGCGGACGCCGGCGGAGAGGTCGCGGATCCAGTTTTTGTAGGCGTAGTTTCCTAACAGGACGAGGCCGGTGAGGAGGAGTCCGATGCCGATGCGGACGAGCCAGACGCGGCCGAAGCGCATTTCAAAGCCGCCATCGGGGTCGGCTTGGGGAACGGGCTGGGGCGTGGCGATTTTCCACTCGGGTTGGAGGCGTGCGGCGGGGACGGGTTTTGAGGGCGGGAGGGGATGGGTGAGCGGGGTGGGTT
>SYAP01000338.1 GCA_005787565.1 Verrucomicrobiaceae bacterium | reverse complement strand
TAGAGGGCGGGTTTGGTGGTGGAGTTTTTCCAGGGGGCGAGGAAGCGGGGGCGGGGCATAGGGGGAGGGTAGGTGGGGTGGAGGGGAAAGGGCAAGGAATTAGAGTATAATTTGTCTGGGAAGTTTAGAAGTTGCTGAAGTTGGGAAGTAAGAGAGGAGTGGTTAGGGATGGTGGGAAGTTTTGAATTACAGCTGCCAACGAGTCCGCGTTGCTCTCCGATACGGTTAATGGGGAGTCGGGTGCCATGATCAGGCTTCAGGCTGGCTTTATTCGCTCCTTGCGCCGGGCGAGTCCTTTCTGGTTGAAAGAGATGTGCGTTCCCTTTCGGTTGGTAATTCGTGTTTCAAGCCAATCGTTCCCCCATGATCTGCAATCGCGCTTCCCCATGAAATTCGCCATCCTTGCAATTTGGTCGCTTGCCGTGGCGCAAGCGACAGCCGCCATCAGAACCTGGGATGGCGGGGATCTCCTTAACACGAACTGGAACGACTCCACCAATTGGACTTCGAATCTCGTGCCGGTTGCTGGCGATAGTCTTGTATTTCCCTCCATAGCCAATGCGTCGGACAAGGCGACGGTCAACAATTTCGTCGCAGGCACGGATTTTGCTGGGCTGGAGTTCACCGCATCCGGCTACTCCGTTACAGGTAACTCCTTCGACCTTGTATCTGGCGGAATCCTTCTGAGTTACGCCTCCGGAACCACGACCATCTCGCCCACGATCGTGCTCACGGGTACGGGGCAAAGTTTCCACACAGGCAGCGAGAAGCCTCAACTCACCACCGGTGCCGTCGTGCTGAACGGGAATAACCTCACTTTGAATGGTGTTGGCACGGTGGTAATCGGGGGGCAGATCGCCAACTCGATCGGCACGCCGACGGTCACGAAATTGGGATCTGGAAATGCGGTTTTGAGCGGGTTCAACAACTCCCCGTTCAATGTGAATGTCAGCGCCGGGGCTCTCTATGCTGATGGTTTTTTTGCCGGTAATGGGACCATCACTGTGGGAAGCGGTGGCACACTGGCTGGCACCGATGGTGGGATTGTAAAGCCAACAACAGTAGCTGGCACAGTTTCTCCGGGAACCACGGATGACATCACAACCACACTGGAGTTCGATTCGCTCAGTTTTGTCTCCGGTACGGGAACCAAAACGCTGGATCTTGACATACGGGGCACGGCAGCGGGGGATAGCCATGACCGGATCAATATCTCTTCGGGAGGTTCGATTGCTCTCAATAGCGCCACGCTCGCGCTTGACTTCGATACTTATATTCCGCCGATCAATACCGTTTTCACACTCATCAATGCAGGCACCGGAGTCTCCATCAATGGGACTTTTTCGGGAATCAGTCAAGGGGCGTCAGTGGTGAACGGTGGTCAGCTCCTGCAGTTCTCCTATGTAGGTGGCACTGGAAATGACTTTACTGCCACGGTTCTCAACCAGGCTCCGATTGCGAACAACCAGAGTGTTAGCACCAACGAAGACACTGCTGTGCCCGTGACTCTCACCGGTTTTGATGCCAACGGTCAGTCGCTCACTTACAGCCTTCTCAGTTCGCCGAGCAACGGATCGTTGAGCGGCACTGGAGCAAATCGGACGTATACTCCGAATTCGAATTTCAACGGCACCGATTCCTTCACTTTTCGCGTCTCCGACGGATCGCTCAACAGCAGCAGTGCAACCGTGAGTATCACGGTCAACCCGGTGAACGATGTTCCAACCCTGAACACAATCGCAAATCCCGCGGCGATCAACGAGGACACGGGGCTGAGAACGATCTCCCTAACAGGAATTGGCAGCGGCGCGTCCAATGAAAGCCAGACGCTGACGGTAACTGCGACTTCCAACAATACCGCCATTATTCCCCACCCGGTGGTCACCTACACCAGCCCGAACACCACGGGTTCGTTGGCTTATACGCCGGTGGCAGATGCGAACGGGAGCGCGGTGATTACGGTCACGGTCAACGATGGGCAGGCGAGCAACAACATCGTAACACGGACGTTCACAGTCAATGTCACCGCAGTCAATGACACGCCGACGCTCGATGCCATCAGCAATCCTGCGGCGATCAACGAGGATTCGGGAATTCAGACGATTGACCTAACCGGCATCGGAACCGGCGCGGCGAATGAAAGCCAGACGCTCGTCATCACCGCGACCTCCAATAACCCTTCGTTGATTCCCAATCCGAGCGTGTCCTACACCAGTCCCGGTGCGGTGGGCACGTTGAGCTTCACGCCGGTGGCAAATGCGAGCGGCAGCGCGGTGATTTTCGTCACGGTGGACGATGGTCAGATCGTCAACAACTTCCTGAGCCGCTCTTTCACTGTGACCGTGAACACGGTGAATGACGTGCCCTCCTTTACCAAGGGGGCCGACGTTGTTGTCAATGAAGACGCCGGTGCGTACAGCGTGACCGGTTGGGCCACAGCCTTGAGTCCCGGGCCCGCGAACGAAGCAGCCCAAACGCTTCAGTTTCTGGTCGGGAACGACAACGCCGGCCTCTTCAGCGCAGCACCGGCTGTGACATCAAATGGAACCCTTACTTTCACACCTGCGACGAATGCTTTCGGCGTAGCGAATGTAACCGTGCAGATTCGTGACAATGGAGGTACTGCGAACGGAGGAGTCGATACCAGCGTGGCACAAACCTTTGTGATCACAGTGGCTGGTGTCAATGACATGCCGAGTTTCACGGCGTCGAGTCCGACCGTTTCGGAAGATGCCGGGCCGCAAGTTTTAACCGGTTGGGCTACTCCGAACGCCGGGCAGTTAGAGACGCAGTCTGTTGCGTATGCCGTGATGAGCAATAGCAATCCAGGTTTGTTCACGGTGCAGCCGAGCGTGGCGGCGGATGGCAGTCTGACTTTTACCGCCGCTCCGGATGCAAACGGCGCCGCCGTCATTGGTGTACAAATTCAAGACGATGGGGGCACTGCCAACGGAGGTGTGGACACCAGTGCGGTGCAGAATTTCACCATTACCGTCACAGGGGTTAATGATACGCCATCATTCGTCAAAGGCGCTGATCAAATCCTATTTGAAGGAGCGGGAGCGCAAACCGTAGTTGGTTGGGCATCCTCGATCAGTCCTGGTCCGGTGAATGAAGCGGGGCAGGTGATCCAATTTCAGATCACCGGGAACACGAATCCGTCGCTCTTTCTCGCGGTACCGGCAGTCAGTACCAGCGGCAATCTCACCTTCACGGCGTTTGCCAATGCAGTGGGTTCGGCCACGATCACGTTGAGAGTGCGTGACAATGGGGGGACGGCTGGTGGTGGTTCGGACGCGAGCTTGGAAGAGACTTTTGACATTACGATCACGGGTGTGAATGACGCGCCGAGCTTTGCCTTGGGTGCGAACCAGATCTTGCTGGAAGACGCCGGGGCGCAGGTCGTCCCTGGCTGGGCAACCTCGATCACTGCCGGGCCGATTGACGAGGCTGACCAAACGCTTGAATTCATCGTCACGAGCGAGGATCCGTCGCTCTTCGCCGTGCAGCCGACCATTTCTGCGGACGGAACGTTGAGTTATACGCCAGCTGCGGACGCCTTTGGTTTGACCAATGTCAGTGTGCGCCTGCATGACGATGGAGGTGCGGCGAATGGCGGCATTGACATGAGTCCGATCCAGATCACAACGATCATGATCATCGGCATCAACGATGCCCCTTCATTCGAGAAAGGATCTGATCAAGTGGTGCTGGAGGATTCCGGAGCGCATACCATCAGCGGCTGGGCCACCAACCTTTCCGCTGGCCCTGGCGAGCAATCACAAGCGCTGACCTTTGAGATCATCGGGAACTCGAATGAGTCGTTGTTTGTAAGTGGACCCACGGTGGATGCCAGCGGCAATCTTTCCTTTCAGACCGCACTCAACGCGAACGGCAGTGCGGTTATCTCAATGCATTTGAGAGATAGTGGAAATACTCTGAACGGTGGAGTCAATGTGAGCGAGGTCCAGAATCTCGTGATCACGGTCACCGCCGTCAATGATCGTCCGACCTTTGCCGGGGGCGGATCGCAAAGCGCATTTGAAGACGCCGGGCCCCAAGAAGTTGCAGGGTGGGCGGAAAACATGAATCCCGGGCCCGCTGACGAAGCGGGACAGAGTGTGCAATTTGTGGTCGTCAGCAACAGCAACCCGGGATTGTTTTCGGAGGAGCCGGAGATTTCCGCCGACGGTACCCTGACGTGGACGCCGGCTCCCGATGCTCATGGGGTCGCAAGCATCGGCGTGCAACTTGCGGACGATGGCGGGACGGAAAATGAGGGGCTTGATCGCACGGTAACGATCAGTTTCCAGATTCAGGTGGTGTCACTGAATGATGCGCCCACATTCGTGAAAGGAAGTGACATTACGGTATTGGAAGATGCAGGCAATCAGGTGATTCCGGGTTGGGCGACGTCGATCAGTGCGGGTGCAGCGAATGAATCCTCACAGACGCTGACCTTCACGGTCATCGGTACTAGCGGTACGCTTACCTTCCTACATCCGCCGTCATTGGCAGCAGATGGTACCCTCAGTTTCACCACCTCTGAGAACGCGATCGGAAGCATGACCTTCCAGATGCATCTCTTCGACGGTGAAGCCTTCAGTGAGTCGCAGACTTTTATCATCACCGCGACGCCGGTGAACGATGCGCCGAGTTTTTTCATCAACTCAAACCAGTCCCACAGTGAGGGAACGCAGCTCCGCACGGTGAACGGCTGGTTGAGTAGCATCAGCGTCGGTCCGCCGGATGAAGTCGCGCAGACGCGGAGTTTTGAAATTGTCAGCAACAGCAATCCTTCACTGTTCGGTACGCTTCCTTCGATCAATTCATCGGGCACACTGACCTACAGCATTGGTTTTGGAAAGAATGGTACCGCCATCATCGGCGTTCGGATGCGTGATAGCGGTGGCACGGAAGATGGTGGTGTGGATGTTAGTGCAACGCAGAACTTGGTGATCCATGTGACGTCATCCAACAACCAGCCAACATTTACCGGAGGCCCGAGTGTTGTGGTTGATGAGGATGCTGGGCCACAGAGCATTCCGCTCTGGGCGACGAATGTTTCGCCGGGACCGCCGGATGAGTCGGGACAAATCATCACCTTTTTGATCACCCTGAACACCGCACCCACACTTTTCAGTGAGGGACCTGCTGTTTCTGCTGATGGAACGCTGACATTCACGGCGGCGGCCAATGCGCATGGGATTGCCCAATTGGCGGTGGTTGCGAAAGACAGTGGAGGAAACAATCCCGGGATCGACACCTCCCCGTCGCACTCGTTCACGATCACTGTCAATGCCTTGAACGATTTGCCGGTAGCGCAGCCCCAATCGTTGATCGTCCCAAAGAACGCACGGCTGCCGGTGACCCTCACATCAACGGACATTGAAGGCAATCCCATGACGCTTTCCATTGTCACTCCACCGGCACACGGCACGGTTTCTGAATTCAACTCACCCAGCGGTCCGCTTGGGCCAATGAACCTGATTTATACTCCCGATGCGGGATACACGGGGACGGATAGCTTTACGTATCGGGCAACGGATGCGGATCCCGGTCTTCCTGCCACTGTGGACATTACCATCACGGAGCCGCCCGTCGCCACCGGGGTTACGCGTGTCTGGGATGGTGGTGCGGGAACGTTGTTCTGGGCGGATGCGGCCAACTGGTCCGGCGATGAAGTGCCACAACCCGGCGACTCGTTGAGCTTCCCCGATGGCGCGACCGGAGTTGCGAACACCTCTAACAATCTCCCCGCGCGCTTTGTGTTCGATGAAATCTTCCTCCATGCCAATCAAACGGTGTCCGGCAATGCGCTGGCACTTCTTGGTGGCATCGAATCCGCCAAAGGCGTGAACTGGAATGCTCCGTTGGACTTTATTGCGCCGGGTTATTTGCGTGCCTTGCCATCCGGTGGGGGGAGCAGCTTTCTAACGTTGCATGGGGAGATCAATCTTGGACCGTTCTCATTGGATCTGGAAGCCTCGGGTGCCACGCTCTCAACGCGCAACCGCATCCTTGGGACCGGGGGCGTCACCACCGCTGGCAATGTAAACATGGAAAACATCAGCGCGATAGCGGGTGTTTTCACCGGCGGTGTCACGGTGGAGAGCGGAAGCCTCCGGTTGATTCGCCAGATCATCGGCCAGCGCACCGTCGCGGCCGGGCCCGTTGAAGTGAAAAGCGGAGCGGTTCTGACCATCGATTCATTCGTTGCACAAGCGACGTTCAATCCACTGGACGAGAACTCCACCCTCACTCTTCGCGAAGGAGCGGCATTGATTGTGGATGGCCACGCGGGGACGACCCAACGGATTTCCTCCCTTTTCACCGAGGGTGGGATCGTCTCGGTATCCTCTGCGAACACTCTGAGAATCTCGGGGGATATCACTGTGAGCGGCTTGGTTCCATCAACCATGGGCACCGGCAGCCCCAACGCTTCCATTGTCTTTGATGGTGCTGCCAGCGAACATGCGATTCACGTCGCCACGGACTCCCGATTGAGCGTGAACAGCCACTCGTTGATTTTCGCCGAAGCTTTGGTTCGGAAAACGGGTGACGGCGCCTTGGAACTCAATGGAAGAACCCAGTTCACGGGTGGGCTGAGTGTCGATGAAGGGCTTGTGCGCTTCTTCGCTGACCTTAATCCCGGTGCCATTGGGACCGATGCACAACTCACTCCAATCGTGCTCAACGGCGGTTCGGTCAGCGGAAGAAGCTTCGCGGGCTCGTTCGCGCGGCGCACCGGCCCCATCACCAGTGGCACCGGCGGTGGTATCTTGTCACCGGACACCGATTTCAGCGAGTTGAGAACCCTGAGCCTTGCGCTGAACCCGGCGACCACGTTTCGCACTGTGTTCCAGGATTCCCTGTTTCCGAACGATCCGCATTATGATCTAACATTTGTTCAAGGCACGATTGATCTGGGAGGAGCGGCATTTGAACTGGTGCGACCCAGTGGTTTCGTTCCGCCTGCGGGTGACGCCATTGTGATTATTGAAAACGATGGCACAGACCCGATCATCGGGACGTTTGCAGGAATGCCGGAGGGACAGATCACCACCATTGGGAACGTCACCTACCAGATCTCCTATGAGGGTGGTGATGGCAATGATGTGTCTTTGTTGTTCAATGTGCTGCCCACCGGCACCACGCGGGTCTGGGATGGAGGAGGTGACAACAACAACTGGTCCGAGGCTTCCAACTGGGTCGGCGACATTGCACCTGAAATGGGTGATACGCTGGAGTTTCCGAGTCCCTCTCCCCGCATGACGCCGATCAATGATTACCCGATCAACACCAGTTTCCACCAGCTTCGCATCGTTGGGGATGGGCCCCGGTATGAGATGAACGGCAATCCATTGACCCTTTCCGGCGGGGTCTTCACGTCTGGCTCGTTGTCCCCATTTTTCGTTGATGTCGTCCTGATGCAAATCCGCATGGTGGCAGACCAAAGCATCGTGAAGGCCGGTACGCGACGGTTTTTCGGATCCGGCTGGAACACTAGCGGTCACGTTCTAACATTGAATGATCAGGTGGCTGGCTTTGAGCCCGTGAATACGGCTAACACGGGGATCGGTGTGACGATCGCGGGGACTGGGGATTTGATCATTGAAGGTGCCGGATCGTGCACTGCGAGCCACGGCTTGCCCGTGCACAGCGGTACCGTGGAGGTGCGCTCGGGCACGGTGGTGATCAGCGGCATGACCGGCAATCATCGCACAGGTCCGATGATCGTGGGGGGATTCGGGCAATCCGCCCGCTTACTCACTGTGGGGAGTGTAGCGCAACTGGAGACCGTCCCCACCATCATTCGAAGCCAGGGCTTGTGGGAGCACGTTTCGTTTGCACCTTCGTTTCCCATCGTGTTTCAGCCTGTCGGCAACGTCACACTTGATGGCGGGAGCATGATTGCCGGGCTGAATGCCAGGTTCGACCTCAATGGCACTGTCACCGTGCAGGCAGGAAGCACCGCTTCGTGGATGGGAGAGTTCAAAGCCGCCGCTTCCGGTGGTGGGCCTGTGAGCATTGAAGTTCAGGCCGGAGCCATGCTCAACCATCTTGACCCGGCTGGCCAAGTTAGCAGCAACAGCGGCTCTTATTTTGTGAAAACAGGATCTGGGCTGTGGCACAGCCTTGGCTCCGTTACGGCTCCTCGCATCGACCTCGTTGGCGGAGTCACGCGGATGGATGGCGTAGCCGATTCCACACTGATCCAGCTTCTTGGGGGTACGCTCGCAGGTTCTGGATCGGTGGGGAACATCACCAGTGTAGGCAGTGGACACGTTGCCCCCGGGGCGTCGGCCGGAATTCTGGGTAGCGGCGACCTTTCGTGGAGCTCCACGACGGACTTTGAGGTTGAGATCGGCGGCGTCATCCCTGGCAGCGGGTATGACCAACTGGCGGTTACCGGATCGGTGAACCTCGGTGGTGCCTCACTTGAAATTCAGCGGATCAACGGATTTGCACCAAGCTCGGGCGACGTTTTCACCCTGATCGAAAACGATGGAGCGGATGGGATTTCCGGGACCTTTGACGGCTTGCCGGAAAGTTCCGTGTTCAGTGCTGCGGGCACCGAGTGGCTGATTACCTATCAGGGTGGAAGCGGGAACGACGTGGTCATCACCTGCCAAACCGTTGCAAGCGCGATTGAGACATGGCGGCAGTTGAACTTCGGAACCACCGCGAACAGCGGCGATGCGGCCAATGACTTCGATTTTGACAAGGATGGCCTCGTCAACCTGATCGAATTCGCCTTCGGCCTCGACCCGAAATCCAACAGTGCCCACCTGATGCCACAGGCCCAGCGAGTGGGAAATGAGTTGGTGATCACCTTTACCCCGCCTCCGGGAGTGAGCGGAGTCATTTACGGAGCGGAAGCCAGCGCTACGATGGCCGTCGACGATTGGGAACCTGTGCCGGACACCGGGATCGCTCCGGTGATGGAGTTCCGAATCGCCATCGAACCCGGGACTTCAAAGTTCATGAGGCTGACCGTCTCCGACCCGTGAATGGCCAGCCGGTGCGCAGTGCTTTCCGATTCCTCCTCCTGAGTTGTCTTTAGGGGCGCGGAGGGTTTATTCGGTGGGAAGGGTGATTTGGAGGAGGGTGGAGGGGCGGAGGGCTTTGAGGGTGGATGCGCCGCGTGGGAGGAGGAGGAAGGTGCCTTTTTCGAATTGGCGTCCGCAGGGGCTTTCGAGGAGTCCGTCGATGATGGAGAGGATGGAGAAGCGCTGGGGATCGGGGTTGGTGATGGTGGCGGCGGTTGTTAGGTGTTTGCGATCGGTGCGGAAGTAGGGGCAGGCGGCGAGGGTTTCGCCGTTGGGGGTGTCCCTGGGGGGCTGGAAGTCGTTGAAGTCGATGGAGGCGAGGGACTCTGGGACGTGGAGTTGGCGGGGTTTGCCATCGAGGCCGTTGCGGTTCCAATCGAAGACACGGTAGGTGGTGTCCGAGTTTTGTTGGATTTCGTGGATGAGGAATCCGGCGCCGATGGCGTGGAGGCGGCCGGAGGGGATGAAGATGGAGTCGCCGGGGGCGGGGAGGAGGGAGTGGACGTGATCGGCGACGGTGCCGTTGGTGATGGCGTGTTCGAAGTCGGCGCGGGTGGTGCCGTTTTTGATGCCGACGTAGAGGCGTGCGCCGGGATCGCAATCGGCGATGTACCACATTTCGGTTTTGGGTTCGCCGTTGAGGGAAGGGGCGAGGTCGGCGGGTGGGTGGACCTGGATGGAGAGGTCGTGTCGGGCGTCGAGGATTTTGATGAGGATGGGAAAGCGTGGGTGCTGGCCGTAGTCGTCGCCGAAGAGTTCCGGGCGGTGGTGGAGCCAGAGGTGGTGGAGGGATTTTCCGGCGTGGAGGCCGTGGTTGACGATGGAGTTTTCGTCGGGGCGGTCGACGATTTCCCAGGATTCGCCGTAGGGGAGGTCCGGGGTGGGGAGGGTGCGGTGATAGACGCGTTCGAGTTCGCGTCCGCCCCAGACGCGTTCCATGTAGATGGGGTGGAAGGTGATGGGGAGAGTGGATGAACTTTGAACGCTGGACATTGAACGTGGAAGGTTGAAGGAAGATGTTTGTAGCCGTAGATGGGCGCGGATTTACGCGGATGGTGAGGGGTGTTTTTTCAGAGGGTGGCGATGAATTCTGTTAGGATGGCGGTGGCTTGTGTGAGGTTGGGGAGGTCGATGTATTCGTTGGCGGTGTGGGCTTGGTCGATGGAGCCGGGGCCGATGCAGATGGAGGGGATGCCAGCGGCGGAGAGGTGGGCGGCGTCGGAGAACCAGGGGGCTCCCGTGAGTCCGATGGAGGGGTCGGTGTTGAGGAGGTGCTGGATGATGGGGTGGGCGGGATCTGTCTCCATGGGTGGATTTTCGTGTGGGGAGACGATTTCGAGGGGGAGGTGGAGGTCGGCGGTGGTTTTTTGGAGGAGTTGGAGTGCGCCGCCGGCTTGGGCGAGGGAGGGGGTGATGCGGATGTCGAGTTGGGCTTCGGCGAGGTCCGGGACGATGTTGGGGCGTGAGCCGCCGTGGATGACGCCGATGTTGAGGGTGGAGTGGCCGAGGATGGGGTGGGTGAATCGGGCGAGGGCATCGCCGAGGTGGTGATCGAGGGGATCGAGGGCGCGGATGAGTTTGATGATGGCGTTTTCGCCGAGGTGGGGTTGTGAGGAGTGGGTGGCTTTTCCGGTGGCGCGGAGGGTGGCCCAGAGGGAGCCTTTGGTGGTGTGGACGACCTTCATGGAGGTGGGTTCGCCGACGAGGGCGAACTGGTAGTGGTGGCCGTGGTGTTTGGCGAAGTGTTTGCTGCCCCACTGGCCGGATTCCTCGCCCATGAAGGCGACGAAGTCGATGGCGGTGGGGAGTGTGGCGAGGCGGGTGCGGTTTTCGTGGAGTGCCCAGAGCATGGCGGCCATGGGGCCTTTGGTGTCTGAGGCACCGCGGCCCCAGAGGCGGTTGTCGCGGATTTCGCCGGAGAAGGGGTCGATGGTCATGCCGACGACGCCGACGGTGTCGAGGTGGGGGCCGAGGAGGATGCGGGGGCGGCCGTCGAGGGGGGCGAAGCGTGCGATGAGGTTGGGTCGGCCGGGTTTGATTTCTTCGAGGGTGACGGTGGCGCCGAGGGATTCGAGCCAGCCGGAGAGGAAGTTGGCGATTTCGGCTTCGCCGGTGTGAGGGGTGCCGGCGGGGGCGTCTGGGTTGACGGAGGGGATGCGGACGAGGTGTTGGAGGAGAGAGATGACGTCAGCAGGCATGGTGGGAGAATGGCGAGGCGGGAGGGATTGGCAAGTTGGGGATTGGCAAGGTGGGATTTGGCGAAGGGGAAAGGGCTGGGGTTTGAATGTGGGGCTTGCTTTGGGGTGGGGTGAGGTTTGAGAGTTGGGGCATGGTTCCGAATGGCAGGTTGCAGGTGATTGCGCTGGTGTTGCGGGTGTGTTTGGGGGCGTGGTTTGTGGATAGCGGGGTGAGGAAGGTTTTTGTGACGGGGTTGGATCGGTTTACGGTGGATGTGGGGAATTATCAGTTGGTGGGAGCGCCGTGGGACGGGGTGATCGCGTATACGTTGCCTTGGTTGGAGGTGGTGGCGGGGTTGTGTCTGGTATTGGGGTTTTTGCGGCGTGGGGCGATTTTGACGGTGGCTGGGATGGTGGTGATGTTTGCTGCGGGTGTGGGTTGGGCGTGGTGGCAGGGGCTGGATATTTCGTGCGGTTGCCGGGGTGGGGATGAGCCGATGAATTATCGGGTGAAGATGGGGGAGTTTCTTTTGTATTCGGTGGTTTTGGGGTTTTTGTGGGTGGTGGAGGGGAGAGGGGTAAAAGCTGAAAGGCTGAAAAGCTGAGAAGCTGGCTGGGGGAAACGGGGATTGGGAGATTGGGGCTGTGGTTGAGGGGATTCCGACTGAGACAGTCGGGACACATTTTTTTGGTTTTCCGGAGGGTGGGGGTGGGGGCATGGTTGGGGCATGCGCTACAGTGAACGGCTTCAGGCACGGATTGAGAAAACGGGATCGCGGCTTTGTGTGGGGTTGGATCCGAGGCCGGGGGATGGTGGTGCGGGGTTTGCGCGGGATTTTTTGAAGCGGGTGGTTGAGGAGACGGCGGGTTGGGCGGCGGCGTTCAAGCCGAATATGGCGTATTTCGAGGCGATGGGGATCGAGGGTATCCGGGTGTTGGAGGAGTTGTTGGCGGGGATGCCGGAGGATGTGCCGGTGATTCTGGATGCGAAGCGGAGTGATATCGGGGAGACGCAGAAGTATTATGCGCAGGGGTATTTCGCGGGTTGGAATGTGGATGCGGTGACGTTGAATCCGTTTTTGGGTTATGATTCGATCGAGCCGTTTTTGGATTGGGAGGGGAAGGGGGTTTATCTTCTGGCGGTGACTTCGAATGCGGGGAGTGCGGATTTCCAGCAGCAGCGGTTGGCGGATGGGCGGTCGGTGTTCGAGTTGGTGACGGGTTTGGGGAATCGGGCGGTGGGTGAGGGTCGGGCGACGGATGTGGGGTATGTGGTGGGGTTGACGAATGCGGCGGATGTTTTGTCGAAGATTCCGGATGCGCCGTTGTTGGTGCCGGGGTTGGGTGCGCAGGGTGGGGATTTGGGTGCGTTGGCGGCGGCGGGTAGGAGTGCGCCGGATGTGATCAATGTTTCGCGGGGGATTTTGTATGCGGGGGATGATCGGGGATTTGGGGCACGGGCGAGGGATTGGGCGGAGAAGATCGCGGGTGCGTATGGGGGATGATGGATGTGGTGTTAGGGTTTTGGGATTGACGGGAGGGGGGAGGATTTTTTGAAACGGTGGGGATGATTGGTGATATTGATGCGAGGGGTAGTGTAAGGAAGGTGTTGGTGTTGGGTGGAGGGAGTGCGGGATTGCTGGCGGGATTGACGTTGAAGCGGATGGTTCCGGGGTTGGAGGTGGAGTTGGTGCGGAGCAGCGAGATCGGGGTGATCGGTGTGGGGGAGGGGACGACGGCGCTGTTTCCGGCGCATTTGTTCGGGGAGTTGGGGATTCCGAAGGAGCGGTTTTATCGGGAGGCGGAGCCGACGTGGAAGCAGGGGATCCGGTTTTTGTGGGGGGAGCGTGGGGATTACTTTTATGATTTCGGGTTCCAGTATGATGCGAAGTTTCCGGGGATGGAGCGTGCGGCGGGGTATTTCTGTGATGAGGATTGCGATGATCTGAACGAGACGTGCGCGATGATGCGGCGGGGGAAGGTGTTTCTAACAGGTCCGTTGGGGCGTCCCTTGATCCGTGGGGAGTATGCGTTTCATATTGAGAACGCGAAGTTGGTGGGGTGTTTGGAGAGTCTGGCGAGGGAAGCCGGGGTTGAGCTGGCGGAGGATTTGTTAGAGGGTGTGGAGACGGGCGAGAATGGGGTGGCGCGGTTGCATTTTGCGAGCGGTGCGGTGAGGGAGGCGGATTTTTATGTGGATGCGTCCGGGTTTCGCGCGGAGTTGATCGGGAAGGCTTTGGGTGAGGGTTTCAAGAGTTTTGAGGGAGGGTTGTTTTGTGATCGTGCGGTGGTGGGTGGGTGGGAGCGGACGGATGAGCCGTTGCAGGCCTACACGGTGGCGGAGACGATGGATTCGGGGTGGTGTTGGAAGATCGAGCATGAGCATTACATCAACCGGGGGTATGTTTACAGCTCTCCGTTTGTGAGTGATGACGAGGCGTTGGAGGAGTTTTTGCGGTGCAATCCGCGGGTTTCGAGCGAGCCGCGGGTGGTGCGTTACCGGAGCGGGAGGCGGGAGCGGAGCTGGGTTGGGAATGTGGTGGCGATCGGCAATGCATCGGGGTTTGTGGAGCCGTTAGAGGCGACGGCGCTGGCACAGATCATTTATGCATCGAAGTGGTTATCGCTGATGTTGAGGGAGGGTGGGGATGAGCGGGGGCGGGAGCGTTACAACGACCTGATGGGGAAGGCGTGGGATGAGATCCGTGATTTTCTGGCGTATCATTACAAGTTCAACACGCTGCGTGATACGGCGTTTTGGAGGCATTGTCGGGAGGAGACTTCGTTAGGGGATTTCGCGGGGTTGTATGAGATGTATCGCGAGGTGGGGCCGGGGCCGGAGTTGGTGACGGCGTTGCCGTTTCATCCCAACATTTACGGGATCGAGGGGTATCTGGCGCATTTGGTGGGGATGCGGGTGCCGTATCGGGTGAGGGGTGAGGTGCGGGCGGGGGATCGCGAGATGTTCGAGCGAGGGCGGCGGCGGGTCCGGGCGCGTGTGGCGGCGGCGGTGGACTCGGTTGAGGCGTTGGCTGCGATCCGGAGCGAGGGTTGGAGGTTTTGAGGTTGGGTTGATTTTTTGGCTGCAAGCGGAGGGGAAAGGAATGAGTATTGGGCTGCGTGAACGAGGAAGAGAGCAGGATTGTTGAGCCGGTGTATGGGCGGTATGCGGGATTGATGCCGCAGAAGGGGTGGCCGGGGCGGAATCTGAAGTTCTGGAGGCACCGGATCGTGCCGGGGATGTTCCGGCGTGCGGGTGGGGAGGTGATGGAGCCGGTTTTGGAGCCGCCGGAGTGTGGGCGGGTGCGGATTACCTGGATCGGGCATGCGTCGTTTTTCCTGCAGTTTGCGGGGCATTCGGTGATTGTGGATCCGAACTGGGCGAAGTGGCACGGGCCGGTGAAGAGGCAGAGGCGGCCGGGGTTGAATCTAACAGGCGTGCCGGAGGTGGATCTGGTTTTGGTGACGCACGCGCATTTCGATCATTTGCACAAGCCGAGTCTGAAGGTGTTGCAGTCGCGGGGGGGGATTGTGGTGCCATCGGGGAGCGGGTCTTTGGTTAGACGGCTGGGCTTTCCGGCGATTCATGAGGTGAAGGTGTGGGATGAGTTGCAGTTTGACGAGTTGGGTGTGGTGCATACGCCGAGTCATCATTGGGGTGCGAGGTTTCTGCATGACACGCATCGGGATTACGGCGGGTATCTGGTGAAGGCGGGTGGGAAGAGTGTGTTTCACTGTGGGGACAGCGCGTATTTTCCGGGGTTCAAGGAGATCGGGGCGCGGCATGAGGGGATCGATGTGGCGTTGATGCCGATCGGGGCGTATGAGGCGCCGAGCGGGCGGGATGTTCACATGAATCCGGAGGAGGCGGTGCGGGCGTTTGCGGATCTTGGTGCGAAGGTGATGATTCCGATGCATTACGGGACGTTTCCGTTAGGGAATGAGCCGCATGATGAGCCGGTGGAGCGGTTGTTGATGGAGGCGGACCGGTTGGGGATCAGCGATCGGATTTTGATTCCCGAGGAGGGAGTGGGGATCGAGTGGTGAGTGGCGGGCGATTGCCTTGTCATCGGGCATGGCGCGAGCTAGTGGATGGGCATGACTGAAGGTTCGGAGCCGAAAGAGGAAGGTTTGCGGGGTTTGCCGCAGGTGGTGCATCTGGGTTTTGCGGGGTCGCGTCGGTTGTTTGACGGGGTGGTGCCGGAGGGGTATTTGGAGAGGGTTGAGGGGTATTTGGCGGAGGTGATTGGCGGGTTGGCTGGGGAGTTGGGGTTTGAGGCGCATCATTTTTTGTGCGGGATCTCTCAGGTGGCGATTGGAGCGGATTTTTGTTTCACGCGGGTTTTGGCGGCGAAGGGGATTCCGCAGCGGATTTTTTTGCCGCAGCATCGGGATGAGTATTTGAATGCGGTGGGTTCGGCGGGAGTGGCGGATTTCAGTGAGGAGGAGCGGAGGGAGGCGATGAGGTTGTTGGATGGGGAGCAGGTGATCCAGGAGCGGGTGGTGAGCGAGGCGGCGGATCGGCGGATGCGGTTCGAGGGGACGAACATCGAGATCATCCGGCACAGTGATGTGATTTTGTGTTTGGTGCGTGAGGGAGCGGATGGGAAGCCGGGTGGGACGTTGGAGATGATCAGCAGGGCGAAGGCGTGGAACACTCCGCTTCTAACCGTTACGGTGGGGGTGGGGGATGGAGGGCCGGTGTTTCGGCGGGAGTGGACGTGGAATTTGAAGGAGGGGAAGGCGGAGGGGTATGAGCCGCCAAGGCATCCCGAGGTTTTGAGGGAGATTGTGGTTCCGGAGGATCACCGTGAATTGATGCCGAAGTTGGCGGATATCTTGCCGACGGTGAAGTCACATGCGAGTTCGGATGCCTTGAGGAGGAGCGGGTTTTTCAAGGTGGCGGCGCGGGTGATCATCGGGACGCACATTCTGGCGACGATGTGTGCGGTGGTGGGGCTGAAGCTGGATTCGTGGAAGAGTGCGTTGCTGTTCCTGCTTTTGTTAGAGATCGGGTTGTTGTCGTGGGGATATTTCACGCATTATCGGCTGCACCATCAGGAGGCTGCGCCGAGGTGGGCGTTGTCGCGGTTGATTGCGGAGATTTGCCGGTCCGCGCTGGCCTTGGGGAAGCTGCATGTTTCGCCGGAGTATTTGCACGCGTTGCCGTTTCCTGCGTTTTTGAAGCCGTTTTTGCGGACGGTGGAGACACTGCATTTGAGGGATACGCGGCGGAGGGTGGGGGATTGGAAGGAGATCCGTGAGCAGTATGTGGCCGGGCGGCTGAGGGGGAAAGGCGGGCAGATCACGTTTTATGAGCGTGAGGCGGCGAAAGCGAATCGTTTGTTAGGGATTGCGGGGAAGACGTTCGAGGTTTGTTCGAGGCTGGCGATTGCGGCGACGGTGATCAAGATGGTGCTGGTGGTGATCCTGTTGTGCGATGTGGGTGGAGGGTTTGTGGTGACGAAGGGTTTGTTAGGGATGCTGGCGGTGGTGTTGCCGGTGTTGGCGGTGGCGGCGTTGTCGCTGGCGGCGGCGAACGATCTGGAGGCGCGTGCGCACACGTTCGAGGAGATGGGGGAGTTCCTTTTGAAGCAAGAGAAGAGGCTGGGGGCGGCGATGTCCGAGCGTGAGTATGCGCGGCTGGTGATGGAGACGGAGACGCGTTTGTTAGGCGAGACGGTGAATTGGTTCTCGCGGCGTTCGTTCACGGGGGTGGCGTGAGGTTTCGCGGGATGGTCAGATGATGAAGCGCGGGGACTGGCTGAGGAAGCGTTTGGGATTGGCGAAGGTGATGGTCTCGATGGATTCGGGCGAGTGGCCGCGGCGTTTCATTTCGAGGGCGCATTTGGGGACGGCGAGGGGGTCCGAGACGCCC
>SYAP01000337.1 GCA_005787565.1 Verrucomicrobiaceae bacterium | reverse complement strand
GTGCGTAAAAACGACCGGGATTGAGGCGGGATGGCACGAGGAAATCCCGGGCACCTTCCGGCGTCGGGTTGGAAAGAATCGGCGTCTCGATTTCAAAGAATCCGGATTCGTCAAGATGACGGCGTGCTGCGGAGGTGATCACGCTGCGCTGGCGGATGTTTTTGCTCATGCGCGCGCGGCGCAGGTCGAGGTAGCGGTATTTCATCCGCAGGTCTTCATTGGAAAGCTCCTTGTCGAGCTGGAACGGAAGCACGTCCGCCTTGTTCACGATCTTGAGCTCCTTGGCAACAATCTCAATCGCGCCGGTGCCGATCTTTTCGTTGACGGTTCCTTCGAGGCGCTTGGAAACCACACCTGTGACCTGAACGACGTCCTCTTCACGAAGCGTGTGGGAAAGGCTCGCAATTTCGGGATTTTCCTCCGGATGGAACACACACTGGGTAAGACCCTCGCGGTCACGAAGGTCGATGAAGATCACCCCGCCGTGATCACGGGCGGAATTCACCCAACCGATCAGCGTGACGGTTTGGCCGATGTGGGAATCGCGGAGTTCGTTGCAATGGTGGGTTCGCATGGTGGGAAAAGGATAAGTTCTAACCGAGGAAACAGGGATGGGTTCAGATATGATTTAGTTCTCTCAAGCCAACAGCGGGCCGTCGGGCTGTTGTAAACGGGAGGTGAGCCAATCGATGGCATTTTCCGCATTCCCGGATTCCTCGGTGCGGTTGGACAGGATTTTCAGTTTGAGATCGGGATACTCGGCACCAACCACCAATGCGAACCGCGCGCCGCAGCGTTCTGCGGACTGGAACTGCTTCGGCACTTTGGCGGCGTTAAGAGGGAAATCCGTGGCAACCCCCGCGCGGCGGAGTTGAGTGACAAGTTTCAACGATTCATCGCGCCGCGCCTCATCCGCGATGACCACGTAAACCTCACAAGCGGCGGTGTTCCGTTGCAGCCATGCATCCATCAGGATCGACGCATGCGGCGTTTCCTCGATGAGATTGCGGATCACGTAATCGCCCATCGCAAAACCCGTCGCTGGCAAATCGACAGCTCCATCGGAAATGGTCGAGACAAGCGTATCATAACGCCCTCCACCGGCCACAGCACGCATCGACTTGCGCGAATCGAATACCTCGAACACAACCCCGGTGTAATACGCCAGGCCACGCACAATCGAGAGATCCAATTCCACAAACCCACCAAGCCCCCGGGCGGTCAAATCAGCTTGGATCGCGGTAAATGCAGTCGATGCATTTCCTGAATCAGCGATGAATGCACGGACCATCTCCGGAGTGAGCGAAAACGCAGCAAGCTTCTGCGCCAACACATCGGGCTTCTCCCGCTCGATCTTGTCGACAAGGTTGAGAAAATCCGGAATCGCATCCTCAGAGACCCCATGGTTGTTCGCAAAACCGATCCATGCATTGCGATCTGAAACACGAACGATGAAATCTCCTTCAACGAACCCGAACGCCAACATCGCTTCAATCGCCAACGAAATCAGCTCCGCATCCGCGGTTGGCCCAGCCTCTCCAAGAATATCCACATTGAACTGATGAAACTCACGCCCCCTGCCCTTCTGCGGTTTCTCGTATCGGAAACACTGCCCGATCTCGAACCACTTCAGCGGCTTTGGAAAATGACGTTGATGCTCCGCCGCAAGCCGCGCTAGCGAGGCGGTGACCTCGGGACGCAGCGTCACATCACGCCCACCCTGATCCTCAAATCGAAACAACTGCGAAGAAAGCTCCCCACCCGATTTCCGCAAATATAGCCCCGTATCCTCCAGAATCGGCGACTCATACTCGACATATCCGCACCGCCGGGCCACCGAACGCCAGGTTTCGAACAAATAATTGCGAACCGCGCATTCACGGGGAATGAAGTCGCGGAAACCTGGAAGAGCTTGGAAAGAGGGTCCTGCCATGGGCGGGCGGCGAGAATGCACGCCGTTTTCACCCATTCAAGGCTCGATTGCGGCCGAGACCTGCAATTCGACGACCAATTCCGCAGTTGGGAGCCCTCTTCCAAACCACCAAGTGCAGCTAACCCCAAAGAAAATCCGCATCGATCCCTATTCCCCCGCCACCTTAGGTCCACCCAACCCCCATTCATCCATCTGTCGCATTCAAGAACCCTCCTACCAAGATCCATTCAATCCACAGAGGATCCAACCAAGCCCTACCCCCCATGTGATCATCCCGATCAAATCCCCGAGGCAAATCGAAAACACTCCATCGATAAAACCCTGCAATCCACCCTTCGATGCCTTGAAATCCAGCAAATCCTCTTGAAAGGACGCAGTTTTTCCGGATGCTCGCCCCATGGCCAGCCACAGCATTTCCGCTCTCAAGCGCCTCATCGACGAAGTCGGCCCCGTCGACGCCACCGGCATTGAGGAAAGAGTCGTGAAATACCAAACCCGCTCGATCAAGAAGGCCTCTAAGGTCTTCGGCCTGAATCTCGCCGTTTCGATGGTCGATCTAACAACCCTCGAAGGCAAAGACACCCCCGGCAAAGTCGCCTCGCTCTGCCAAAAGGCCCTCCACCCCCACCCCGGACTCGACTGCCCCACCACCGCCGCAGTCTGCGTTTACCCGGCCATGGTTAAGCACGCGGCCAAACACGTCAAAGGCACCTCAGTCAAGATCGCGTCCGTGGCCACCGCATTCCCCTCCGGCCAATCCCCCATCAAGCTTCGCCTAGCAGAAGTCAGACAGGCCGTCGCCGATGGTGCCGACGAAATCGACATGGTCATCAACCGCGGTGCCTTCCACGCCGGCGAACTCAACCTCGTCCAGGATGAAATCTACGCCGTCGTCGAAGCCTGCGGGGATGCGACCCTCAAAGTCATCCTCGAAGTCAGCGAACTCGAAACCTACGACGCCATCCGCGCCGCATCTTTCCTCGCCATGCGCGCCATACGCCCCGGCGACTTCATCAAAACATCCACCGGAAAAACCTCGCTCAACGCCACCCTCGGCAACAACCAGGTGATGATCGAAGCCATCCGCGACCACTTCCTCGCCACCGGCATCGAAATCGCAATGAAGCCCGCCGGCGGCATCCGCACCGCCAAACAGGCCCTCCATTTCCTCGTCGCCATCAAGGAAACCCTCGGCGATGCATGGCTAAACAACACCCGCTACCGCTTCGGAGCATCAGCCCTCCTCAACGACCTCCTGCGCCAGCTCCAGAAGGAGAAAACCGGCAACTACCAGGCACCCTACATCTTCTCCGAAGCATCAGGCGCCTACTGACTTCGAAGCCTCGCTTCACAAATCAATCACCGGCTCTTCTTTCCTCACCCGCCCAATCCTCGGAGGAAACGCCAACTCCATCAGATAAGGCAACGACAGAGCACAAATCAGCCCGGCAATCAGCGAAGTAACCGCAAGCTCATTCAGCTCACCCTTCATCTTCGGATTCACCGGAGTCTGTGAAATCTTGGGCGCGGTATGGATCAACAAATGCGGCTTCTCATTGATTCCAGCCGCCAAAGCCGAAAACTTCATCGCACTCAACCTCTCCACCTCCCCATCCGAAAGAATCGAAGCGCGACGTGCTCGCTCCACCTTCGCCCTCTCCGCCCCGCCCGGTTCTGATCCATGAACCCGTTCCAGCTTCGCCAAAACCACCGCTCGATCCTCCGCCTCATCCCTCGCCTCAAGAATCAACGAATCCCAATCGCGGATCTTCCCAACCTTCACACTCTCCACATTCTCCAAAAGATAAGCCATCAGTTGAGGCGGCAACTCCGCGGCAACCTCCTTTGCAATCTCCTTATTTCGATGCGTCACTTCCAACCGGACCATCCCCGTGCGCTTCTCGGCATAAACCCGAACTCCGGACAATAACTCACGTGCCGCAGTTTCGCGATCCAAATTCAACCGCTCGTTCAATCCCAACAATCCCTCCGTCCGTGAAATCACCTCATTGGATCTCACCAAAGCAACCACCTCATCCGGCTCCGGTCCATCCTCAACCTCGAACAACACCACGCTCTGGTATTCATTCGGCGTAAGATACAAAATCAAACCTCCCGATAAAAACACCAACAGCGGCACCACCATCAAACCAAAGCGAACCGTCCAAAGCCAACGACTGTAAACCCTCGACGGTAAAAATCTTCCTCTGATCTCAGGCTCTGCCATCCCCACAGACTATCCAGACCACTTTCCAATCCAAGGGAAACATCGGACCTCAAACGCCCCCCAAAGCCTCATCCACCACCGACAACAGAAAATCCGCATCCGCACGATGGATGCACATCGGCGGCTTGATCCGGAGAGTGTTCCCCCAGAGCCCGCCTTTTCCAATCAACAGCCCCAACTCCTTGCATCGCTCGAACACAAACGCGCACTCGTCCCGAGCCGGCTCCTTAGTCGAACGATCCTTTACCAGTTCAACTCCAAGCATGAGCCCCTTACCTCGCACCTGCCCGATCAGCGAATGCTTCTCTGCCAACCTCTCGAACCCCTCTGTTAGGTATGCCCCTAGCTCCAAACAGTTGGCCTGCAACCCCTCCTTCTCGATCACCCGCAACACCGCCCTACCCTGGGCACAACTCACCGGATTTCCACCAAACGTATTGAAATGAATCCGGCTCGCCAACGAGCGCGCAATCTCCGGAGTCGTCACCACCGCTGCCAATGGGCAACCATTTCCTATCCCTTTCGCCATCGTCACGATATCAGGCATCACCCCTTGCGTTTCGAATCCCCAATAGTGGGTTCCCGTCCTCCCGAACCCCGCCTGCACTTCATCCGCAATGCACAACCCACCCGCCGCCTTCGCATGCTCATAGGCATGCTTCAAATAACCATCCGGAAACACTACCGAACCACCCACTCCCTGGATCGACTCCGCGATAAACGCCGCAATCTTTCCAGACGTTGCAAATTGAATCGTCTCCGCAACATCCGCTGCATACTTGATACCCGCCTCAGGATCATCCGCCCCGAATGGCCCACGATAAAGATCCGGCATCCGCGCATGCTGCACTCCGAATGAATGCGGAACATTGAACTTCCAGGTATGATGTGATGTTAGCGCCATCGTCCCCGGGCTCCCGCCATGATAAGCATTCCGCAACGCCACCAAATCATAATTCCCGGTGTAAGCCCGCGCCATCAACACCGCCAGATCATTTGCCTCCGATCCTGAATTCACGAAATAGCAAACCTTCAGATCACCCGGCATCTTCGCCGCAAGCTCCTTCGCATACAGCGCGATCCCCGGATTCAGATAAATCGTCGTCGTGTGCTGGATCGTCTCATTCTGCACCCGAGCCGCCTCAATCACCTCCGGATGACAATGCCCAACGCTCACCGTCACAATCCCCCCAAACCCATCCAAATACCTCCGCCCCGTCTCATCAAAAAGATACTGCCCCTTCCCCTCCACGATCATGAGCGGCTTCTTGTAATAATGGAAAATCGCAGGGTTCAGAAATTCCTTGCGCAACGCCAACACCTCATCAGGTGTTGGACCTTCATACGGCATCGGAGAATAATCAAATGGTGGCAGTGTGCTCATGATGGGATTGGATTAATGTCGGATCGGAACAGGTGAAATCTTGCGGAACAACAGATAAAGCCCGAAGGCCAGCCCGAAACCGGTAAACCATGCCTGCGGGTAAATCAGCGTGAAAAATCGCGGCACCTCCGAAATCCATCCCACCTGTGCGAAAAACCCCGGAAGATTCGGCAGAACCGCCAGCACAAACGCCCACAGCGCCGCACCACTGAATCCTTTGCTATAACGGTAAATTCCATTCCCCCGATAAAGATCCGTCACCTCCAGATGCTTACGCCTCAATACGAAATAATCCGCAATCATGATCCCCGCGATCGGCCCCAACAACCCGCTATATCCGATCAGCCACGTGAAAATATAACCATTCGGATCCGCCAACAGCTTCCACGGCATCATCAACACCCCGATTCCCGCCGTAATCATTCCCCCGGTCCGGAAACTAATCCGCCTCGGCGCAAGATTCGAAAAATCATTCGCCGGAGAAACCACATTCGCTGCTATGTTGGTCGACAACGTAGCCACCGCCAACGCCACCAGCGCGACACAAGACAGCCATTTGCTCTCAAGCCGGTTGATCACCTCCACCGGATCCCAAATCGCCTCGCCAAAAACAACCACTGTCGCACTCGTCACCACAATCCCGATGAACGAGTAAAACGCCATCGTCGGCGGCAAACCCAGCGCCTGACCCAACACCTGCGCCCGCTGCGAATTCGCATATCTCGAAAAATCCGGAATGTTCAGCGACAACGTCGACCAAAACCCGACCATTGCCGTCAAACCGGCTCCAAACGCCGCCCAAAACGCCCCAGAAGTCGCAAACCCGGAAGGCTTTGCAAAAATCGGACCAAATCCATCCGTCTTCATCACCGCCCACACCAACAGCAACATCCCCACCGCCAACAAAAACGGCGCACTCAACACCTCAAGCCACTTGATCGATTCCATCCCCCGCCAGATGAACACCACATTCACCGCCCAAAACGCCATGAAACACATCAACTGCGATCCGCTGATCCCCAACCAGGAAATCGGCTCACCACCCTCAAATCCAATGATCATCGCCAACGTCGAATAAATCGCCGCACCTCCGATCCATGTTTGAATTCCAAACCACCCGCACGCCACCACCCCGCGCAGCAACGCCGCAATGTTAGCACCCCGGATCCCGAAACTCGCCCGCAACAAAACCGGAAAAGGAATTCCATAAGCAGTCCCCGGATGCGCGTTGAGAGTCATCGGAATCAATACAATCAGATTCCCCAAAAACACCGTCAACAGCGCCTGCCACCACGTCATCCCCGCCCCGATCATCCCGCTGGCTAGACTATAAGTCGGAATGCAAACCGCCATCCCCACCCACAACGCAGCGATATTCCCCATCGACCAAGTCCGCCGTTCCGGAGGAACCGGTGCCAGATCCTCGTTGATCAGCGAAGCATCAACCTGACCGGAGATATTCATATCATTTCTCCTTCGGTTCCCGATGCAAAAACTCACCCCATCCCCCTACCCCCACCCACTTGCCATCCCGCACCATCACCTTGCCCCGCACCGTGACCACTTCGGGCCGACCAAGATGCGAATACCCATCAAACGCCGAATAATCCGTCGCCATCGAATGCGTCCGCTGTGAAATGATCCCGGACCACTCAGGATCCCAAACCACCAGATCCGCATCGCTGCCCACCTGAATCGTCCCTTTCCGTGGATAAAGCCCGAAAATCTTCGCGGCATTCGTACTCGCGCACCGAACCAACGTCTGCAGGTCGATCCGTCGGGTGCAAACTCCCTCGTTGTATAACAACTTCACCCGCTCCTCGACACTCGGAATCCCATTAGGAATCATCGTGAAGTTTCCAGCCCTACCCGTCGGCTTCAAATCCGCACCCACACACATCTCCGCATCCGGGTGCCCCATGTGCTTCTGGGTTTCGAAATCAAACGGCGCATGATCCGTCCCCACCGTATCGATTATTCCATCCGCCAGGCACTTCCATAAAAAATCCCCATGTTCCTTCGACCGGATCGGCGGACTCATCACATACTTCGCACCCTCAAAGTCCGATAGCTCTGCATACGAGCTATCAAGAATCAAATAGGGAGCCACGGTCTCAATCCATGCCTTCACGCCGCGTTCACGCGCCGCCACCACCGCCTCAACTGCCGGAATGCAACTGGTATGAACCACATAGACCTCCGCTCCCGTCATCTCGGCAAACGCCATCAAATGATGACATCCCTCAGCCTCAACCGTCACCGGCCTCGATGGCTCATGCCACTCGGGCCCAGTCTTCCCCTCGGCCACCAGCTTCTTCTGCATCTCCGCCACCAGATCCGCATTTTCACAGTGCGCAGTCACCACCACCCCCAGCTCCTTCGCTAGTGCGAGAGTTTTGTAAAGCTCCGCATCCTCAATGCCAAACGCACCTTTATATGCAAGAAACACCTTGAACGATGTGATCCCTTCCTCCACTACAATCTCCCGCAGCACTTCAGCCGTCCCCTCATCAAAGCGCGTCACTCCCATGTGAAACGTGTAATCACATGAGGAAATTCCGGCTGCCTTGCTTTTCCACAACCGGATCGCCTCGCGCGGATCATCAGCCCGCGATGGACAACACATCTCAATCAGCGTCGTCGTCCCGCCCATCAGAGCCGCCTTACTTCCGGAAACATAGTCGTCTTTTGAAAAAGTCCCCATGAACGGCAAATAAATATGCACGTGGGGATCGATGAATCCGGGAAACACCAGCTTATCTTCAGCATCAATCACCTCCGCATCCGCCGGCACCTCCAATATCTCCCCGATTTCCACAATCAAACCATCACGACAAAGCACATCACCGACGAAAGAGGCACCTTCCGTAACAATCGTCCCGTTCCTTATCAATAGTGTCATCTTGATCAGTCCGTTGGGTTTTTCTTATCTCATTTCGCCCAGATCTCGCCATCACCAAAGCTGAACCACCGTGTCGTGGTTGTCTTGCGCTGGGTGTAAAACTCCACACCCTCCTTGCCCTGAATATGCAAATCCCCGAAAAACGAATCATTCCACCCCGTAAAAGGAAAATAAGCCAACGGTGCGGGCACTCCCACGTTGATCCCCACCATCCCCGCACTCACCGTCCGCCGGAACTCGCGGGCCGCCTTGCCCGAGTTGGTGAAAATCGCCGCACCGTTCCCATACGCCTGCCGGTTCGCCATCGCCACAGCCTCACCCAGCGTCTTCGCCCGCATCACCGCAAGCACCGGCCCAAACACCTCCGTCCGCATCAGCGGATTTCCCTCATCCACCCGGTCAATCAGCGTCGGCCCGAGGAAATACCCCTCAGGCGCATCATCCACAAGAACCCCGCGACCGTCTGTTAGAACCTTCGCCCCGCCCTTCTCCCCCGCATCGATCAAACCCGCCACCCGCGCCCGATGCTCCGCCGAAATCACCGCACCCATGTCCGGTTGCGTCTCCCGCACATCCGTCGGCCCCACCCGCATCGAGGAAACCAAATCCGCAAGCGCCGGCAACAACCGCTCCCCCGCCTCTCCCACCGCCACCGCCGTGGACCCGGCCATGCAACGCTCCCCCGCACAACCAAAGGCACCGTCCTTCACCGCCTCCACCGTCCGCTCAACATCCGCGTCCGGCATCAGAATGATGAAATTCTTCGCCCCTCCCGCCGCCTGCACCCGCTTGCCGTGCAACGTCCCCTTCCGGTGAATCTCCCGCGCCACCGGTGTCGACCCAACAAAACTGATCGCCTTCACATCCGGGTGTTCTAACAAAGCATCAACCGCCTCCCGGCCGCCATGCACGATGTTGATCACCCCGGCCGGCATTCCCGCCTTTTCCAAAATCGCGGTGATTCGCTGCATCGTCAGCGGAACTTTCTCACTGGGCTTCAGCACAAAAGTGTTCCCACACGCGATCGCCAACGGCCACATCCACATCGGAACTAAAGCCGGAAAATTGAACGGACATATCCCCGCCACCACCCCTAACGGATGGCGGTCGGTATGACAGTCGATCCCCCGCGCGATGTTCTCCAGACTCTCACCCATCAGCAACGTGGGAATCCCGCACGCATACTCCACCACCTCGATTCCCCGCCGCAAATCCCCACGCGCCTCGGACAAGGTCTTGCCATGCTCGGTCGCAATCCCAAGGCAGAGTTCTTCGAACGCATCTTCTAACAAAATCTTCGCACGGAACATCACCTGCGCCCGCTCGTTCGGCGGCGTGTCCCGCCAATCCGGAAACGCAGCCTTCGCCGCCGCCACCGCCGCATCCACCTCCGCCGCACCACACATCGGAACCGTCGCCAACACAGAGCCCCGCGATGGATTATGAACCGCCCCCATCGTCGCCAGATCCGGCGTCAGCCACTTCCCCCCAATATACAACGGACAAACAGGCGGTATGCTCGAACTCATCATTGCCTCATCTTCCAGCGTTTTCCGTGCCATACAAGCAAATGCTTCGCCGCTTTACATTTCGTCCCACCTTGCATGCAGTCTGCATAAAGCAAGACGATGAAAGCCGATTGCCATCCCTCACTCGACCCGAAACGCACGGTCGCGGACCTGAAGGAACTCCGCACCCTCACCGGCAACGACGATGGCGCCCAACGCGTCGCCTTCACCCCAGTCTGGCAAGACGCGCGCGATTGGCTGAAAGGCAAAAT
Organism: Verrucomicrobiaceae bacterium; assembly: GCA_005787565.1. GTDB lineage: Bacteria > Verrucomicrobiota > Verrucomicrobiia > Verrucomicrobiales > Akkermansiaceae > Luteolibacter. The sequence continues at coordinate 4,018 of SYAP01000337.1, read as the reverse complement.
GTCCGAACTCCCCGTCGAATCCCACCTCGATGCCGCAGGAAACCTTTGGTTCACCCTCCACGGCCAGTCCGATCAGTCCCTCCTCATCGGCGGCCACATCGACTCCGTCCCGAACGGCGGCTGGCTCGATGGCTGCCTCAACCTCATCGCTGGCCTCGAAGTCATCCGCCGCATTAATGCGGAATACCAAGGCCGCCCACCTATCACCATCCGCCTCGTCGATTGGGCAGATGAGGAAGGAGCACGTTTCGGCAAAAGCCTCTTCGGCTCATCCGCCTTTTCCGGAAATCTCAACATGGATGAAGCCCGTGACCTAACAGACAAAGAGGGCGTCTCCCTTCCCACCGCTCTCGAAACTTGCGGCATCAACTTCGAAGCCGTGCTCAACGCCGGCACCGAGCGCAAAAACGCCGCCGCCTACCTCGAACTCCACATCGAGCAAGGCCCCGTGCTGCTAGACCTTAACCTCCCGCTCGCCACCGTCCTCGGCACCTGCGGCGTCGAACGCTGGTCCATCACCTTCCACGGCCAGGCCGCCCACTCCGGCAGCACCCCGATGAACCGCCGCAAGGACGCCTTCCTCGCCGCCGCGCAAATGGCACCGGAAATCTATCAGATCACCTCGCGCCACGGCGGCGTTTGCACCATCGGCTCCTGCAAAACCAAACCCGGCATCGTCACCAGCGTCGTCGCCGAATGCACACTCACTCTCGACCAACGCCACCTCGATCCCGACGCCCTCGCAACCATGCTCGCCGAAGCCAGAGCCGCCAGCCAGCGCTTCGCCGACGAAGGCGGCTGCACCGTCCACTGGGATCGAATCTGGCAGATCGCTCCAGTGCTCTTCGACAAATCCCTCATCTCTCTCTGCGACGAGGCTGTTAGGGAAACTTCCGGCACCACTCACCGCATGCCCTCCGGTCCGCTCCACGATGCAGCCGAAGTCGCCCTCTCAGGCATCCCCACCGTCATGATGTTCGTCCAGAGCCTCCACGGCATCAGCCACAACAAGATCGAAGATACCCTCGAAGAGCACATCGAACTCAGCGTCGAAGCCCTCGACCGCCTCGCCAGCAAAACCATCGAGTGGATCCTCCACCGCTGATCAACGCGAGAGCTCGTTCGATTGCTTCACGAAATCATCACCATCCCATTCGGCATCATTCTTCACCATGCTCGCACGCTCCTTCGCCGCCGCATCTTCCGCCTTTCGCGCCAGTTGCATCCGCACCAGCTCGGCGTGGGTCGTGAAGTACGGCAGGCTCAGTCCTTTGAAATCGTCGATCGTTTCAAATCCCTTCGACTCCATGAATTCCAACAAGCCCTCGCAAAGATCCTTCGCCAACCCATAACCGAACTTCATTACCCCCGTGCAAACCTGCACCGTGTCACTCCCTAACAGGATGAACTGCGCCGCATCCGCCCCGGTCTCCACCCCGCCTAGACCGGACAAGGTCCTTCCCGGAAAATCCTTTTTGATCAACTGCGCGATCTCCATCACCATCCGCAACGCGATCGGCTTCACCGCTTTCGAGGAATAACCACCCGGTGTCGTGTAGCCTTCGACCGTCGGCTCCGGACGCAAGGTTTCCAAATTCACCCCCATCACGCTGCGGATCGTGTTGATCGCACTCACGCCATGGCATCCCGCCCGCAAGGCCGCTGCGGTCGGTTCCTCGATATGCGTCACATTCGGCGTCATCTTCGCCCACACCGGAATTTTCGAAACACCCATCACCCAACCGCAAACCTTTTCCAAAATCCCCGGATCCTGCCCCATCGCCGCACCCATCTTCCGCTCGGGCAAACCATGCGGACATGAAAAATTCAACTCAAACGCATCCACCCCCGCATCCTGACAACGCTCGATGATCTGACACCACGCGTCCTTGTTGTATTCCTCCATCACCGACGCGATCAGAATCCCTTCCGGGCACGCATCCTTCGCCTCTTTGAATTCATCCAACCAAATCTCAAACTTCCGGTCGCTGATCAGCTCGATGTTCTCCCAACCGATCACCTCCTTGCCGTCATTCGCCATCAGCTTCGCATAACGCGGCCCCACATTGACCACCTTCGAGCAATCCAGACTCACCGTTTTCGCAATCACACCGCCCCAACCTTCCTTGAACGCACGCTTGATCACCTTCACGTTCGTCCCCGGAGGCCCCGATCCGATCACAAACGGATTGGTGAATTTCAAGCCATCAACAGTGGTTGCAAGTGTGCTCATGATTGGAAAAGTTTTGCGATTGGAAATGGGAATGACAGCTCAAACCGTGCCGAAAGCCGAAAATCACCACACCCTCCCCCTCAGTCACCACCCGCACTTCCCGCTTCCCACCCGCCCCCGCGCTCATTATCCTCCCACCCATGCCCGGTCGCAACCGCCTGATCGCCCTCCTGTTTTTCCTGCTCGCAGCCGTTTCGCAAGCCGAACACGTCATCCTCGCAGGCGGCCCATCCCTCCGCAGATGGGAAAACCTCCGCGTCCCGGAAGACCAACACGACCGCTGGTGGGCCAACTTCATCCGCGCCTCAACCCTCCGCATGGTCGAAATCCGCAAAGCCTACGGCAGCGATGCCAAACTCGTCTGGATCGTCCATCAACGCAGCTATCAAACCCGCGGCCGCGAAGACGGCAAACCCTACACCACTTGGATCGCAGAACAGGCCGCCAAACGCAGCGCCACCCTCATCTGGGTCAATACCACCAGCGAAATCATCAACGCCATCAACTCACGCCCCCGCGGCTCCATCAAAACCTTCGACTTCTTCGGCCACTCCAACCGCTTTGCCTTCATGCTCGATTACGGCAACGAAATCATGGCCGCATCCACCGCCGTCCTCCACGAGCGCGACCTCTCACGCATCAAATCCTCCGTCTTCGACCGCAACGCCTACTGCAAAAGCTGGGGCTGCCACACCGGAGAAAGCATGAGCGCCGCCTGGAAACGCACCGTCGGAATCCCCCTCGAAGGCGCCCGCGGCAAAACCCTCTACACCTCCGTCGGCCGCGGCGAAATGCCCATCGTCGAAGGCGGCTGGGCAAGATGAGAAGTTAGATACTGAAAGAGGGAACCACTCAAAAAAGAAATCCCCTTTCATCCCAGCCTTCAACCCTTTCAGCATCCTCCCCACCTCCCTCTCTCATCTCAGCTTTCCAGTTTTCACTTTCAGCTTTTCAGCATTTTCCCCATGACCTTCCACGAACTCCAAGCCCTCCACGATCTCCCCTTCTTCGAGCTCATCCAAAAGTCCCGTAAAATCCACGAGGAAAACTGGCCGGACCGCGATGTTCAGCTCTGCACCCTCCTCTCCATCAAAACCGGCGGTTGCTCTGAAGACTGCTCCTACTGCGCCCAATCCGCACGCTACAACTCAGGCATCGAAGTCGAGCGACTCATGAGCAAGGAAGCCATCATGGAACGCGCCCGCGCCGCCCGCGATACCGGCTCCACCCGCTTCTGCATGGGTGCCGCATGGCGCGGCGTCCGCGGCGGAACCCAACGCTTCGAACAAGTCCTCGACATCATCCAGGACGTCTCAACCCTCGGCATGGAAGTCTGCGTCACCCTCGGCGAACTCGGCCCAGAAGAAGCCGTCCGCCTCCGCCAAGCCGGCGTCACCGCCTACAGCCACAACCTCGACACCTCCCCGGAGCACTACCCGAACATCGTCACCACCCACACCTACGACGATCGCCTCCGCACCATCAAAAACGTCCAGGACGCCGGCATGTCCGTCTGCTGCGGCGGCATCCTCGGCCTCGGCGAAACCATCACCGACCGCCTCCGCCTCCTCGAAGTTATCTCAAACTTCAACCCTCAACCCGAAAGCGTCCCCATCAACTCGCTCATGCCCATGCCCGGCACCCCCCTAGCCGAAAACGACGCCGTCGACCCCTTCGACCTCGTCCGCATGATCGCCGTCGCCCGCATCGCCATGCCCAAAGCAAAAATCCGCCTCTCCGCCGGCCGCACCCGCCTCTCCGACGAAGCCCAGGCCCTCGCCTTCT
>SYAP01000336.1 GCA_005787565.1 Verrucomicrobiaceae bacterium | reverse complement strand
GGTTTTGCCGGCGTCCGGGTGGGAGATGATGGCGAAGGAGCGGCGGCGTTTCACTTCGCGCTGGAGCGCGGGTGATGGGAGGTCGATGGAGGGAGTAGTCATGAAACCGGCCCGGAGTGGGTAAGGCCGGGGGGCGGGATCATCAAGCGCGTAACGTGAGTCGCGTGGTCAGTCTTCGCGTTTGAAGGATTGGATGATGGCGAGGGCGGCTTCGCGGGTTTCTTTGGCGGCGGGCATGGCGAGGGTGGCCTGGAGGGTGAGGATGCCTTTGCCGGTGTCGACGAGGACGATGAAGTAGGCGATTGGAGGTGGGGCGTCTTCTTCGGCTTCGCCTTCTTCGGGGGCGGGGGCTTTGGGAGGGACGACGGTGATGAAGCGGGCGGGGAGGCCGTCGATTTCGCCTTCGCCGGGCTCGGGGGCTTTTTCGAGTTTGAGGTCTTTCTGATGGCTTTCGGCGATGGTTTTGGCGGTGGCGTCGAGATCGACCTGGGCTCCTTCGGGGACGGGGATCTTGTTGACTGCGAAGAGTGCGGTGCCGTCGGCGTTTTGGCGGAGGATGAGTGGGGCGGGTTTTTCGATTTCGCCTTCGGGGGCTTTCCAGCCGTCGGGGAAGTCGAGGGAGTATTTGCCGTCGTCGAATTTGGCGCGCTCGGCGAGGAGGGTGAGGGTGAGTGCGGACCAGAGGAGGAGGGCGAGTTTCATGACGGTTGGAGTGGGTGGTGCGGGTTATTCTTCGTCGTCGTAAGAGGAGGCGGTGAGGCGTTCGGCTTCCATGCCGGAGAGGAGTTTTCCTTTGTGGACCATGGTGAATTTGCCGCCGGTTTCTTTGGCGATGTCGAGCATGTAGCGGGCGGGGGTGCCGGGGAGTTCGAAGGCGATGGTGTCGACGGGGATTTTGTGCGGGTTGATTTCGCTCATTTCGTCGAGGACCTGGTCGTAGTCGCGGGGTTCACCATCGGAGAGGAGGTAGATGGTGTCCGGGGCGGGGGTCATGCTGAAGGCCATTTTGAGCGGGGGATACCAGCTGGTGTTGCCGTGGGCGGGCATGGCCTGGATCTTGGCGAGGAAGTTTTCTTTGATCTTGGGGAGGGCGGGATACCAGTTGACGGGTGGGGTAGCGTTGAGGCCGTTCCAACCGCGGTCGGAGGGGCTGGGGCCTTCGACTTCGATGGTCCATGCGTTGTGGGAGAAGAAGATGACGGAGAAGTTCATGCGCTCGCCAAGGGTCTTGATGGAGCGGGAGAGTTCGGTTTTGAGGGCGGCAATGCGAGAGCCGCCGGTGGCGACGTCGGATTCCATGGAGAGGGAGAAGTCGACGATGTAGACGACGCGTTTGCCGGGACGGCCGGTGCCGAAGAATGATGAGCCGCCGCCTCCATCGCCTTCGCCATCGCCAGCGCCGAAGCCTGCGTTGAAGTCGTCATCGATGCCGAAGGGTCCGGTGGGATCGGTGACTTCGGGCATGGGGACGGAAACGGGCGCTTCGACGGCGGAGGCGAGGACGCGCGCGCTGGCGGAGCTGGCGTTGGAGGGTTTGGGTTTTGCGCCTTTTGCGAGATCGGGGCGGTCGAGGCGTTTTTCCTCGGGCGGTTTGGGTGACTGATAGGTGACGATGGTGGGGGTTTCCGTGAAATTTGGCAGGAGTGCGACGAGCCAGAGTGCGGTGCAGATGAGGACGAGGCAGACGAGTGCGGTGATGAGGGACTGGACGAAGTCCCGCTTGCGCTGGCGGAGGAGGAACGCCTCTAACTGTTGGGTCCGCTGAACGGGCGGGGCGCTGGTTTTTTCAAACGCTTGCATTGGATGGGGAAGGAGGTGCGGTGGGGATACGGAAAGAGGCCGCCGAATTCTTCCGGCGACCCCGATCTGAGCAGAAGCGTTTAGTGACCGCCAGCGGAAAGGTCAGCGGGTTTTGAAGTGGACGGAGGAGCGGAGTTCTCCGCCTTCGCGACGGGTGTGGACGGTGATTTTGTCGAGGTCGTCGAGGGAGGCGATGTATTTGCCGTAGAGTTCCTTGTTTTCCTGGAATTCGTTGAGGGCGAATTCGTTTTCACCGAAGATGGCGGTGGAGTTTTCCTCGACCATAGCGAGGGTTTCCTTGGCGTATTGCTGGAGGGCGACGAAGTTCATGTCCATCCAGAGGCCGGGGCGGGGCGTGCCGGCTTCGACGCCTGCTTTGGCGGCGAGTTCGAGGGCCTGAGTCTTGGAGGTGGAGGCGATAAACCATTTGTCGCTGAGGGTGACGGATGGCATGAAGTCGTCGCTGGTGAACGGGAGGGAGAAGAACCAGGTGACGAAGCCGTCTTTCTCGGAGCTGATCGGCTTTTGCATGGGGATTTCCTCACCGTTCATTTCGCTGATTTTGGCGAGCAGGCTGGTGGTGGACTCGTTCATTTTTTTCCATGCGTCCTGGATTTTCGCACGGTCGGTGACGGGCATGACCATGGAGGCGCGGACGAAGCGGCCGTTGTCGACGACTTCCTGGGGGACGCCGGGGACGGCGGGCATGGAGCCTTTGAGGTCGACGACGAGGGCGCTTTCCTGACCGACGCCTACCGCGAAATCTCCGCTGTAGGCGTCCCAGAGGCCGACGAGGTCGGGGCGGAACTTGGTGTCGAAGAGCGAGAACATTTCTTTGAATTGCTCCATTTCGGGGACTTCCATTTCGACTTGGGAGACCTTGAGGGCCATGGCGTAGCTGGTTTCGACGATGGACTCGAAGTAGGCTTGGGCTTTTTCGTCGTAGGCGGCATCGACGGTCATGTTGGCGAAGAGGACGACGTCTGAGGATTGGCCGAGGCCGGCGAGTGTCGGGGTGGTTTTGTAGTCGAGCGCACCGTTGTCAGCACCGCCGTGGGATTCGATTTTGAGGCCTTCCTCGAAATAGGCGACAAGGCCGAGGGCTTCGTTGGAGGAGAGTTTCCTGAGGGCATCTTCGCGTTCGGCGACGATTTGGAGCATGGCTTCGAGGTCGCGCGTGTCGCCAAGACCCTCGCTTTCGCCGAGGCCATCGCGGATGCCTTTGGCGATGTCGGCAAGGCCTGTGGCGGCGGTTTTCATGGCATCGAGGGCGGGTTTGCCACCGTGGATGAGCGCAGCGACGTCTTTCGTCGCGTAGGCATCGGAGAAGGCGAGGGAGTCGTTGGCGGCGAGGGATTCGCTGTTGGTGTTGACGAGCTGGAAGTCGTCCTTGGAGGAGCCTACGAAGAGGACGACGTATTCGCCGAGGATGCCGGTGACGACGACGAGGTCTTTTTTGGCCATGGCGGCGAGGAGTTTGTCGACGGTTTCGGGATCGGTGAGTTCATCGAGGCCTTCGCGGTCTTCGCCGAGGCTTTCGGCGAGTTTGGCGCCGAGGACGCGGTATCCGGCGAAGGTGCCGCCTGCGTGTTCGAAGTCGACGGGTTCGACGTTGTCTTCAAACATGCCGAGGAATTCGACGGAGGATGCCATTTGTTGGAGTGCGGACTCGCGTTTGTCCTCATCGACGCGGTAGGCGAAGTAGAGCGGGGGCATTTTCGAGCGCTCGAGGAGTGCTGCGCCGGACTCAGGGTCGTTGAGGAGGGCGGTTTCAGATTGTTAGCGAATAAAAGTTAGATGGTCAGAGGCGGGGATTCGTTCAGTCTGGTTTTACAACAAACTGACTGTGAATAACAAACATCACCGCCTCTGTGCGGAAAACCGTAAAGTGATCGCCAACAT
>SYAP01000335.1 GCA_005787565.1 Verrucomicrobiaceae bacterium | reverse complement strand
GCTTTGCGCATCGTCGTCTAACCGGAATTTCAAGGGTCGCCAGGGTTCTCCGACGGGCCGGACGGTGCTGATGTCGCCGGTGATGGTTGCTGCCGCCGCGATCAACGGACATATCTCCGATGCGCGTGAGTTGTTTCATCTCGATCCTGCTGCTGCGGTTGCCTGAGCCATATCAAACACACTCTCAATCTCATCCACTGAATCATGCCCCTCGAACCTGTTATCCAAGTCTCCGGCCGTGCTGTTTTCATCCCTGGTGCCGACATCGACACCGACCGAATCATTCCGGCGCGTTTCATGAAATGCGTTACCTTTGACGGTCTCGGTGAGTTCGCGTTTTACGACGTGCGATTCAACTCCGAGACCGGCGAGAAGACGGATCATCCGTTGAACAATCCGCGATTCGCGGGGGCGTCGATTCTGGTTGCCGGTGTGAATTTCGGCTGCGGTTCTTCCCGGGAGCACGCGCCGCAGTCGTTGAGGAAATACGGTTTCAATGCGGTGATCGCGGAGTCGTTCGCTGAGATTTTCTTCGGGAATTCGACGACCCTTGCGATGCCGTGTGTGATTGCGAGTGGTGCGGACATTGCCGCGCTGCGTGATGCGGTGGAAGCGGATCCCTCGACGGTTGTGACGATCGATGTTGATGCGCTGCGCGTTCGCAGCACCTGCGGGTTGGATTTTCCAGTGACGATGCCCGAGTCCGCGCGTGATGCGCTGATTTCCGGGCGTTGGGATCCGATCCAGGAGTTGTTGGACAACGAGGCCGCGATCGAGGTGAAGGCACGCGAACTGCATTATGTTTGATGTCACCGGAATTGCCCGAGCCGCCCATTGTTAGAAACCCGATTATCGACTTCGCCATGAACTTGTCCCGCCTCATCCTGCTGGCCGCCGCCGGCGTCACCGCCTTTTTGGGAAGCTGTGCCAACCAGAAGCCGACCGAACCGGTCATTGGCCAGGATGGGAAGCCGGTGAATCCGCATCCGCCGGGGACGTATGAGCATTTCACGGCGGAGCATACCTATCCGAAGACCTACAATGTTTGGAAGAACCAGGAGTTGTTGGACAAGACGGGGCCTGAGAATTCGCGGTTGGTGATCAAGCTGAAGGGTCAGCGCGGATTGCTGATGAATGGTGATCAGGTGGTGATGGACTATCCGATTTGTTCGGGGCGGAGCAGTCACCCGACGCCGAAAGGGACCTATCAGATTCTTGAGAAGATTGTGGACAAGAGTTCCAACAAGTATGGGCGGATTTACGATGCGGAAGGTTCTTTGGTGAACAGCGATGGCGACTCGACGAAGGACAAGATCCCGGAAGGCGGGAAGTTCGTTGGTGCGCCGATGCGGTATTGGATGCGCCTGACGTGGGATGGCGTGGGGCATCATATCGGTCCCGTGCGCCGGTATCCCGCGTCGCATGCTTGCATCCGTGGACCGAGCGGGACGATGCCGACGATTTACTCGAAGGTGAAGGTGGGGACGGAAGTGGTGGTGGAGTGAGGTGGGCGATGAGACGGAATTGATCGCTGAGTTGTGGATCGTCAGTTAGGTTTTGCCACGATTTCAGGGGTAGTTACCAAGTTCAGTGGCTGAAACGGGGCGTGTGAACGGATCCATGGGATTAGGTCGTGAGTGGTGATGGTTGGGGGGCGCCATTGAGATGGGTGCATTATGCATCGAAAAGTTCTCGATTGGAAACCTCTCAAGCCATTGATTGATAGATGGATGTATCAAGTTTGGCTTGGGTTATGCATCGAAAAATCTCGATTAAGGCACGCGGTGAACAGCGGTTGGCATGGCGCTATGCGGTGCGACGAATTTGGGGTTGTTGATCGAGCCGAACGCGGACAGCCAATCGCCGTTGTAAGCGGCTTTGGCTTGGCCTTCCGCGATAGCTGCGAGGCGGCCGAGCTGTTCGACCGCCCAATTAGGCAGGGGTTTGTGATCCTGAGCGGCCATGGCATCGAGCCGCTGCTTCACGTGGTCATCAAGATTCAGAACGAGGGAGCTCACGACCGTCACATTAGTGGGGATGAGCAAGCGTTCAAGAATCAAAGCGCGCGTTCTAGGAGTGCGTTCATGCGGGCGGCGACGTTCCTTTGGAGGGCAAGTATCGATTGAGTGGCAAGAAAAACACTGCCAATCGAGCTGCAGTTCCTAAACGACTGCAACAAGTGAATTGAGAGACATTTAATGATGCTTGTGTTGTTTCCGAAACCGTCGTTCCGCGTGTATGAATGCCAAGTAGAACTTGCATGTTTCGTACAATCGCCGGGTCGTGGATTTCATTTTTCGAATCCATTCGCATGTAGGCTCCTGCAATGTGCTTTTTGCTAGAATTTCCGCGATTGAAGAATGATAGCCTCCGGATATCAGCAATTTTTTTCTTAACTCAAAATCAATCTCCCACTTGTTGACGACCTCCATCAGGCAAATTGGACGTGCGAGTTTATCGCCATGAATTTTAATCAATTTAGCGCCAATTTCATTGGGTATCCCCTTGTTCTGAAACTCTATTTGGATCTTTGCTTCATCGCTTAGCCCAATAATCATTTGGTTCTCCAGTTATTTGTAGGTCTTTTTTTTAACAAGGCCCCAATCAAAGCACGCGTTCCAGGAGGGCGTTCATGCGGGCGGCGACGGCTTGGGGGTTTTCGACGAGGCCGGCGGCGAGGAGGGCTTGGTCGGCGAGTTGTGTGGCGACGGCTTCGGCGAGGTCCGGGTTGGTGTCCTTGAGGGAGGAGAGTTTGCGGATGAGGCCGTGGGAGGGGTTGATTTCCAGGGAGGGCTTGGGCTCCTCGCTTTCCTGGCCCATGGCTTTCATCATGGCGCGCATTTGCGGGTTGAGGGCGTCCTTGGGGTTGAGGGCGGCGACGGGGCTGGCGACGAGGCGTTTGCCGACGGCGACGGAGGCGACGCGATCGCCGAGTTTGGTGCCGAGCCATGCGGTTAGAGAAGCGGCGTCGGTTTCGCTGAGTTTTTCGCCGTCGTTGGCGAGGTCATCGAGTTCGATCTCGGCACGGTCGGCGGCGACGAGTTTTTTCTCGGAGTATTCGGTTAGAGACTGGAGAACGTAGGCGTCGACGGGGTCGGTGAAGAAGGCGACTTCGAGGCCGCGGGCCTTGAAGGCTTCGAGGTAGGGTCCGGATTCGATGACTTCGCGGGAGGGTCCTGTTAGGTAGAAGATTTCCTTCTGGTCGTCTTTGGCGCGGGTGAGGTAATCGGCGAAGCTGGTGAGCTGGCCGGGCTCGGTCATGGAGCTTTCAAAGCGGAGGAGTGCGGCGAGGGCTTCCTGGTGTTCGTGGCTGGTGGCGATGCCTTCCTTGATGAAGCGGCCGAATTTGGCGTGGAATTCGCGGAATTTCTCGGGTTCGTCGGTGGCTTGTTTTTCGAGGAACTTGAGGAAGCGTTTGGTGATGAGCTGGTTGAGTTTTCTAACCAGCGCGCTGTCCTGCATGGTCTCGCGGGAGCTGTTGAGCGGGAGGTCCGCGGAGTCGATGACGCCGCGGAGGAAGCGCAGCCATTCGGGGAGGAGGCCTTTGGGTTTGGGGTCGATGAGGACTTTTTTGCAGTAGAGGGCGACGCCGGGTTCGAGTTGTGCCATGCCGAAGCGCTCGTGGTTTTCGCCGGGGACGAAGAGGAGGGCGTTGATGGTGATGGGGGCGTCGGCATTGAAATGCATGGTGTAGGACGGCTCGTCCCATGCGTGGCCGATGAAGCGGTAGAACTCGGTGTATTCCTCGGTGGTGATTTCCGAGCGGGATTTGAGCCAGATGGCTTCGATGGTGTTGACGCGTTCGTCGCCCATGCGGATGGGGAAGGAGACGAAGTTGGAGTATTTTTTGAGGACTTCCTTCACGCGGTAGGGCTTGGCGAATTCGTCTTCCTTGAGGTGGAGGACCATGCGGGTGCCGCGTGGGAGGTCTTCGTCGATCGCTTCGATGGAGTAGCCGCCTTCGCCGTCGCTTTCCCATTTGAGGGCCTGGCTGTTAGGTTCCCATGAGCGGGTGAAGACTTCGACGCGGGAGGCGGCCATGAAGGCGCTGTAGAAGCCGACACCGAACTGGCCAATCAAGGCCGCATCGCGTTTTTGATCGCCGCTCAGGCGCGACAGG
>SYAP01000334.1 GCA_005787565.1 Verrucomicrobiaceae bacterium | reverse complement strand
CTACACGGTGGCCAATTATTCTGGAGTGGTTACCCGCACGGGCTCCATTCTCATCGGTGGCCAGACTTTCACAGTTTCACAGACGGGAACCGATGTGAATATCGCACCCTACTCTACGGAGAAGGCCTACAGCTCGGACATCGTGATGGTGGATGTTGCCGCCCTCTCCACCACCAACTGGAATGTGACGTCCAATTCTTCATGGATTTCAGTGGTCGATCCTGGCGCGAAAAAAGGAAATTCAACTGTCACCCTTGCTGTCAGCACCAACCCGAGTTTCGCCAAGCGCACCGGTACTGTGACCATTGGTTCTGCCACTTTCACGATCCGCCAGAGCGGCACGCCCTATCCTCAGTTGGATATTCTTCCTAAAACCGCCACAGCGGAGCCCACAGGCGCCTTTGCGAACATCGCTGTCATCGCCACCCCGGATGCCCCGTGGAGCGCGGAGAGCCTTACTCCGTGGATCATCGCTTCCGGAACATCCGGAGCTGGCAATGGAAATATCGGCTATGTGGCCTCCGCCAATCCGACACTTTCTCCCCGGACCGGCACGGTGCGGGTTTATGCGCCTGTCGTCTTGCCTAAGACCGATCTCACGCAGTCACTGTTGGCGCATATTCCCACGGGAAGTTTCGATCAAAGCGGCTGGGGTCATCATTTAGCCGGTCCAATCGAAACCCGCATGGACGGATCTTTCCGCCGTGAACTACGAGCCCAGCCTGACATCAAGCTGGATGCGGATGCCGGCAGCGTGGCGATCCGCTTCAATGTGGAGAATCTCGGCGCGATCCATCGCCTTGTGGGTCTCAACGCCAACTCGGTCAATACCGCGCTCTACGTCAATGCCTCCAACAAGGTGACCTTCCAATCCGGATCCACCACGTTGGTCTCGGACTTCACGATCGAAGCCAATAAGGAGTATCACGCGGTCGTCACGGCGAGCACCGCCAACGAGGTCAAGATCTATGCCGGCGAGGTCGGCACATCAATCCGTCTGGCCGGGACGCAGACTTTTTCCAGTCCGCCTTTCAAGCTGAGCGTGGCCACTTCTCCCTCCGCGGTGAAAATCGGTTACGCGGATCTGCCCTCCTCCGGATACCTCAATGGCGGTGTTCTCAAGGACTTCCGCCTATACGGGCGTGCTTTGAACTCGGACGAGGTCACACTTCTCTTTGCCTCCGCTCTCACAGCCACCCCGCATGGCACTCCAGAAACTTCTCAGGTGCCCCCTGTCGCTGCCTACAATCTCCGTGGTGCCGCCACACTTTCCAGCGGATCGTTACCTCCTGCGACAAGCGTTTTGACAACACACACGCTCAGAGGACCCTATGATTCAGGGTTAAGCTCAGCTAGCGGAAATAGTGTGCCTCTGGAAGTATACAACGGCCCTTTTAATGACTTAGGAAAAAGCCCGATAGAAGTTGGAGTTACTAATACGATACAAAGATATGGTACCTATGGAGGCGGTCAAGATGTAGTTATGTGGGCAGTTTACGTTTATGAAGATGGCACCGAGATAGCTACCGCCGAGCAACGTCTTCAAAATGATTGTCCAAATAACTCCAGCGGCGGCTACGGTGGTACCACCACCACCGCGAACTTCCGATTCAACAATCCCAATCCCTCAAAATGGACAAAATCTTTGAAAATGTATGTCGGCCACGGTAGGACAAACAAGAGTAACACCTATCCAGCTAAATATTCTTACCAGCTTTCAAGCTTCACCGCAACAACACCAAGCATCGCTGAGCGAGATCTTTCGGTCGCATGGAAATTTGAAGAGAATACGGATCGATTTGGAGTCAAGCAGCGTGCATTGAAAGGAAATGCAGACTCGGACTTGGTCTTATGGAACCATCAAAGCTCGTTTTCAGGAAACAGTGCGAGCTACAGCTTCTGGATCCGCCCGGACACACTGCCCCTTGGCGGCAATCGCTGGAGAATCTTCAAGCGTGCCGGGCTTATCAGTTATTTGATGACTGCAGAGCTGGACTCAGATGGAAATATCCACTGGAGCAACGGATTTGAAACCGTTCAGATCCAGGCGGGAATCAAGCCAAATCAATGGCAAATGCTCACTTTCACTGGGAGCCCCGGCGCGGCAAAGACTGTTTATGTGGACGGCAATGAAGTCGGAAACACCAATGCCTTCGGGAACTACCAGTTTGGCAAGGCGGGCAATGACCCAATCGGCATGCGAATCGGCGGATGGAACGGCGGACTAAGCTCTTTGGGGTTCTATGATGGAGCGCTCACTTCCGCTCAGGTCAAACAGGTCTATGACGAACAGAAAATGGTCTTCATCGATCACGTGGTGACCCAGGGAGTGGTCACACCGGAGCTGGCCCCGACAACGGCGACCCTTGCTGCCGCTGGTGGTTCTACGACCGCGCAACTCACGCTGGCCTCCAACGTCACCTGGACCGCCGAATCATCGGCGGACTGGCTCCAGATTACTTCAAACACATCCGGGTCTGGCTCAACCACGCTCCAAGTATTCGCCGCTGCGAATCCAACGGTCACAACCCGCACAGCCAAGGTCACCATTGCTGGCAAGGAATTCACCGTTAGCCAAGCGGGCATGCCCGCCGAAGTAGCCTACGAGCCGCAGATTTTCAATACCGATGGCGGAAGCATCATCATCGACGTTATCGCGGGTGGGAACGCGCAATGGACAGCTACAAGCGAAGCAAGTTGGTTGACCGTTGCGTTGGGAGAAAGTGGGGAAGGGGACGGATTTGTTTTCCTCATCGCGGATCCCTACAACAACACCTCGCAGTCGAGGACAGGTGCCGTGACGGTCGCGGGTAAAACCCTTTATTTCACCCAGCGCGGCTATGCGCTGAGCATCAATCCTCCGGTAGCCCAAATCGGAAGCAATTCGGGCTCGGGTCAATTCGGTGTCGCTGCCCCGTTGAGCGCTGTTTGGGAGGCCATCGTCACCCAGCCATGGATTACTGTCCTTGGAAGCACCACAGGCATCGGAAATGGCACCCTTCGATACACCGTGGCAGCCAACGAGACAGGGGCTACGCGAACCGGGAAAATCATTGTCTCTGGGCAGGAATATACCATCACCCAGACCACCAGCCTCCTGCTGGTCACCGAGGACGACGGTAACGGAACAGTGGCGGGCGCTGGCGGATATGAGGTCAATGCCGCCGCCACTCTGACGGCGACCCCGGCAGCGGGTTTCGTGTTCTCCCACTGGACCGGTGATGCAGTCGGAAGCGAAAATCCTTTGTCGGTTACCATGGACTCTGGCAAGACGGTGAAGGCTCACTTCATACCTTTTGCGGCGGCGGAGACGATTGCGACCAATTCGGCGGAAGCTCTCGGTCTGGTGCCCGAATCAAGGCTTACTGCCGCGCGGCAGGAAGCTCTTGATGAGGTCGCGGCAAACCCAAACCTTTTTGGCTACTACAACCGCGATCAAGTCCAAGGGCTTGCCCTCGGGCGGCCGGTTCTTGAAAGGAATCAGGCGACCGGGAAAATGACCCTTTCGCTGGGACTCAAACGATCAGCCGACCTCACCAACTGGCAGAATATGACCCTTCTGAATGGCGATGTTACGGTGTCCTCCGGGAAATTGAATCTTCAGATCACGCCCGATGAGGATGCTGCCTTCTACATTCTCGAAGACAGCACCCGTTAAGTTCAAGCACCCACAAGAATGAGTCGCAATCCACATATACAAGGATTCCCCGATGAGGTTGCCGAGAAAATTGGCAACTATGTCTACCGCCTGATCGACCCAAGAAACGGTGAGACATTCTACGTCGGGAAAGGAAAGGGGAATCGCGTCTTCGACCATTCGCGGGCAGCGGTTCGCTGCAACGAGGAGGATGGGGGGCTCGAGCCCAAGCTGGAACGAATTCGGGAGATTCTGAATGAAGGACTGGAAGTCCTTCATGTCATCCATCGACACGAGATTTCGGATGCTGCCGTGTTGGAGGTTGAGGCCGCTCTGATCGATGCCTATCCGGGACTCGCCAATCAGCAGGCTGGGCATGGAAGCAATGCCAAAGGGCCTGTGGATGTCCGGCAGTTGATCGATAAATACGCCCGACCTGAACTCGAGCACGATATCAAGGAGGGCCTGGTCCTCATCAACGTGAATGCTGGCCAGAACCTCTTTGATCGAAACGCGATCTATGAGCAGGTCCGCTTTGCGTGGCGGATTTCGCCCAAGCGCGCGGTGAAGGCTGACTATGTGCTGGCGGTTGTCCGTGGAGTCGTGATCGGGGCCTTCGTTGCCGATGAATGGCTCGAGGCGAATTCAGTGAACTTTCCTGAGGTTCCTCATGCAAAATCGGATGCGAACGGTCGTTTTGCTTTCAATGGCCGTGTTGCACCGGACGATGTGTGGGAGCGTTTTGTCGGGGTGAGAGGGAAGCGTGTTGGCCGCGAGGAAATGAAGCACGATCAGAATCCCATCCGCTATTGGAACGCTTGACGTCGCTGATATGCTGATCCCTGCGGGGCGGCGGCGGGGGTGTTCACGCTGGGTGTGGCCTTGTTTCAACTGCTGTGCATCCGGGGGATCGGGCATGCGCCGCCCTTGCTCGGCAGCGATTCCAACAACGCCACATCTTCCACCGTGCCGAGCTGGCCCAAGGCGTGGATCGCTACCTTCCGCAAGGTGGACACCAGCGAGGGATCGGTCGCAATCCTGCGCAGCTCCGGCAGGGCTCCTGCGTCCTTACGATCTACACACGCATGGATTGCGCTGATCCGCACATCTGCTCCAGCGGAATCCTAAACTCACGAGAGACACAAGTCAGCATAACTCCACTTGCCCCGGCTAACCACGCTGAGGAGAGCGATCACCGGCCGCAGCACTTCTCGAACTTGCAGCCCTTTTCACAAGGGCAGAGTTGATTGCGACTGACGGATGGCGTTGCTGCATCCGGAGAAGGGGCGAAGCCGGATCCTGCCGTTCCGGCTTGTCCCTCCATTTTCGGCGCCCGCGTTTCCTCAGCTGGCCGACGAGGACGTCGGCGGTCCCGGGGGGAAGGGCCTTGAATTTCAATCCTCCTCAGCGATCACCGACTCCAGTTCGCTCCGGCTGACTTTCCACCGCCCAAGGAGTTCATCGGAGAACTGTTCGGACGTGACGGTTCGGTGCTCGAATTGTTCTCTCAGGATCTCAAGGCGGATCGAGGGCTCTGAAATTTGCCCCATCAGGTCAGCGAACTGCTTGCCGTTCTGATACCCGAATCCATGTTCCATCAGCACCTCTTTCAGGAATCCATCGACCTCCTGAGGTGCAAGCTCGGCGACAATGGCATCCACCCGTCCGCGCTCGGGAGCGCCGATCCAGCCGTTGAGTTCCTTCGCCATGTTTTCCCGCTGTTCGGGCGTCGCCTCGGACCAGCGATCCGCCGCCCAAGTCGCCGAAGCCTTCGGGCCTTGCTGGCCGTCGAGCGAATCCAGAATCTCGCCCCAACCCTCGAATCCGATTTTTCCGTTAGCCAGCCACCATGCGTGCGCGGCGGCGGGGTCGCTCGCCGACCAGACTTCCATCACATTGCTGGGCATCACCGGCGGACGACCATCGTGATTTCCCTGATAGAAAACCTTCATCCCATCCAACAGCGCCGCGAATTCGAAACCGTCCGGATATTGCAGCGTAACGCCGGAAACACTGCTGTCCTTGGGCATTCTCGCCAGGAAATCGAGAACCACCGCCGGCCCATCGCCCACCTTCGTCCCGAGAATTTTCCCGGGAACGCCACTTCCGAAATCCTCATCATCCTTCACCCCAGCCAAATACATTTCGAACGCACGATCGGGATCGGTCTCCGCCAGCTGATCCAACAACTCCCCCTGCACATGTGCCGCCAATCCACGGTTGGCACAGGCATCCGCCCAGGCCCATGCGCCATCGAAGTCCTCCTTGCCCCAACGCACGATCAACTCATCGATGTCGCTCCGCAGCGCATAGCCCAAGCCATCAGGCCCCGCCTGATCCATCAACCGGACCAGCAACGGACCAATTTCCAGCAATTCCAGTTCTTCGATCCGCTTGTCGCGCTCCTCATCCTCCATCGCCAGAAACGCCTGCGCCTGCGCGGCCACTTTCACATGATCCGATGCCGCCGCCGTCCCCCCACCCCGCCGCTCCGGCCTCACCCGTGAGGGCGTCTTCTCAACCTCAACCCGCTCCTCAACCTCACCCCCCATTCGCATCCCGCCATACCAACCCAAAGAAATTCCCAGAACAAAGGCCAACGAGATCCATGCATTGCGCTTCACGTCGCGGTTGTAGGGAGGAATGGGACGCGGGTCAATGGAGGGGGGCGGTGAAATGGTGACACGGCAGCTTCACCTCTCGATCTCACCCCGGTGGAGAATTTCCTCCCATTTCGTGATGCCGATGACGGGTAGATAAGGGGCGCAGGCGGCGTCCTCGTTTTCGGTGGCGAGGGCATGATAGAGATGCCAGATGGGCTTCTTGCCATGCGGGTCGCCGGGTTCGTCGGGAAATTTCCGAAGGCCGATCTTGAGGCCGCCTTCGTGGCGGTTGTCGATCCAGTTGTGGTATTGCCAGGACTCGATGGAGGAAAGCGACTGGATCTTTTTCCAAGCGAGGGCCATGCCAGCGGCTTGGTCTGCGAGTTCCTTCTCCGTGTAATCCTTCGAGTTGAATCCGTTTTCCGATAGATGGACGGGCCGGACTTTTCCCTGATGGAGAAGCGCGGGCTGGCGCATGTAGGCATCAAGCACTTCGAGGTTTTTCGGTGTGATCTTGGCGGACTGAAACGAGAACGTGGCCTGCCCATCCTCCCAGGTGCGCGGGTTGAAGAGGTTCTGCGGATAGGGATGATAGGCCAACGCCCACGGGAAATCACCTTCGGTTTGGGAAAATCGCACCAGCAGGTCGACCATGGTTTTGGAGCCGAACCAGCGCTTTTCCCCGGCGTGCGCCCAATGGTGGGTGAGGCTGAGAAACGGCTTTCCGTTAGGATCATACTGGCGGCCGATGAGATCCATCAGGCGCATCGAGCGGTGGAGCAGGTCCATGTAAACGATGGCGGGTTTCTCGCCGGCATTGGTCCACACCCAACCGGCGTCGACCTCGTTGTGCATGATCCAGTGGTGGACGCGTCCATGTTTTCCATCCGGCCGCGACCAGCGCTCGGCCATGAGGTTGAGGATGGCACCGTAAAGCGCGAGGCCTTCCGGGTCGGTCACGTTCGGCATGGCAAAGGTGCCTTCGGGGTGGGCATCGGGGTGACCCAACCTTTTCACCACAGGGTTGCCATCCCGCGCGGGGTTGGCGACGAGGAGGATGGCGGAAACCATGATGTTGCGTTTCGCGGCTTCGAGGAAACTCCGGTCGAGGTTGGCCAGCACATCCTCGCGGGAATGATAGGTGCGGCCCTGCCATTGGATCGGCGTGGTGTGCGCCCCGGGTGTTAGAGAAACCAGCGAATGGATCATCACGTTGACGGTGACGGCGGAAATCCCCAGCGCGTCGAGTTCGTCCGGCTCGCCGGGTGTGGCGGGAAGCCGTCCGGCATGCCAACCGCCAAGTCCCTTTTTGTTGGAAGGCTTCGCCGCCGGGAGGTCGGGCGAGCGGCAGACGATGTCGTCGGCATATCTCGAATGGGAATGCGCCGCGCGGCCGGTTTCGCTGACGCGGACAAGCTGCCAGCGGGAAAGCAACCGGTCGTGACGCAGGCCGTTGCGATCGCGGATGCGTGGGAGAGTTAGGGTGAAACGCCCGGCATCATCGAAGGTGATGGCATCGAGCGTTTCGAAGCGCTCGGGGTCATCCATCAGGCGCTCCATCGGGATTTCCGCGAGAAAAATACCATCGCGATGGCCGTCGGCTTTGCCGGTGAGAGTGATGGTGTCGTTGGTGACGGAGATGCGGTCGATGGACGCCGGGGATTTTCCTGATAGATAGGCCTCGATGAACTCCGGCGGCGTGGAGCGGGCGGCGGATTTCGCATCGAACTCGCCGGGGCGCTCGGCACGGAGTTTCAGGTTGCGGAGCTGGAGGGATTTCCCTGCGGGGATCGGCAGGTCGAGGCGAAGGGATTTCCAACCCGGCGGCATGGGCTTGTCCGGCGGATTCAGGCGCGCAGCATAAGGAGTCCACGTTTCGCTGTGACCGATGGCAGCGAGGCGGCGATGGGTTTCCGCCTGATAGGGGGGGCCCGGCAACACCGCGAAAGCAGGCACGCCGCCGACACAGAACGCCTCGAATTCCAGAACCAGCGGCCCATCCGCCACCGCGGCCTCCGGTGTGGCGAGGAGGGACATCGGGCCGTCAATCTGATAGACTCCGGCGACTTCCTCGCGGAAGGCTGGTGCGGGACCATCAAAGCGCGTGAGCTTCAGCGGCTGGGCGCAGGCGAAGACGGTGAAACCGGTGAAGGCGAGGAGAAGTCGGTGGATCATCGGGTTGCGGAGAGCTGATAGATTCCGGAACCGAGCGTGAGGCGGTTCCCTTCGGCCGAAAGAACGCCGGGTTTTCCTGCGAGCGGCTGGCCGTTTTCCGTGATGGCCCCGGTGACGGGCAAGGTGACGGCGGCGGTGGTGTTCGGCGGGATGGTTAGATTGGCGGTGAAGCTGTTTCCCTTGATCTCCCAGGCGCAGGCGAGTTTGCCATGGCGGGTGTTCATCGAGGCGGCGGCGCGGGTGAGGGTGCCGGTCGGCTTGGGCTCGATGCGGATGCGGTCGAAGCCCGGGGCGGCGCGGTCGATGCCGGCGAGTTCGGCGAACATCCATTCGCAAACCGCGCCGAAGGCGTAGTGGGAAAACGAGTTCATGGAGGGCTCGTGGACGCCCTTCCCTTTGATGTAGGAATTCCACCGCTCCCAGATGGTGGTGGCTCCGTTGTCCACCTCGTATCCCCAGCTCGGGTATTCGCGCTGCTGCATGAGGATGCCCGCGAGGTCGTGATGGCCGGTGGCTGTTAGAGCGGGAAGCAGCGGACGAGTGCCGAGGAAACCGGTGGTCATCTTGTTTCCGTTGTCGCGGACGAGTTGCGCCAAATGACCCGCGGCGGCCTCCTTCTGAGCGGCGGGAATGAGATCGAAGAACAGGGCGATGGCATAGGCGGATTGGTTGTGGATGCCGAGTTTTCCATCCGGTTTGAGATATGCCTTTTGAAATGCGGCGGAAATCTGCGCATGTCTGGCCTGATAGTGTTTCGCCTTCCCCTCATCTCCGATGGCGGCGGCCATTTCAGACATGAGTTTGGCGTCGTAGGCGTGGTAGGCGAGGTCGATGAACGGGATGGGTGTTTTGACATCTCCGAGCGAAAGCCAGTCGCCGAAATTGCAATCATCATCCGCGCCCTTGAGTTCGGGATCACGGGTGGCGCGCCAGTCCATGAAGTCGTTCATTTTCCGCCAGTGCTCGGAGATGACGCGGGTATCGCCGTAAACCTGCCAGATGGTCCATGGGCAGATGATTCCGGCATCCATCCAACCGGCCGCGTGATGCTCATTGGGGCGTGCGAGCGGGCGCGGGGCATAGGCGGGGTAGGCGCCGTAGTCCCATTGGTCGTCGTTCAGATCGCGCAGCCACTTGGTGTAGAACGAGGCGATGTCGGCATTGAAGGTGGCCGCGCGGACATAGATCTGGGCATCGCCGGTCCAACCCATGCGCTCGTCGCGCTGAGGGCAATCGGTCGGCATTTCGAAGAAGTTGGCGCGCTGGGTCCAGACCATGTTCTGATAGAGTTTGTCGAGCATGGGGTCGGAACATTCGAAGGTGCCGTGAAGCGGCGTGTCCGAGTGGAGAACGATGCCGGTGATGGCGTCCTTTTCCGGTTTTCCGGGAAAACCGGTGAGCTCGACATATTGGAAACCATGATAGGTGAATTCAGGCGTCCAGGTTTCTCCGTTGGGGTCGCCTTTGAGTGTGTAGGTATCGACAGCGCGGGCGCAGCGGAGGTTCTCAAGACTCATGCGGCCGTCCTGATGAAGCATTTCCGCATAACGGAGCGTGACTTTTTCACCAGCCTTGCCCTTGACCTTGAGACGGACAACACCGGAGATGTTCTGGCCGAGATCGAAGATGAAAACACCGGGCGCATGCTCGCGGACGGAGGTGGCGGGCATTTCGGCGATCGGCCTAACAGGAGGACCGGGGTGCGGATCGAGACGCGAGTCGGTGCCGGTGATGGAAACGGCGTTCTCCCATTTCGAGTCATCGAAGCCGGGAGCGGACCAGCCGGGTTGTTCGAGCCGCGCATCGTGGGACTCGCCCATGAGGATGTCGCTTTCGGTGATGGGACCGGTGGCGGTTTTCCATGAGGTGTCGGTGGCGACGGTGTGGCGCGAGCCGTCCTCCATTTCGAGCTCGAGCTGGACGCGTGCGGCGGTACGGGTGCCGTAGTAATTGCGGCCGAAAACGCCGGGGATCAGGCTTTCCTGGAGGGTCAGCAGGCCGTAGGCAACGTATCCCGCATACCAGCCGTCGGCGAGGGTGACGCCGATGGCGTTGGGGCCTGCGTTGAGGAACGGGGTGACATCGTAGGTCTGATAGTGGATGCGTCTCTGATAGGCGGACCAACCGGGGGCAAGGCGCTCCTCGGTGATGCGCTTGCCGTTGATCTCGACCTTGTAAACGCCGAGTGCGGTGGCGTGAAGGGTGGCGCGTCTGATTTTTCCGTTAGGGGAGAACTCCTTGCGGAACTGTTTCGCGGGAGTGACGAGGAGTTTTCCACGGATGGGGTCGTCCTTGAAGTTGGCGATGTTTTCCCTGGTTTCGAAAGTGCCTTCCTTTTGAGCGCTGATCCAAAGGGCGGACCAATCGGCAGGATCTAACAAACCGATCGCGAAGGTGGCGGATTCGCTCCATGGCGAGGGGTCGGCCCCGGTCCAGATGCGGACACGCCAATCGATGCGATCGCGGGATTTCAAGGCCTGTCCGGCGTAGGTGATCTGGTCGGTGGCGGCAGACTCGACACGGCCGCTGGACCACAGGAGTTCGCCCTCGAAGCCGGAGCCGGAGCGTGCGGCCTGGATTTCATACGCCGTCTGCATGAGCCCGCGGCGCGAGGTCTCCACGGGTTGGAGTTTCCAGGAGAAGCGGGGCGTGGTGGTGCCGATGGCTTGCGGGTTGGCGTGGTATTCCGTGCGGAGTTCGACGGGCACCGCATCCGCCAGAGCGGAAACGGAGGAGACTAACAGAAAAATGAGCGGGCGGATCATGGGGTGGGCGCGGAGGGTTTCGAAACGGCTGATACGATTCGTTTCTTACAGATGGGGAGCGGCTTGGCCATCACGCAAATGCGGAGCGGCCGGTGCGGTTTCGAGAGGATGGACATCCGGGCCCGGCTCTGGCTGGATGGAGCGCATGACCGAGGGATCGCTGTTGGTGTTGGGAATCGAGGGACCGGAACTCACCCCGGCGGAGGCGGCGCGTTTCAAGGCGTTGCAACCGGCGGGATACATTCTTTTCACGCGAAACATCGTGACGCCCCAGCAGACCCGGAAACTAACCGACGACTTGCGGGATCTTTCCAATGACGAGCCGATCATCGCGATCGATCAGGAGGGTGGGCGGGTCACGCGGACCAAGGAAATCGCACCAGTGGCACCTTCCGCTCCGGCTTTGGCGGCCCATGGGGATGTGCGCTCAATCGCCGAGGCGGGATGTTTCACGGCGGATCTGATCCGGCAGTTGGGTTTCAATCTGGATTTCGCACCGGTGTTGGACCTCGATCATTTTCCGGGCACCCCCAACGCCTTGCGCGGCCGTTCATGGGGACGGGACCCGCAACGGGTGATCGACCACGCAGGGATGTGGAACCGCTGGCTCCGGAAACGCCAGATCGCTTCGTGCGGCAAGCATTTCCCGGCGGGCGGGCGGGCGTGGTCGGATCCTCATCACGATCTCCCATCGTCGCCCGCCACACTCGAAGAGCTTTTGCGAGAGGACGTGCTGCCATTCACCGCGCTGATGCCGGAACTCGACGCGGTCATGCTGGCCCACGTGGAATTTCCGAACATCGACCCGGTGTTCCCTGCGTCGCTTTCCCGGCGGATGATTCAGGGATTTTTGCGAGACCAGCTGGGTTTCGACCATCACGTCGTGCTCACGGACGATCTCGACATGGGCGCGATTGCGGATCGCTACGGCAGACCGGCGGACGTGAAACTGGCCATCGAAGCGGGAAATGATCTCGCGCTGATTTGCCACCGCACCGACTCAGCCGAAGCAGCGGCGAAGGCGATTTCGGAACTCCCGTCCAGCCTCACGGACGACGCCCGCCGGCGCGTGGAGCGACTCAGGAAAAAACTCCAGCGCCCGCCCGTCTGGTCAGAGTCGAAATGGCAGGAAACCCTCGCTTCGTTGGAAAAACTCGCCGCCAGCGTGCCTTACTTGCCCGATCCGGCATCCTCCAGCCCCGTCGCTGGCTATTGAACGCCCCCTCGCTCAACGCTTGCACCCGCGCCCGCTCCCACCGACACTCCGACCATGTTCTTCACGCCGAAGTGGAAAAAGGAAGCCGACCTGCTCGTCAAAGGAGCCAGGAAGTTTCTGCATTACAAACGCGATCTGCTGAAACCGGACCGCATCGCGGAAATCGAATCCCGACGCTCCGATCTGATCGCGGCCATCAAGGCCAAGGACACCTCCGCTGTCGCCGAAGCATCGAAGCAACTCCGCGCGACCTGCGAGAATGTGCTTCCGCGTGAGACACCGCAAACCGCCTTCCAGGAAAACGTCGAGGTCATGTTCGTCGCCATTGTCATCGCCTTGGGACTGCGCGCCTACTACCTCCAACCGTTTCGGATTCCCACCGGTTCGATGCAACCCACGCTGAACGGCATCATCGCGACGCCGCTGCCGGAAGCCGAATGGCCATCATTTCCTGTTAGAATATGGGAAAAGGCCGCTCGCGGGCGCAGCTATGTCAAAGTCGTAATGAAAGAGGACCGCCGCATCGCCTTGGACGAAAAAGGCAGACCATTGATGCAAGACATGCAATTCCTCCACTTTTTCAGCCGCTCCGAAATCCTGTTCACCGACTCCAAACCCGGCCTCGTCAGCAAACTCCTGGGCACCGATCCGCTGCGTCTCCCCGCACCGCTGAACCCCATGCAGGAAATCGGACTCGCAAACGCTTTCAGAGTCGCCTCCATGAACGGCGGCGTGATCCAGAAAGGAACCGTGCTCGCAGAAGGCACCATCTACTCGGGAGACCTCGTGCTG
>SYAP01000333.1 GCA_005787565.1 Verrucomicrobiaceae bacterium | reverse complement strand
GGGAGTGGATCGGCGGCGAAGGGTGTTTTGTGGAGTTTGAGGGATTTGAGGAAGCGGGCTTGATGGAGCGGGTGCCGGGGGGCGGGTGAGGAGTTGGGTCAGAGACCGATTTCCTGTTCGAGGCGCTGGATGAAATCGGCTTGGCTGGATGGGGCTCCGTGAACGATTTTTCCGGTTGGGACGAGGAGTTTGGGTAGTTTGTCTGAGCGGCGCGAGAATGCTGCCCAATCGCGGACGTTTGCTTCGATGAGGCGATCTATCCAGTGATCGGCGAGCGCGTTTTCGAAGTGTTCAGCCGGGATGATGGCGAGGGCTCGTTGTTTGGCATTGTCGACGGTGGGGTCGAGCATGAGTTGATGATGAAAGGCGGGGAAGTGTTCGGGGGCGTTTTTCCAGACGGCGAGGGACAGGCGTGCGAGGTCGCAACTGCCGGGGTGTTGGGCGGAGTTGGGCGGGAGTGCGGTGTTGCATCCGGCGTCGAGAGGGACGGGCAGGATGATCACCGCGATGTCCTGGGGGTGGCGGGCGATGAGGGCATCGATGAAGCCGGAGGTGATGCGGCAGGCGGCGCAGCCGTAGTCGAAGTATTCGATGAAGACGTGGGTGGCGTCGCTGTTTCCGATGAGGGGTAGGGAGGTGACGGCGTATTGTTTGCCGACGGCATCGTAACGGATTTTTCTGCCTTGGCCGGCGGCGTGGATGTCTTGTTGGGCGGGGGAGTCGGCTTTTTCGAGATTGACGATGCGATGGGTGGCGGGATCCGGGCCGTAGATCTGGATGAGGGCGATGCCGAGAAATCCGGCGAGTGTCCATGTTGCAAGTGCCCGGGAGGTGGGACCGGGGCCGTGGTGGCGATTACCGCTGAACCATCCGGCAAGGCAGCAGGTGAGGGCGATGGCGTGTGCTGTCAGGCACAGCGGGCAGAAGCGGTGGAGGATGAAGGCCTGAATGAAGGTGAACCAGAATGCAGCGCCTAACAGAATGCCGAGAAGTGGATTGAGCAGGCGACGGGCGGGTGGGGTAAGTGCCAGGATGATGGCGAGATTGATGGCGAGTCCGAAGACGGTGACAGGGATGTGAAATGCCTGTGACCAGCGTGTGCTGAGGACTTCATGGCAGCCGCCTACGCCGCAGCCACCGATGCCGGAGAGGGTTCCGGCGGGTGTGCCGGGGGCGGGATAGATGAGGAGAAGAAGATTGATCGCGATGCCCGCCAGTGCCGCGATGAGGAGGAGGATATCTGGGGCAAGGGTGCTTGGTTTTTCCCGCTTCATGGGGTGGGCAGGGTGGCGCGCAGCCGGATGAAGCGGCGGCTGGCAAGCGGGGTGTCCGGATGGGCGTCGCGGACGGTCAGTGCCGTGGGGGTGTTAGAGATTTCCTGGGTGATGCCTAGGCCGGATTGCCAGTCGGTCAGATTGCTGGAGACTTCGATGGATAGGTTCACCATTCTGCCGATTTTGCGGGGCACTGACATTTCGAGGCGGCCATCGACGTGGGTGACGGGGATGGCGGGGGTGGGTGGGCCGCTACGGGGTGGGGTGGCGAGGGCGAATTCGATGAGGTTGGGGATGCCGTCGCCATCGGGATCGTGGTTGGGTCCGTTCGCGGATTCGCCGGTGAGTTCGGCGGTTTGCCATTGGGGCCAGGATTTCACTTCGGCGGAGGTCATTTGGAGCGGGCCGGAGGGTTGGATGCTGCCGATGACGATTTGGTTGGCGGCGCTGGCGCTCCAGGAGAGGGGGAACGGGTTCAGCGGGTCCGCTTGTGGCCAGAGCCATGTGGTGTGGCGGAAGAGGATCCATTCACTGCCGGTGGGGGTGTCGCGGAAGCCGAAGACCCATGCGGGGGTGCCTGCGGCGAAGGTTTGGTTGTTGGTGGCGTTGATTTGGCCGGTGAAGCGGGAGGCGGAGACGTTGTAAGTGGTGTTTCCGGCCATTTCCCAGTGAGCGGGCCACTGGCTGAGGTTGGAGAGGGTGGGGGTGAACCCGTTTCGGAAGACGCCTAACTGAAAGCTGAAGCCGGCGTCCATTTGGGAGCCAAGGCTATCGTTATTGGATTTCTGGGTGCTGCTGGACCAGATAATCGGCTGCGCTTGGATCGCGGTTCCGGCGAGCCAGGAAACACACCAAAGCCAGCGGGATGGGGAGATCATTTGGAGGGGGATCCGTTAGACCGCCGGCGGCGCAGGATGAGGAAGGCGAGTCCGGTGGCGGAGAGGAGTGCGGAAGAGGGTTCCGGAACGAAGGTGAAGGTCTGCATGGTGTGGTTGCCGGGGAGTTGGCTGTAGCCGCCGCCGGTGAAGGTGCCCTGGCTGCCGAAAACCGGGGTGACGTTCTCATTTGAGAGATCCGAGAGGGACCAAGAGTCCGGAAGCTCGTTATCGCAGCAGCCGGGGGTGGCGGTCTGGAAAGTCCATTGATCGCTGCGTGCGAGGAACCATTCGGTGGTGGGTGAGGGATCGTTGCTGTTGCGCACCCAGAGGTAGCCTTCGAGTCCGCTGAAACTGAAGCCGCTGGTGGCTTGGTTGCCGGTGCTGGTGCCGTCGTCCCTCATCCGGGCGGATGAGGTGTAGTAGCCCCAGATGTCGTCTTCGGGTCCGGAGTATTCGTTGTAGTTGATCGCGCGGTCGAAGACTCGCCAGTTGGCGTGCCATTGGCTTACGTTGGATTCGTCTGGAACGAAGTCGTTGGTGAAGCTTCCGATTTCAAAAACAAAGGTGTCGTTGAGGGATTCTCCGTTGCTATCGACGAGGTCGTCGAAGACTTGGCTGCCCCAGTTCAGGGTCTGGCTGTGGGCGGATCCACAGGACAGCCAGAGAAGGGAGGCGATCATGGGGGTGAAAAACCAATTCATCAGGTGGGAGGAAGTTTTGAGCGTGGGGGTTCGCTGAGGCGGATTGTGCCTCGGTTTTTTAAAATTAAAGAAAAATTTATTATTAAGATAATTTAATTTTAATTTTTCGTCAGTTGCTCCAAGGATTTGGGGAGAGGTAGAGGGGAATGGGAGCGGCGTTGCGGGTGAAAACGGCGCGGTCTTCGAGGAAGAGGAGTTCGTTTCCGCGGGAGACGGCGTTGGAATCTCCGACGCGGACCCAGCGGACGAGTGAGGGGTTTACTGGGGCACCGTCGAGGAGGTAATAGGTATCGTAGGTTCCAAGGCCGGGTGTTGCGTCGCCTTTCCAGATGAAGAAGGAGTCGGCGGTTTTGAAGTCGCGGCTGCCGAAGAAGGGGTTGCGGGTCATGGCGCGGCCATTGGTGCCGGTGGCGGATTGGTTGATGGGGAAGCCGCCGGAGACGAGGTTGGACCCTGCTGCGAGGGGGCGGCGGAAGTTGTTTTCACGGACTTCGCCATAAGCGAGCAGGGTGGTTGCGGCGCCGAGGTTGTTGAAGAAGAGACCTTGGCCGGGTGGGATGATCGTGGAGCCTTGATCGATGGGGCCGGCGATGGCGGCGTCGACCCAGAGCGGGGTGCCGTTGTCGTCATACAACCAGTAGATGGTCCATGATCCGCCGGAGAAGACCTGGACTTTGTCGGCCGATTCGTGGGAGTCGGTGGCGTGGAATCCGGTGGGGGGGAAGAGTTCGGCAAGGGTCCAGTGTGGGCGGATGACGAGGGTATCGCCTTCAAGGTTTGAGGGAAGGGGGCCGGAGAGGGTGTTGAACGGCGCTTCCTTGGCGAAGAGGTCGGCATCGTTGGCGAGGGTGATGGTGTTGCCAGTTGCGGAGACGATGTCGAATCGGTGGCCCTCATTTTCGCCGCTGGTGATTTCCGCGAACCACTGGGTGCCGGATGTTAGAATGGAGTCGAGGTCGAGTGAGCCGGCGCTGGTGGAGAGGGTGATGGTTTGGCCAGAGACGCCGCCGTTTTCGATGGTTCCGGTGAAGCGGGTGGAGCGAAGGTAGGGCGAGCTGTAGGTTTGGCAGCAGATGCCGAACTCGGTTTGTTTCCAGCCTTCGGTGCCTGTGCGGCTGATGTGGTCGGTGATGCCGTCGTTTTCCTCGTCTAGTTCGGCGCGGATGCGGACGACGCCTTTGCCGTCGATCAGGCCGGTGAGGGTTTCGAGGTCGAGGATGGTGATGGTTTCGGTGCAGTTTCCGTTGTCGACCACGGTGTAGATGAGCGGGGTGATGGGGAGTGATAGCCAGGCGGTGGGGTTGCCGATGGTTGGTGCGTATTCGAGGAAGTAGTCGACGTTGTCGGTCGCGCCTTTGGGGCGGGTGAAGACGGCTTCGATGTTGCCGGGGAAGGTGACGGATGGGCCGATGTGCCAGGTGTCGCCGGAGCCGTCATAGGTTTCGAGGGCGAAAGCGAATTCGGTGAGGTTGTTGTGTTGATCGAGGTCGGGGTTTCCGTCGGCTTCTTGTCCTGGGTGTTGGTGTTTCCACTGGGCCCAGTCGTCGGGGCAGGTGTCGGTGGTTTCGACGAAGTTGTTGCCGGGGCTGTTGCCGCCGGGTGTTAGAATGATCGGTTGCTCGTCGCCGATGATGTCGAGGTTGCCGCCGTCGATGTCGCTGGAGCTTTCGTATCCGAATGGCTGGCTTTGGCCGACCTGATAGGTGCCGGGACGGACGTTGGTGAAGGAGTATGAGCCGTCCGGTGCCGTGATGGTTGTGACTGGGTCGCCATTGCCATCGAGGACGGGGTCGCCATTCACGTCGAGAAGGGTGAGGGTGACGCCGCCAAGAGGATCGGCATTCACGAAGACGAAGCCGGAGATGGTGCCGAGTTGGATTTCGACGAAGTCGCGGCCGGTGAGGTTTTGGCCGGGTGTGAGGGTGAGGGGAGTGGTGTTTCCGATGAGGTTGGGGTTGGTGCCGTCGATGTCAGAGACGCTGGCGTATCCGGTGGGTTGGGTCTGGGCGATCTGATAGGTGCCGGGGAGGAGATTTTCGAAGGAGTAGTTTCCGAACTCGTCGGTGGTGTCGGTGATGGGGGTGTTTGAGCCGTCGAGGACGGGGTTGCCGGAGGCATCGAGGAGGGAGATGAGGACGCCTTCGAGGGGGGCATCGCCGGAGCCGTTATCATCGAGGTCGGTGCGGACGGTGCCGGTGACGGAGGCGAACTGGATTTCGACGAAGTCGCGGCCGGTGATTGCGAGGCCGGGTGTCATGACGATGGGAGTTTGATCGCCGATGGTGTTGTTGTTGGCACCGTCGACGTCGGAGACGCTGGCGTATCCGTTGGGTTGGGATTGGACGACGCGGTAGGTGCCGGTGGGGACGAGGGTGAAGCTGTAGCTGCCATTGGGCAGCGTGGCGACTTGGATTGGGTTGTTAGAGTTGTCGAGGATGGGGTTGCCGGAGCCGTCGAGGAGGCTGAGGAGGACGCCGGGGACGGGGGCGTCGCCGGTGCCGTTGTTGTCGGTGTCGATGCGGACGAAGCCGGAGATGGTGCCGAGTTCGATTTCGACGAAGTCGTTTCCGGAGTTGGTTTGGCCGGGGAGGACGGTGATGGGGGTTTCGTCGCCGATGACGTTGTTGTTGGCGCCGTCGATGTCGGAGACGCTGTTGTAGTTGGTGGGTTGGTCCTGGGTGACGCAGTAATCGCCGGGGCGGACCCCGGTGAAAGAGTAGTTCCCGAATTCGTCTGTTAGGGTGGTGATGGGATTGTTGGAGCCATCGAGGACGGGGTTTCCAGCGGCGTCGAGGAGGTTGAGGGTGACGCCTTCGAAAGGTTCGTCGCCAGAGCCGTTGTCGTCGATGTCGATGCGGACGGTGCCGGAGATGGTGCCGAGTTGGATTTCGACGAAGTCGCGGCCGGTGAGGTTTTGGCCGGGTGTGAGGGTGAGGGGAGTGGTGTTTCCGATGAGGTTGGGGTTGGTGCCGTCGACGTCGGAGACGCTGGCGTATCCGGTGGGTTGTGTCTGGGCGATCTGATAGGTGCCGGGGAGGAGGTCTCCGAAGAAGTAGTTTCCGAACTCGTCGGTGGTGTCGGTGATGGGGTTGTTAGATCCATCGAGGACTGGGTTGCCGGAGGCGTCGAGGAGGGAGATGAGGACGCCTTCGAGCGGGGAATCGCCGGAGCCGTTGTCGTCGAGATCGGTGCGGACGGTGCCGGTGACGGAGGCTGGCAAGACCTCGATGAAGTTGTTTCCAGATAGCGTTTGGGCGGAGAACAGTTGGAGAGGGGTGATGTTTCCGATGTGATTGGGATTTCCGCCGTCGGCATCGGAGACGCTGAAATACGGGGAGGGTTGGGATTCGACAATCTGATAGGATCCGGGAGGGAGATTGTTGAAGGCGTAGGAGCCATTGAGTCCGGTGGTGGTGGTGACGGGGTTTCCGCCGAGGTCGAGGATGGGATTTCCCGCGCCGTTGAGGAGAGAGATGGTGACTCCCTGGATGCCTTGATCTCCGGAGCCATTGCCATCGGTGTCGGCTAGGACGAAGCCGGTGATGGAGCCTGGGGTGAGGGTATCGAAGACGGTGGATGAAACGGGGTCTGGCGATTCGTTGCTGGTGACTGAGGCGGAGTTGACGACCTGGGTTCCAGCGGCGGGTGTGTTGACGGTTGCCTGGAAGTTGACGGTGAGTGTGCCGTTTGCGGGGATGGTCCAAGAGGATGTGAGGTTTGGGGGGGCGGATAGGTTTCCTGCGACACCGGGTGGAATGGTGTAGGTGACTCGGACGCGACCATTGCCGCCGGCTCCGCCGATGGCGAGACGACCGCCGCCGCCGCCTCCTCCGCCGGGGGATGCGCCTGCGAATCCGTTGTTAGATCCTTGTCTGCCGTTTCCGCCGTTGGCTTCTCCGGTGCCGCCGCCACCGCCGGAGCCTGAGCCGCCCGCGCTGCCGTTTCCGCCGATCGCGGTGTTGGTGGCTGACCCACCGCCGCCACCGCCGCGGCGGGTGTCGTTGGTTCCTGAGGCGTGTCCGTTTCCGCCGTTTCCGCCGTTGAAGGTGGCGAGGTTTCCGATGTTGGATGAACCGCCGCTTCCGCCGTTGACGTTGTCTGCACCGCCGCCGAGTCCGCCTGCGCCGCGGACGGTGGTGGAACTGCCGAACCATGAGTCACCGCCGTTGTTGCTGGCGGTGCCGCCGGTGCCGACGTTTACAGTGATGGATGAGCCGGGGGTGACTGTTAGGGAGCTTCGGGCGTATCCGCCGCCGCCGCCGCCGCCGCCGGCGTTGTTGTTGGCAGCGGTTGATTTTCCGCCGCCGCCGCCGGCCCCCCACGCTTCGACGGTTAGGCTGGTAACGTTTGCGGGGACGGTGAAGGTGTCGTTCGCGGTGTAGTTGACGACGAAGGTTCCGCCGGGATCGAGAGGGGGGGTGATGGTGGCGTTGACGCTTCCCGGGACGTAGGTGGTGTTGTTAGGGAGGATGTCGGTGATGGTAATGCCTGTTTGTGGGGTGGCACCGAGGTTGGTGACGGTGACGGTGTAGTTGATGGTGTCTCCAGGGCTGACGGTACCGGTGACATCGGATGTTTTGAGGATGGCGAGTGGGCCAACGATGGCGATGAGGCCTGCGTCGATGGTGTGTTTGTGCTCGCCGGTGGAGAGCGAGAAAAGTGTTGAGCGGCCGGTGGCGGGGTTGGCGTCGGAGTTGGCCGGGCCGACGAGGCCGAGTCCGTCGGTGTTGAGGGGGCTGAAGTTGTAACCGACGGGTGAAGTGAACTCGACACGGTAATTTCCCGCGACCACGCCGAGGAAGCGGTACCAGCCGGTGCCGTCGGTGATGGCGGTGTCGATGATGTTGTTGGATGCATCTAGCAGTCTAACAGTAATACCGGGAATTCCGGGTTCGCCTGCGTCCTGGATGCCGTCGGCATCGAGGTCGTTCCAGACGCGGTCACCGATTTGTCCGTAGATGGGTTGTGATTCCTGAAGGACGATGGGATCGGAGATGGAGACGCCGCCGATGGTTGCGGAGTTGATGATGGTGAATTCGCCGGGAGGGAGGCTGTTTGCGGGGAGGACGAGGGTTTGGTAGCCGATTTCCCAGGTGGCTCCGTTCGGTGGTAGGCTTGTTTCGGGGACGATGATTCCGCCTTCATCGAGTGGATAGACCGATCCTGTCAGGGCATCCGGGATGGATGTGGTGACGCCTGCGGAGTTTTTGAAAGTGGTGGTGCCGGGGACGTAGGAGACGGAGGCGGGGAGGACGTCTTCGAGTTCGAGATCGGAGACGGGGACGCGGCTGATGTTGGTAATGGTAATGACGTATTCGAGGATGTCCCCGGGGCTAACGTAGCCGTCGCTGTCGTTGTCGACGAAGAGGACGGAGCGTTTCGCGCCGAGGAATTGGGGCAGGGGAGGGATGCCGGTTCCCATGTCGAGTCCGGGTTGGCCTGGGGAGGATTGGAGGACGTCCTGTCCCCATGCGGCGGCGAGTTTGACTCCGGGATCGAGTGTGTAGAGGAGCATGCCGGTCTGGTTGCCGGAGGGGTTGTAGACTTTTGCCATTTCGAGTTCCCGGAGGGTGAGGACGAGGTCGTATTTGTTGCCGTTGGAATCGGTGAGTGGGCCGGTTGTGGGATCGGAGTCGTAGTCGACAAGGACTGAGGCGCTGGTGTTTCCGTTGCCAGTAGTGGTCACCCAGATGGGGTTGCCGTTTTCGTTAGGATTGGTGGCGGAGGTGGGATCGCGGCCGATGCCGAGGCCGATGAGGACTTGGGGTGTGAGTGAGGATTCGGGGACGAGGGTGAATCCCCAGTCCCAAGTGCGGTTGGAGCCGGCCGTGTCGTCCGACAAGGTGGTTCCGCCGGTGTCGGTGGCGGAGAGTGCGTAGAAGGTTTCGCCGCTGGGGGTGAAGAAGTGGGCTCCGTATCCGTCGGTGAGGACTTGGGAGGTATATGAACCTGCCGGAACGGTGACGGTGCTGGAGACTGAATCTCCTGAGACCCTGACCCAGCCTGCGCCGAGGCCTGCGGCGCGGAGAGCGGCTCCATCATTTTGGGTGAGTCCGACGACGGGGATGACGGGTGTGCCAGCGGTGTTCGTGGTGTAGGTGGTTCCGCCGGTGTTGTTCACGATGATGACGGCGGCGGCGCCGGCGTTTTGGGCGTTGATGACTTTCGACTCGATGGTCGGGGTGTTGCTGGCGCTGCGGTTGACGATTCCGATCCATGAGCCTTCCGGGGAGGCTCCTGGAAGTGTTCCGTCGGCGTTGAGTTCGACGATGGGGCCGTAGATGTTTCCGGGGGCGGATCCGGTGAGGGGCTGGGATGCGTAGCCGACTGTTTGGTTAGAAACATTGGAGATGAGGTTGGTGTTTCCTCTCCGCTGATAGGTGACGTTGATGGATGAAGTGCCGGGGTTGTATAGCCAGACGGAGGTGGTGCATCCGGTGTTGCCTTGGGCGGCGGCGGGTGTGGAGACGGGGGAGTAGTAACTGGTGGCCCAGAGGCTGGTGGGGAGGAGGCGAAGGAAGCGGCTTTCATAGCCGTCCTGGCGGTCGCCGGTGATGAGGTCGACCTGGACGGGGTTGCTGGCTTGGAATTGTGCGCCGAAATTGAGTCCGCCGTTGATGAGGTGTGATTGTCCTTCGGTGAGGGTGACGGTGGATTCAAAGGTTCCGTCGGCGTTGGCGTCGATTTGGACGGAAGCGCCAGCTTCGCCAGCCATGATTGCAGCTCCGGTGTATTGGAACATCTGGAAGTCGATGCTGTCCGGGATGTTTTCCCCGACGGGGACCCGGTAGTTGGTTCCCCAACTGACGGTGTCGAAGATTTCGTTGGCTCCTGCGAGGAGGGTGGCGGAGTTGCTGGCCCAGCCCGCGAAGGTCATGGCAATGGCTTTGGTGGCGGCGATTTTATCGCCAGCCTGGAACAGCGGGTTGGTTACGCTGGGCGGAGTGGTGGAGTCGACCGGGTTATTGAGGATGATGACCGAGCCCGCGTTGATAAGGTCGGATGGGATGCCGGGAGGAGAACCGTTTTCCGGATTTCCATCGCCCCAGATCTGGGTTCCGGAAGGATTGGTAAGCGAGTCGAAGATGCTGGTCGGGTTGTTGACGGTGGATTCGTATCCGTCCTCCATCTGGTCATAGTAGATGATGGTCCCATCGGAAACGCTGGAGATGGAGACGTAGTAATGGATGGGGTTTGCGGGTTTGAGGGTGCCATCGATCCAAGTGGTGCCACCTTCAATGCTTTGCATGGCCTGGAGGAGTTGGCCTTCTGGTAGTGGGAGGTAGAAGAACTGGACGGGAATCGGGTTTTGCCCGTTGGCGTGAAGAGCCAGCGCTGAGGTAAAAGCGAGTGATTTCGCGACAACAGATCCCGCGGATGGCCGGATGCCCGAGGTGATTCCGGATGCGATTGATGTCGCGATTCTGGAGATTGCAGATGCCGCGAGTGCAGCATAGAACGTCAGGGAGGTTCTCATGGGGGAGGGGGATGAATTGGGGGTAAGACTTCAGGGGGGCTGAAGATCGCGGGGGATTGAGATTTAAAAAATATAAACTATTTCAATAAATTTTTAATATTTTTGAACGGTTTTGGGGAGTGCTGTAAAATTTTGGAGGTATTCGGATTGAGAGGAGGAGTGAATTTGGAAGCTTGTGAAATTTTTCACAAAGCACGCTTGCCGGGTTGGGCGGGCGTCGACATATTCCCGCGCGACCGGGACGACGGGTGAGTCCTGTTATGGAAACCGGCGTTAGAACAGAGCCATGAGCGATACACCTTCGGCCACCGTGGAAATCAAGCTGCCCAAGGATTTGGCCGCCGAGAAAGGCATGGTCAATGTCCAGATTGACGGTAGTTGGCATCAGTTTCCCAAAGGGACGCGCATCATCGAGGCGTGCCGTCAGGTGAAAGTGGAGGTGCCGCATTATTGTTACCACCCGAAGCTATCGGTTCCCGGGAACTGCCGGATGTGCCTTGTGCAGATGGGGATGCCGCCGAGGCCGGCACCGGGGCAAGAGCCAACGCGGGATGATCAGGGATATGAGCCGATCGGTTGGATGCCGCGGCCGGTGATTGCGTGTGCGAACACGATTTCTGAAAACATGGGGATCCGGACCCAGGGTGAACTGGTGGAGAAGTGCCGCGAGGGCGTGATGGAGTTTCTTTTGATCAACCACCCGCTGGATTGTCCGATTTGCGATCAAGCGGGCGAGTGCCGGTTGCAGGAGCAGTCGGTGGGATACGGTCGTGGGGTTTCGCGCTTTGTGGACATGAAGGTGAAGAAGCCGAAGAATGTCGAAATCGGCCCGCGCATCCGGTTGGACGACGAGCGTTGCATCATGTGCAGTCGGTGCATTCGCTTCATGGATGAAGTGGCTGGTGATCCGGTGCTCGGGTTTACCCAACGGGGGACGCACACGACTTTGACGGTGCATCCTGGGCGGTTATTGGATTCCAACTATTCGCTCAATACGGCGGATCTTTGTCCGGTTGGCGCGCTTACCTCGAACGATTTCCGGTTTCAGATGCGGGTTTGGTTTCTCAAGGAAACGCCGACGATCGATGTCAATTGTGGGACTGGCACGAACATCACCGTCTGGACCCGGGGCAATACGATCCACCGGATCACGCCCCGACGGAACAACGAGGTGAACTCCGACTGGATGCCGGATTCGCATCGGTTGAATTTCCATTACATTGATGGCGAGAACCGGCTTACTGAGCCATTGGCGAAAAGCGGCGGGACACATCAAGCTGTGAGTTGGGCCGAGGCGATTGAGTCTGCCGCCGCCAGGTTGAAAGGTTTCGCGGCCAGTGAAACGGCGATCATCGCGTCCGGCCGGATGACCAACGAGGAGCTTTTCCTGGTCCGCGAGCTTTCGGTCGTTTTGGGGGAGTCGTTGCTTTCGATTGTTCCGCGTACCGGAGAACCGGATGGGTTGTTGGTTGCGGCTGATCGCAATCCGAACACGACCGGTGCGAAACTGGTGCTCGGGGTAGAGGATCCCGCATCCGATTTGTCGGCAATCCGCGAAGGCATCCGCCGGGGTGGGATCAAGGCATTGATCGTGCTTGGGGAGGATGTGATGACCGATGCGGATTTCACCGCCGAAGACCTCGAGTCGCTGGATTTCCTGATGCAGACGCATCTTTTGGCGAATCCGACCGCGAGTGCGGCCGACTTGGTTTTGCCGGGTGCGGCATTTGCGGAAAAGCGGGGTTCGATGGTGAATCTAACCGGCCGCCTTCAGCGGCTCAACCGTGCAGTGGAGCCTCCCGCTTCCGCGAAGGACGATTGGGAAATTCTGCGTGACCTGATCCATGCGCTTGGCGGAAATCCCGGCGACCTCAATCTGATCGAAGATGCATTCCGTGCCATGGCATCTGCAGTTCCGGCATTCGACGGGCTAACGCTTTCAAAAATCGGCCATCAGGGCCATCAGGTCATTGAAACCGGCTATCAGATCCCGCTCCTCGCCAATGAGCGGGCGGCCAAAGCTGCCGGAAAAATCAACGGATAACCCCTTTTTCCTCATCTGATGCCAGACATCGTCCCCATTTTCATCATCCTCACCAAGATTGTGATTCTCACCTTCGTGGTGGTCCTGTCCTTGGTGCCGGTCGCCGTTTACTTCGAGCGTCGGTTTTCCGCTGTGATCCAGGACCGCGTCGGGCCCAACCGTGTCGGTATTCCGCTCACCTTGTTCGGCGCGAAAAAGGACTTCCATCTCTTCGGTCTGATTCAGCCGATCGCTGACGGCATCAAGCTGTTTCTGAAGGAGGACTTCACTCCGAGCCATGTTCGCGAGGCTTTCTATTGGCTGGCACCCGCGCTTACGGTGGTGCCTGCGCTGATCACGGTTTGTGTGGTGCCTTTCGGATCGCCGCTCACGCTTCCAGATGGGACGAAAATCCCGCTTGTGATCGCAGACATCGATATCGGGCCGCTGTTTGTTTTCTCGGTCGCGTCCTTGAGCGTTTACGGCATCACCCTCGCCGGATGGGCCTCCAATTCGAAATTCCCGTTCATTGGGGGCGTTCGTTCGACCGCTCAGATGATTTCATATGAGATTTCGTTAGGCCTATCCATCATCCCGGTCCTGCTCTATTTTGGCGAGCTCAATCTCGGTAAGATCGTCCAACACCAAGCAGAAAACGGCTGGCTGCTGCTTCCGTTATGGAAAGATGGCAGCCTTTGCCTCCCGGATCTTCAGACCGCGTTGTTCTGGATTCCTGCGGTGATTTCATTCTTCATCTTCACCATTTCCATTTTCGCGGAAACCAACCGCATGCCCTTCGACCTTCCTGAGTGTGAAACCGAACTCGTGGGCGGATATCACACCGAGTATTCCTCGATGAAATTCGCGATGTTCTTCATGGGCGAATACGCCGCCATGGTGATTGGCTCCGCGCTCATTGTGACGCTTTTCCTCGGTGGCTGGTCGATGGGCTTCACGCTGGATGCGAAAATCGCCGACTGGAACTTCGCCGGGTTTGGCATCGCGGGATTGATTCATCTCGGTGTGTTCCTAACCAAACTGATCGCTTTCATTTTGTTCTTCATCCTCGTCCGTTGGACCGTCCCGCGGTTCCGTTATGATCAGTTGATGAAGCTCGGGTGGGTGGTGTTTTTCGAAGCCGCCCTGATCAATGTTTTCCTTGCCGCGCTGATCATCGCCGCTCCGGATCTTACCAAAACCATCCTCGCCGTGGGAGCTGTACTGCTGATTGCAGTTACGGCCGCTGTGGTTTGGGTTGCCAAGGTTTCGGAAGAAAAGCCGAAACTCGTCCGCGCCTGATTCCGATTCACCAACCTTCCACCACCACCACCAATGGCCGTCGTCAAACTCAAGCGCCCGAAACTCGATCTCGGTGAGAAGATCTATTTCGGAGCCCTCATCAAGGGCTTCTTCCTGACCATGCGTCACGCCTTTCGTTCGCTTCGCGGGAAATCGGTTGGAGCTAAAGACCTCGAATCCTCCGGTCTTGGGGTGACGATGCAATATCCCGAGCAGAAGTGGGACGAACACCTTCCCGAGCATTATCGTGGCGCGCCGGCGCTCGTAACCGATGAACAAGGTCGCGAGCGTTGCGTTTCCTGCCAGCTTTGCGAATTCATCTGCCCGCCCAAGGCCATCAAGATCACTCCGGGTGAGATTCCTTCCGATGATCCTTGGGCAAAGGTCGAGAAACGTCCTCTCGAATTCGAGATCGACATGATCCGCTGCATTTATTGCGGCATGTGTGAGGAAGTTTGCCCGGAGCAGGCGATTTATCTCCGAAAGGATTACGCGATCACCGGCCTTACCCGCAAGGACATGGTTCACGACAAGAAAAAGCTCTACGAAATCGGCGGCGTCCGCACCGGTCTCGTCAATAAGTGGAATGAACTGAAGTAAGGGACATTCGGGATTTGAAATTAGATAATTGGGATGGAAGAAGAACCGACGAAGACATTTAAAGAACTCGATGCTTGGAAATCAGGACGCGAGCTTCGTATCTTCGTTTTCCGACAGATCGTTCCTATTTTGAAAAACCTGAAGGAATTCGATCTCTTAGATCAAATCAAGCGGGCGTCCCGCTCGGTCACTCACAATATCGCCGAAGGCCATGGTCGATTTCATTTCCTGGACAACTATCGGTTCTGTTCCCAGGCGCGTGGATCACTCAATGAGGTTTTGGATCAACTCATCACTTGTCATGATGATGACTTAATCAGCGATGATCTTTACCAGTTAGGTCGGGAGCACTTCAATAAATCACTCCGCATCCTCAATGGCTACATGTCTTGGTTGAAGCGATCCAGTGCGGCCAAGGTCGCAGCCAAGGATTCTCCGCAATCTTCCCCAAATCTCTAATCTCAAATTTCGAATGCCCTCTTATCTTTTCTGGCTTTTCGCGACCGTCATGTTGATCGGCGGGGTGGCGGTGGTTGCGTTTCGCAATCCGGTATCCAGCGCGCTTTCGGTAGTGACCTGCTTTGTCGGTCTTGCCGGTCTGTTCATCGGTCTCAGCGCCTTCTTTGTCGGGGTAATCCAGATCCTGGTTTATACCGGTGCGGTGATGGTGCTGTTCCTCTTCATCATCATGTTGCTCGACCTGAAAGATGAGGCAAAGCGAGCCAACAGCATCGCGCCCGTGGCGGGTGGCATCGCCTTGGTGCTGGCGTTTGTCGTGCAATTGGTTGGGGTACTTTCCAAGCCGTTGCCAAATCAGGCAGCGCCGGTGCTCGACAAGGCATCGATGGCTGCTGCGGCCGCCGGGTTTCCCGAGAAAGGGAAAATCGCCGAGTCCCTCAATGAGGGCCGCCTGCCCGATGTCCACCTGATCGGTCACACGCTTTTCACCGAATACAACCTTCCGCTTCAAGTTCTCGGAGTTCTGCTTCTTGTCGCCACCGTTGGCGTCGTCGTGCTCTCCAAGCGGCAAGTCGATTGATTGGCCTAGAACCTGAAACCTGAAAACTAGCACACTCCTTTCATGGCCTCACTCAACGACTACCTCCTGGTTTCCGGCCTGCTGTTTGCCATCGGCTTGGCCGGGGTGGTGTTGCGCCGCAACATCATCATCGTCTTCATGTGCCTCGAGCTGATGCTCAGCGCGGCGAACCTCAGTCTCGTGGCCTTTTCGAGATTCAATACGGTCAACGGACTGCCGGATTACAATGGCCAGATGCTGGTGTTTTTCGTCATCACCGTCGCCGCGGCCGAAGTTGCGGTTGGCCTTGCGATCATCGTCGCCCTCTACCGCTCGCGCCAAACCATCCACACCGATGAACTCACCAGTCTGAAAGGGTGAAAACGGACTGAGCCAATCCGCAAACCAGTGAAATCAGTGGTCCAACATTTCATCCCAAGCCTTTCCAATCCCTCATGAACCCCGCCTGGATTCTTCTGTTTCTACCGCTTTTCGTTGCGGCGGTGAACCATCTGGTGCTCCGCAAGAGTGCGGTGGTGCCGTTGGTCTCGACCGCTTCGGCGGCGATCACTTTCGTCATCGCGCTGACGCTGCTCGGTAAGGACAGCATCGTCGAGGTTTACACTTGGGTGAAACTCGAAGGGTTGGAGCTGAACATCGGCATCCAGCTCGATCAACTCTCCACCGGCATGATGATCGTTGTCACCGGTGTTGGCCTGTTGGTGCATGTCTTCTCGCTTGCCTACATGAAGGACGATGAGGCCAAGGCCCGCTTCTTCACCGGACTTTCGTTGTTCATGTTTTCGATGACGGGCATTGTGCTCGCGTCGAATTTCATCATGACCTTCATGTTCTGGGAACTGGTCGGCCTCAGCTCCTATCTGCTGATCGGCCATTGGTATCAGAAAGACTCGGCCGCGGACGCCGCGAAGAAGGCATTTCTCACCAACCGCATCGGCGACTTCGGGTTCATGATCGGGATCCTCATGCTGTGGGGGATCACAGGCACCCTGAGCTTCGACACGATGGCCATCCCTGCGGGCATTTCCGAGGGTGTGCTTGGTGCCGCGTTGCTCTGCATTTTCTGCGGTGCGGTTGGAAAATCCGCTCAGC
>SYAP01000332.1 GCA_005787565.1 Verrucomicrobiaceae bacterium | reverse complement strand
GGCCGATGATCATGGGCTCGCAGTCCGGGTGGTTGACGTTGAGGGGGATGATGGCGCGGCCGGCGGCGACTTCGGATCTAACAAACTCAGGGGTGATCTCGGCAGGGATGCGCTGGGGGAAGCGGCTGAAGATGTTAGGGGTGTATTGGCTATCGGGCTGTTGGTGTGAGCCGGCGTGTTGTTTGTCGAGATGGTTGCGGACGATGTCGTCCTTCATGTCGGCGATTTGTGCGCGGCGCATGTTTTCCCGGATGGCGATGAATTCCATTTCGGGGGTGATGATGCCTTGGCGGGCGTAGTGGAGCTGGGTGACGGGTTTCCCGGTGGCGCGGAGGGGTTTGCGGCGTTCGGCGGTGAGGCCGGGGAATTCGATGAATTTGTTGGCGCGCTCGGATTTGGAGGCGTATTCGGCGTGTTTTTCGGTGAGGTAGCCGTTGTCCTGGGGTTGGACGGGTCGGCCGTCGTAGGCTTCGACGTCGTTGCGTGCGAGGATCCAATCGCGGCGGAGGGGTGGGAGGCCTTGGTCGGAGGTGCCGGTGAAGGCGGGGTCGCCCCATGGGCCGGAGCAGTCGTAGACGCGGACGGGTTGGTTTTTTTCGATGCGGCCGTTGAAGGATTTGGTGTCGGAGAGGGCGATTTCGCGCATGGGGACGCGGATTTCGGGGAAGAGTTCGCCTTGGACGTAGACGCGGGTGGAGGCCGGGAGCGGGGCGCGGGAGGCGTCGTGGGATTCGGTGATGCCGGTGGATTCTT
This sequence comes from Verrucomicrobiaceae bacterium, assembly GCA_005787565.1. Lineage (GTDB taxonomy): Bacteria > Verrucomicrobiota > Verrucomicrobiia > Verrucomicrobiales > Akkermansiaceae > Luteolibacter. Next base: position 17,472 of record SYAP01000332.1, on the reverse strand, counting down.
CGGGGCGGATCATGTTTTTAGAGGTGGTGAGGTTGAAGGATTGAGGGAAGCAAAAAGGCCGTGCGGGTGAGGCACGGCCGGGGAAGGGGAAACGGTTTGCGGTTTCGACTTCCTACGGCGGCATGACCCGCGTCAGGTTCGGAGGGTTTTTTCCGCGCGTCGGAAAATCTCGGCTTCCCGGTCTGGAAGCTCCCCTGTCGTTGGGTGGAAGGTGGAAGAGGCTGGGGGAGAGGGCAAGGAGGAAATGGGGCGGGGTAGAAGCTGAAAAGCTGAGATGCTGAAATTTGGAAGGTTGGAATGTCGAGGGGCGAAAGAGGAGAGAGGATACTAGAGGAAGCGAAGTGGATTGGATGAAGAAGGCTTCGCGCAGGTCAATGGTGGTGCATTGGCTTGCCGAAGAGGACGTCGGCGTTCCCGGGAAGGGGGCGCGTAAAAGGCTTTGCCTCACGCGATTGTTGGGGAGGGGATTTTTTAGTCGAACCATTCGGTGGGTTCGTTTTGGGTGGCGCAGTGGAGGGGGATGGAGGTGTGGCCGAGGGAGTGGAGGCAGGTGCGGAGGTGGGTGAGGGCGGTTTCCGGGGTGTTGCAATCGGAGCTGAGGTGGCCGAGGACGACGCGGCGGAGGCCGGGGTGGGCGATTTCGCGGAGGAGGTCGGCGACCTGGCGGTTGGAGAGGTGGCCGTGGCGTGAGCTGATGCGTTGTTTGATGGACCAGGGGCGTTTGGTGTCGGCTTCGAGGAGAGCTTCGTCGTAGTTGGCCTCGATGAAGAGTGCGTCGAGCTGGCGGAGGTGGTGGATGAGGTTGGTGGTGACGTGGCCGACATCGGAGACGTGGCCGAGGCGGCGGGAGTGGTGGGTGAGGACGAAGCCGACGGGGTCGACGGCGTCGTGTTGGATGGGGAAGGATTGGATGGTGGCTTCGCCGAGGGTGAAGGCTTGGCCTGCCTCGAAGAATTTCCAGTGGCCGCCCTCGATGCCGGCTTCGCGGACGACGCGGGCGGTGGCGTGGGTGGAGTAGACGGGGATGGGGTGTTGTTTGAGGAAGTTTTTGAGGCCGCGGACGTGATCGCCGTGTTCGTGGGTGATGAGGATGCCGGAGAGGGTGGCGGGGTCGATTCCGAGGAGTTGGAGGCGGGTGGTGAGTTGTTTGGCGGAGAGGCCGGCATCGATGAGGATGCGGAGGCCGAGGCAATCGACGAGGGTGGCGTTGCCACTGCTGCCGCTGCCGAGGATGGAGAATCGCATGCGGGAGGATGGGGAAGGGGGTAAATGCTGAAAAGCTGAAATGCTGAAATGCTGAAATGCTGAAGGGGGGAGGATGGAACGTTGAACGTTGAAGGTCGAAGGTCGAAGGTCGAAGGTCGAAGGTCGAAGGTCGAAGGTCGAAGGTCGAAGGTCGAAGGTCGAAGGTCGAAGGTCGAAGGTCGAATGGTTGTAGTTTAATGAAGCGAAACGCGGAGGCGGGGTCGCGTAAAAGGCTTCGCCTCACGCGATTGGTGAGGGGGGGGAGTGCCGAGTGAGAAGTAAGAAGTGAGAAGTGGAAGAGGGCTTCGTGCGGTTCAGAGGCGGGCCATTGGCTGGCAGACGAGACCCTACTTCGCTGAAGCGACGAGGGGCAGGCTGTTGGCGGTCCCGGGGGAAAGAAAAACGCGCATCGGATTTCCCCCCGGAATTCACGATGCGCGCTTTTTTCCGTTCTCAGTCGGCCTGGTCATCGCGGTTTGATTTCCCCCCGGAATTCAACTGCGTCTGGGTCGGCTGGCTTGAGGCGGCGTTCCGGTCGACCGTTGGTGTCGGGGAACGACCAAAGAATGCCTGAAAATCAGGGTTTCGAAAGGATTTTTAGGTCACGAATCCGGCCAAGTGGTCCCATTTTCGGACATTGCGGACGATTTTCCGGAGATTTTGTTAGTGTTTGAGGGCCGTGTGTAGGATTTCGACGGGGTGGAGGGTATGGCGGCCGGTGGCGTCGAGGATTTGGTGGCGGCAGCTGGTGCCGGGTGCGGCGATGAGGGTTTCGTGGGGTGTGGCGCGGACGGCGGGGAAGAGGACGAGTTCGCCGATTTGTTGGGAGAGGGTGTGGTGTTCGGTTTCGTAGCCGAAGGAGCCGGCCATGCCGCAGCAGCCGGAGGGGATGAGGGAGACGGTGTGGTTTGAGGGGATTTCGAGGATGCGGACGGTATGGGTGATGGAGGAGAGGGCTTTTTGGTGGCAGTGGCCGTGGAGTTTGATGTGGCGGGGTTGGTGGGTGAAGGAGTGGCTGGTGATGCGGTTGGCATCGGCTTCGCGGGCGAGGAATTCGTCGATGAGGAAGGTGTTAGAGGCGAGGGATTGGGCGGCGGGTTTCAGGTCTGGCGGGACGAGATCGGGGTATTCATCGCGGAAGCCGAGGATGGCGGAGGGTTCGATGCCGATGAGTGGAGAGTTAGCCGTGATGATGGGGTGGAGGAGGCGAATGTTTTGCGTGGCGATGTCGCGGGCTTTTCTAACGAGGCCTTTTGATAGATGGGCGCGGCCGCTTTCGAGGTGATGGGGGATGAGGACGCGGTAGCCGAGGCGGTTGAGGAGTTGGATGGCCTGGATGCCGATGGGGGTGTCGTTGTAGTTGGTGAATTCGTCGCAGAAGAGGTGGACTGTGCCGTTCGGGTAGTCGTAGTGGGAGGGGTTTGCGTGGCGACGGTGCCAGTCTGTTAGGGTGGTGGGGTGGAGCGGGGGGAGGCTGCGTTTTTCGGCGAAGCCGATGAGTTGCTTGAGGTAGGAGGAGATGCCGGGGGAGCGGGTGATGGTGTTGTAGAGGCGGGGTGAGAGGGAGGCGAGGCTCATGGCGCGGGAGAAGCCGGCGATGATGCGGGTGCGGAGGGGGATGCCGTGGAGATCGTGATGATGTTGGAGGGCTTCGGCTTTGAGGCGGGCGACGTCGACGTTGGATGGGCACTCGGATTTGCAGGCTTTGCAGGAGAGGCAGAGGTCCATGACGGAGTGGATCTCCGGGGAGGCGAGGGCGTTTTCGTTCGATGATGTCAGGACCTGGCGGAGGAGGTTGGCGCGGGCGCGGGTGGAGTCCTGTTCGTTGCGGGTGGCCATGTAGCTGGGGCACATGGTGCCGCCTGCGAGGTGGGATTTTCTGCATTCGCCGACTCCGGTGCAGGCTTCGGCGGCGCGGAGGATGCCGCCGGTGGAGGAGAAGTCGAAGTGGGTGTTAGGTTCGGTGGGGGAGTGGCCGGGGGTGTGGCGGAGGTGGGTGTCCATCGGCGGGGTGTCGATGATTTTCCCGGGGTTGAGGAGGTGGTGGGGATCGAAGGTTTCCTTGATGTGGCGCATCATGGCGTAGCACTGGGGGCCGACCATGGTGGGGATGAATTCGCCGCGGAGGCGGCCATCGCCGTGTTCGCCGGAGAGTGAGCCGCGGTAGCGTTTGACGAGTGCGGCGACATCGGTGGCGATGTTGCGGAACATCGCGAGGCCTTCGGGGGTTTTGAGGTTGAATAGTGGGCGGGTGTGGAGTTCGCCAGCGCCGGCGTGGGCGTAGTAGACGCAGTGGATGCCGTAGCGGTCCTTCATGAGGGCGTCGAATTCGGCGATGTAGGCGGGGAGGTCTTCGACGGCGACGGCGGTGTCTTCGACGATTTCGCGGGGTTTGGCATCGCCTTCGACGAGGTTCATGAGGCCTTGGCCGGCGCGGCGGAGGTCCCAGACGCGGGTGCAGTCGTGGCCGTGGAGGACGGGGAAGGCGTAGCCGAGGTTGGCGAGGCGGAGGTCTTCCTCGATGGCGCGCATGGTGGAGAGGATTTGCGCGGGATCGGCCTGGCGGATTTCAATGACGAGGATGGCACCGGGATCGCCCTGGACGAAGAAGCGGTTGCGGGCGTGGAGGGGATTGGCCTTGGTGCATTCGAGGATGTGTCGGTCGATGAGTTCGCAGCCGAAGGGGCGGTGCCGCATGGCGATGACGGTGGCTTTGAGGGAGTCGATGACGTTTTCGAAGTGGGCGCACATGAGTGCGCCGGGAGGCGGGAGGGGTTCGCAGTTGAGTTCGAATTCGACACCGAGGAAGAGTGTGCCTTCGGAGCCGGCGATGAGGCGGCAGAGGTTGAAGGGTTTGTCGGAGGAGGGGTCGAATACGGCGCAGTCCATGAGCTGGTCGAGCGCGTAGCCGGTGTTGCGGCGGGTGACGGTGGGTTTGGGGAAGTGGTCGAGGATGAGTTGGCGGTTTGCGGGATTTCCGAGGAGATTGCTAACAGACTGATAGATATGTGTTTCGAGTGAGGCGGGGGCGCGGCATTTTTCCTCGAATTCGGCGGCGGTGAGGGGGCCGAAGGTGGCAGGGGAGCCATCGCTGAGGAAGCCGCGGACCGAGATGAGGTGTTCGCGGGTGGTGCCGTAGACGATGGAGTTGGCGCCACAGGAGTTGTTTCCGACCATGCCGCCGATCATGGCGCGGTTGGCGGTGGAGGTTTCCGGGGTGAAGAAAACGCCGTGGGGTGCGAGGTGGCGGTTGAGTTCATCGCGGACGACGCCGGGTTGGACGCGGGCGCGGCGGGTGGCGGGATCGTAGGAGAGGATGCGGTCGAGGTGGCGGCCGAGGTCGAGGACGATGCCGTTGCCGACGACTTGTCCGGCGAGGGAGGTGCCGGCGGTGCGTGGGATGATGCCGATGCGGTGGCGGGAGGCGAAGAGAAGGATTTCGCGGAGGTCGTTCTCGGATTTCGGGAAGGCGACGGCGGCGGGGAGTTCCTGGTATTCCGAGGCGTCGGTGGAGTAGATGCGGCGGAGGGATTCGTCGAGAAGGAGGTCGCCTTCGATGCGGCGGGTGAGGTCCGCGAAATCCGACGGGGAGGGGGATGAAGAAACGGCACCCATTTGGATTTCTGTTAGGAAGGATTGGGTGCCGTTGGTGAGTGCCGGGCGGGGTGGGCCGCCGGTGCGGTGGGGTCAGCTGATGTGTGCGCCGTATGCGGCGGCGTCCATCATTTTGAGGACGTCGTCGGTGTTTTTGACGCGGAGTTTGAAGATCCAGCCGTTGCCGTAGGGGTCGGTGTTGACGAGGGAGGGATCGGCTTCGACGTCGGGGTTGACCTCGATGATTTCTCCGCCGACGGGGGCGTAGATATCGCTGGCGGCTTTGACGGATTCGACGACGGCGGTGGGATCACCGGCATCGACGGCGCGGCCGACGGATGGGAGCTCGACGAAGACGACGTCGGTGAGTTCTTCCTGTGCGTGGTGGGTGATGCCGACGGTTGCGGTATCGCCGTCGATGCGGACCCACTCGTGGGATGGATTGTAGCGGAGTTCTGATGGGATGTTCATGAGGGTAATTGCTGAAATTCTGAAAAGCTGGAATGCTGAAACAGTTAGATGGTGGGATGGAGGATGATTATTTGGTGGGTTTGTAGAAGGGTTTTTTGACGACTTTGGCTGGGGTTGTGCGGCCGCGGACGTCGATTTTGAGAGGGGTGCCGAGTTTGGTGTGGGAGGCGGGCAGGTAGGCCATGCCGATGCCGGTCATAAGGCTGGGGGAGAGTGCGCCGCTGGCGAGTTCGCCGATGACGGTGCCGCCTTCGGTGAGGACGGGGTAGTGGGCTCGGGGTGGTGCGCCTTTTTCGGTGTATTGGATGGCGGTGAGTTTGAGGGCGGGGCCTTGCTCTTTTTGTTGGGCGAGGATTTCGCGGCCGATGAAGTCGCCTTTTTCGAGGTTCACGAAGAAGCCGAGGCCGGCTTCGATGGGTGTGCGGTCCGGCGAGAGGTCGTTGCCGTTGAGGGGGTAGGCCATTTCGAGGCGGAGGGTGTCGCGGGCACCGAGTCCGGCGGGCGATGCGCCTGAGGCGAGGAATTTTTCCCAGACGGCGACGCCGGTGGCGGCGGTGGAGAAGAATTCGAAGCCGTCCTCGCCTGTGTAGCCGGTGCGGCAGACGATGGAGCCGTCGGCGAGGGTGGCGATGCCGTTGCGTTGGGGTAGGGTTTCGCCGGGGTAGGCTTTGGCGAAGACGGCAGGGGATTCGGGGCCTTGGATGGCCATGCCGGCCCAGGCGTCGCTCTGGTTTTCAAGGGTTACTCCGCTGGGGAGGTGGGATTGCATCCATGCGAGGTCTTCGTCGATCATGGAGGCGTTGACGACGAGTAAGAAGTCTTCGGGGCCGGTGCGGTAGGCGATGAGGTCGTCGATGACGCCGCCGCGTTCATTGAGCATGAGGGTGTATTGGCCTTGGGTGGGGGCGAGGGCGTCGATGTTGTTGGTGAGCATCGAGTTGAGCCATTTGGCGGCATCCGGGCCGCGGACGATGAACTGGCCCATGTGGGAGATGTCGAAGATACCGCAGTGTTTTCTAACGGCGTGATGTTCATCGAGGATGGAGGTGTATTGGACCGGCATGTTCCAGCCGGCGAAGGGGACGAGGCGCGCGCCAAGGGATACGTGGGCGCTTTCAAGTGGACTGCTTTTCAAATCGGAGGGCACGCGGGGGAGCGTGGGTTTTCGGCGAGGGCTTGTCAATCGGCCCGCCATGGCGATGCTCTGCGCGCATGCTTTTTCTTGACCGTCTTGAACCCCGATTCCGCTGGCTGGCGTTTCCCGGCTTTTTGCGGTCTTTCGCGATCCTGCACATCCTGGTTTACGGGATTCAGATTTTCAAACCGGGGTTCGGTGCGTTTCTGATGTTTGATCTTGAGAAGATCGTGGGTGGTGAGCCTTGGCGAGTGGTGACGTTTCTTTTCGCGGAGACGGGGTTTCAAGGGGCGAGTCCGCTGACGCTGATCTTTTTCGTTTTCATGGTGATGATTCTTTTCATGATGAGCGATGCGTTGGAGGCGGTGTGGGGAGTGTTCCGGACGTCGGTTTTCTGTTATTTCGGGATCGCGGCGATGCTGTTGGCGAACACGTTGTATGGCGTGCATGTGTTAGGTGGTGTTCACCTGTATGGTGCGGCTTTTTTCGCGTTCGCGACGTTGTTTCCCCGGACGGAGTTCCGGTTGGCGCTGGTGATTCCGGTGGAAGTGCGTTGGATCGGGCTGCTGTCGGCGGTGTTGCTGGTTTATATGGTGCTCCGGAATCCGGTGTTGATGCCGGCCTATCTGTTAGGATACGCGAATTATCTGTTGTGGGTGGGGATTCCGGCGTTGCAGCGGCGGAAGTTGATGGCGGCTTCGAAGACGAGGTTGAAGACCTTGCAGCGGCGGGGGCAGTTTGAAAGGGCAAAGGGTGGGGATGTGGAGGCGTTTTACACCTGTGCGGTGTGCAATCGGACGGATGTGAGCGATCCTGAGCTGGAGTTCCGGGTGGCGGCGGATGGGCGGGAGTATTGTTCGGAGCATTTGCCGAAGTGATGGATCTAACGAATTTCTTCAGAGGTTCTTTTTGAGATCACGGATGGTCCAAAGGGGGACGGTTTCGGTGGTGGGTGTGTTACCGCGCATTTTTCTGGCACCGGTTTTGCGTTTCGGTCCGAAGCGGTTGCGGCATTGGTTGAAGAAGTTTTCGACGAATTCGCGGCTGCCGATGACCGCGCCGTCGGTGAAGTAGCGGGTTCGCCATTTGAGGAGTTGGCGGAGGGAGGTGTCGCGTTGTTGGGTGAGTGTTTCGAGTTCCGTGGAGGCGCTTTGGGGATCGATGCATTTGCGGACGACTTGAGTGATGGAGTTGCCGCGGGGATCGAGGGTTTCGCGGGTTTTCTCGATGCCTTCTTCTAACAGTAGCATGCGATACTCCCTTGATACTCGGCCGGTCCAGTGGCGTGCGTCGGCTTTCCATCCCTTGTCGGCCATGATGGCGCGGACGAGGCCGCCGCGGGCTTTGGCTCCGGTGTTTTCTTCGGTCGCGCCCATGGCTTCGCCGTAGCTGCTCCAGCGGTATTCGGCAGGGTCTTTGACGATGCCGGCGCGGACGGGGTTGAGGTCGATGTAAGCGGCGATGGTTTTGGAGGCGAGGCCGTCTTCGACGATGACGCTTTTGAAGTTCTCCTCCCAGAGGTTTCCTTTGCGTTCGGTGCGGGTGTTGTGCCAGCGGGTGAAGCGCTGGAGGAGGGTTTTCATGAACTCGCTGAGGTCGTGCATGCGATAGGTGAAGCGCTGGTGGATGGCGCGGATGTAGGCGTCGCCATTGGGGGCGAGGCCTTTGGCGACGACTTCGCGGGCGTCGGCGAGTTCTTTGGCGATGGAGGCGATCTGGGGCTTGGGGTAGAGGGCGCTGAGGCGTTTCAGGAGTTCCTTGTCGGTGAGGTCGTGTTTGGGTTTTGGGGGGACTTCGAGCATCAGGTGGAAGTGATTGGACATGATGCAGTAGGCGAGGACGCGGCAGCCTGAGAAGTTTTCCATCATTCGCATGTAGATGCGGAATTGCTCCTTGTCGGTGGGGGTGAAGGCGAAGCGTTGGTCGACGACGCGTGAGATGCAGTGGTAGATGGCCGGCTTGGTTTCCGAGTCGGCCCAGGGGACGATCCATCGAGGGCGGGGCATGGGTGGAGGATGATGGAGGGGTGGGGTTTGGCAAGGTGAATTTGATAAAATGTGGCTCACGCAATTTGGGTGCGCCGGTTTGGTGGGTTTTGTTTGTGAGTCTGGCAGGTTGCGGGGGTTAGAGGCCGATGAGGCTGACGAGTTCGTGGTCGCTGAAGTCGTCGAGGTGGTCGATGGCGGCGTTGAGGAGTTCGGCTTCGGCGATGTCCTGAATGGCGGCGAGGGAAGTTTCCTGCGGGGTGGCGCGGGTCTCGGTGATGTTGGGGACGGTGGGGGTGTCCTGATTGAGGGCGATGAAGGTGAGCGTGATGGCTGCGGTAGCGGTGGCGAGTCCAGTGAGGGGGATGGGTGAGAGGATGCGCTTCCACCATGGGATGTTTACGGGCTCGAGGCGGATGGCGCGGAGGGTGTCGTCGAGGAAGCGGGGGCTGGGGGTGGTTTGGGTGCCATGATCGAGCAATTTCCAGACGGCGTCGGATTCCCAGGAGCTGTCCTGGGAGGTGTCCGGGGATTGATCAGGGGGCTGGGGATTGCGATTCATGGCGGTGGGTGAGTTTACGAGGGAGAGAACCCGGGAGCTTTGGAAAAGTTTCGCGGCGTTTGATGTTCGATGGGGAGGTGTGCTTGGTCAGGCGGGTTGTTGCTGGGAGATGCAGTGGAGGGTGCCGCCTTCTTCGACGAGGTCGAGGCAGTCGATGCCGACGATTTCACGGGTGGGGAAGAGTTCGCGGAGGAGGCCGAGGGCGCGGTCGTCGTTTTTGGGTTGGCGGAAGGTGGGGACGAGGACTCCGCCGTTGACGATGAGGAAGTTGACGTACGAGGCGGGGAGGACGGGGAGGCGCCACCCAGGGACTTCGCAGGCTTGGGGGAGGGGGATTTCGACGATTTCGAAGGGTTTGCCTTGGGGGCCGTAGAAGGAGCGGAGGGCGGCTAGGTTTTCGTTGAGGATTCGGTGGTTGGGTGAGGCGATGTCGCGGTCGGTGCAGGCGAGGATGGTGGTGGGATTGATGAAGCGGGCTAGGTCGTCGATGTGGCCGTCGGTGTCGTCGCCTTCGATGCCTTGTTTGAGCCAGAGGATGTCGCGGACGCCGAGGGAGTCGCGGAGTTTTTGTTCGATCTGGCTCCGGGAGAGGTGGGGGTTGCGGTTGGGGTTGAGGAGGACGGCTTCGGTGGTGAGGAGTTGGCCGTGGCCGTTGATCTCGATGGCGCCGCCTTCGAGGATCATGCCGCCAAGGAAACGGCGGAGGCCGAGGGATTGGGCGATGGCGGCGGGGATGGCGTTGTCGAGGTCCCAGGGTGGGAATTTTCCGCCCCAGGCGTTGAATTCCCAGTCGGTGATGGCGATTTCACCGGTTTGGTGGTGTTTGACGAAGATGGGGCCGTGGTCGCGGCACCAGACGTCGTTGTGGGGGTGGTTGAAGAGTTGGACGTGTTCGGGGACGGCTTTTGCGCGGTTGCAGAGGGCGGCGATGGCGGGGTGGTCGGCACCGGGGGCGTTGATGCGGACGGGTTCGAAGCGTGAGATGGCGGCGGCGATTTCGGCGAATTTCGCGTGGATGAGGTCGCGTTTGGCACCGCCCCAGTGGCGTGGGTCGTCGACTGGCCAGGAGAGCCAGACGGCTTCTTGGGGCGACCACTCGGCGGGCATGGCGAATCCTTGTGCGGCGGCGGAGATGGCAGCGGACATGGGCGGAGTTTTGGCAGGGTGATGGGTCCGGGAAAAGCCTTTCGTTGTGCGGATTCCGTGCTTTGGTGGGGCATGTCTTTGCAATGCCCTGATTCGCTGGCTGCGGTGGCCGGATTTTTCAATGAGATGACCCCGGCGAAGTTGGGGCAGATGGGGGATGTTTATGCTCCGGGGGTGAAGTTTGAGGATCCGATCAATGCGGCGGAGGGGTTGGCGGCGTTGAAGCACGTGTTTGAGGATTTGTTCAAGCAACTGAAGGATGTTCACATTGTGGTGAAGGATGCGCACGGCGACGAGCGGACGGGCTTTTTGCTTTGGACGATGCGCTATCAGTTCCGGGGGAAGGATCGGTTGATCCGGGGGACGAGTCATTTGCGGTTTGCGCCGGACGGGCGGGTGATCGAGCAGAAGGATCAGTGGGATGCGTCGTTTGTGGTGTATGGGGAGTTTCCGTTGATGGGGTGGATGATGAGGGGGATCCGGAGGATGGTGCGGGTGAAGCCTTTGGTTTGATGTGGCTGATGCGGGGAATTTTTCTCCCCAAGGTGGCCGGGGCGTGGTTGAAGAGGCGCATGAAGCGATGGTTTGCGGGATGGATGTTGCTGGGAGTGTGTGCGCAGGCGGAGGTGGCGGTGCCGCCGGATGCCGAGGAGGAGGCTTATCCGGCGATCGAGCGATTCGTGGAGGTGTTAGAGGCGGTCCGGAAGAGGCATCCGGAGGTGGATCGGTTGGCTTACGAGCGTTTGGTGAATCATGCGCTGGAGGGGATGCTTGGGAGTTTGGATCCGCATTCGTCTTTCATTCATCCGGAGATGGCGGCGTTCATGAAGGCGAATCCGGAAGTGGATCCGGAGGTCAAGTCGTTGGGGTTGACCTTGGGCCTGCGTGAGGATGGGCCGCACATCGCGGCGGTGGCTCCGCATGGTGCAGCGGCGGAGGCTGGGGTTTTGCCGGGGAGTTCGTTGCTGGCGTTGAACGGGTTGGAAACGAAGGGTGCGGTTTTTTCCGATTTGTTAGAATCGCTGCGGCAGGCACCGGGAGTGAAGACGAAGATGCGGTTGAAGTCGCCTGCGGAGCCGAAGCCGGTGGAGGTGGAGTTGGTGCATCGGTTGGTGGCGGAGAAGTCGGTGGCTGAGGCGGTGATGCGAGATGCGGAGAAGGGGGTGGGTTATTTGCGGTTGAGTCAGTTCGGGAGCGGGTGTGCGGCGGAGGTGGAGGTGGCGTTGGATGAATTGGAGGATGCGGGGATGAAGTCGCTTTTGTTAGATCTGCGGGGCAATGGAGGTGGGGATCTGCATGAGACCGTGAAGATTCTGGGGTTGTTTGTGCCGCCATCGACGGTGGTGGTGACGACCCGCGGGCGGGAGGGGGAGACGGAGGAGCCGTTGAAGACGCCGGAGCGGCAGAGGAGGAAGAGGGACTATCCGATTTCCGTTTTGATCGATCGAGGGTCGGCATCGGCTTCGGAGCTGACGGCGGGGGCGTTGCAGGATTTGAAGCGGGCGACGGTGGTGGGTGAGCAGAGCTATGGGAAGGGATCGGTGCAGAACATCATTCCGATGGGTGGCGGGACGGCGCTTCGATTGACGATTGCGACCTATCACACGCCATCGGGTAGGACGCCGAACCGGGTGGGGATCACGCCGGACGTGGTGGTGGAGATCGATGATACGCAGCGAGAGATGTTAGAGAAGCGGTGGCGGCTGGACCGCTTGCCGCCGGAGGAGAAGAAGGTGGTGGAAGGTTGGGTTGATCCGGTGATTGAGACGGCGCTTCGGTGATGCGGGGCGGATGAGGTTGATTGCTCTGATCAAGCGAGGCGTTGGTGCCAGGCTTGGATTTCGGAGCGGACGTTTTCGATGGAGGGGGCGCCGGGGTTGGTGCGGGCGGCGAGGGCGCGGTCGAGGGAGAAGATTTCCGATGCGGAGGCGTCGTAGGCCGGGTCGATTTTTGTCAGGTCGAGCTGATCGAGCGGTGTGGCGGTGCGAATGGCTTCTGCGACGGCTTTTCCGACGAGTTCGTGGGCGTGGCGGAAGGGGATGCCCTTTTTGACGAGCCAGTCCGCGAGGTCGGTGGCGAGGAGCATGGGGTCGGAGGCGGCGGCGCGGCAGTTGGCTTCGCGGAGTTCCATGGCGGCGATCATCTCGGTGTTGACGGAGAGGATGAGGTCGAGTTGGTCGACGGAATCGAAGAGCGGGGGTTTGTCTTCCTGGAGGTCGCGGTTGTAGGTGAGGGGGAGGCCTTTGACGGCGAGGAGGAGGTTGATGAGGTTGCCGGTGAGGCGTCCGGTTTTACCACGGGTGAGCTCGCAGACGTCGGGGTTTTTCTTTTGTGGCATCAAGGATGAGCCGGTGGTGTGTGCGTCTGATAGAGCGGCGAATGCGAACTCGGCGGAGCACCAGAGGATGAGGTCCTCGCTTAGGCGTGAGAGGTGGATACCGCAGAGGGAGATGGCGAATAGGAGTTCGGCGATGTGGTCGCGATCGGCGATGGCGTCCATGGAGTTGCGCGAGACGCCGTCGAAGCCGAGTTCGGTGGCGATGGCGTGGCGATCGAGGTTGATGGTGGAGCCTGCGAGGGCTCCGGAGCCGAGTGGGGAGATGTTGAGGCGTTTTCGGCAGTCGGCGAGGCGAGATTTGTCGCGTTCGAGCATTTCGGCGTAGGCGAGGAAGTGGTGACCTGCGGTGACGGGTTGTCCGCGTTGGAGGTGGGTGTAGCCGGGGATGACGGTGGCGGCGTATTTTTCGGCGCGGTCTAGGAGGGCGTTCTGGAGGGCGGCGATTGATTTTGTTAGGGAGTCGATGGAGGCGCGGCAGTAGAGGCGGGTGTCGGTGGCGACCTGATCGTTGCGTGAGCGAGCGGTGTGGAGTTTGGCACCTGGGGCACCGATGCGTTTGGTGAGTTCCGCCTCGATGTTCATGTGGATGTCTTCGAGGGAGGTTTTGAACTCGAAGCGTCCGGCTTCGATGTCGGCGCGGATTTCCAAGAGACCGTTTTCGATGGCGGAGAATTCCTCATCGGTGAGGAGGCCGGCGCGGAGTTGTGCGCGGGCGTGGGCGATGGAGCCTGCGATGTCGTGAGGGAACAAGCGCCAGTCGTAGGAGATGGATTCTCCGAATTGTTGGACGAGCGATGAGGTGTCTTGGGTGAAGCGGCCTTTCCACATGGTGGTTTGGAGTGGGGTGTGGGAGTGGGGATTAGTTTGCGTTGAGGCGGAGGCGTGCTGGCGAGTGGCCGGGTGCTTCGGCGGTGATTTCCCATGCGCCGCCGGGTTGTGGGCTTTCGGGTGCCGGGGAGAGGGTGAGGGTTCCTTCGTTTGCGCCGCGTGTTTGGCTGATGCCTTCGGCGAGGCCGAGGATGGCTTTGAGGAGGGTGTCGGCTTCGGAATCGGTGACGGTGATTTGCGGGGGCATGGGGACTTCTCCCCAGACGCCTGCGCCGCCGGATTTGAGTTTGGCTTTGAGGTGGGCGAGGGCGTCAGCCTTGCCGCGGTATTTGAGTGCGACATCAAGGTAGTGGGGGCCGACGGAGGTGCGGTCGACTTGATGGCAGGCGAGGCACTGGCGTGCGGTGAGGGTTTTCTCGATTTCCGAGGGGAGTTGGGGGCCGCCGGAATCGTGTCCGGTGGGTGGGAGGTAGCGGGCGCGGACGATGGTTTGTTTGGGATCGGCGGGACCGGTGATCTTGAATTTGAGGGCATCGCCGAAGGTCGCGGCCTCGGGTTTTCCGATGATTTCTAGGGTGAGGGCGGGGAGGTTGGATTCCTCGACGAGGGGCACGCGGGAGATGGTGCGGTTGCCTTTTGCATCGATCGCGACGGCGCGGAGGTCGATGCCGCCGGGTGGGATGGTGATGTTGGAGCCGGTGCCCAGTTTGGTTTCTTCGAGTCCGGTGTTGAGCCACCATTCGATGGTGATTTTGTCGTTCTCGGGGTCGGAGACGTCTTTGGCGGTGAATTTCAGCGGGTTGTTCGAGTCACGTTCGACGGTGAGTTTTGGGGATTGGTTGCCATCGTCCGGACGGATGCGGCGGATGCGGCCGTCGGTGTTGAAATACCAATTGGTGCCATATTCGAGGAGCCAGAGGGTGCCGTCTGCTGCCATTTCGAGGTCCATGGGGTGGTTGAGGCCTTCCATGAGGACTTCGAGGGCGGTCAGGTTTTCGCGGTCGTCGAGTTTGGCTTTCCACATTTTGCCGCGCATCCAGTCGTAGGTGAGAAGGGTGCGGTTGTCGGCGGAGGAGAGGAGGTTGTAGGTGCGGTTGGGGTCGTGATAGAATACGGGGCCGGCCATGGCGTTGCGGCCACCGTTGCCCATGGATGGGAATTCATTGCTGGCAGCGTAGGGATACCAGATGAGGGCGGGGACGGCGGGTGGGAGTTCTTTGAGGCCGGTGTTGAATTTGGACGGGTTGAGGGGTTTTTCGGGGTCGGTCATGGCTCCTGGTTGGCCATTGGAGAAGTCGACGATGGGGTAGGGTTTGTTGTCTGCGATGACGAAGGGCCAGCCGTGGTTTCCGGCTTTTTTGGCTTGGTTGACTTCGTCGTGGCCGGCTGGGCCTTTGGCGTCGGGGTTTTGGCCATCGGGTCCGACTTCGCCCCAGTATAAGGTGCCGGTTTTGGGATCGATGGACATGCGGAATGGGTTACGGCAGCCCATGACGTAGATTTCGGGTCTGGCTTTTTCGGTGCCAGGGGGGAAGAGGTTGCCGGGTGGGATTTCGTAGCCGTTTTCGGTGGGGCGGATGCGGAGGATTTTGCCGCGGAGATCGTTGGTGTTGCCGGCGGAGCGCATGGCGTTGACGTGGTCGCGGCCGTCGCGGTCGTCGATGGGTGCGCGGCCATCGCTTTCGAAGGGGTTGGTGTTGTCGCCGGTAGAGAGGTAGAGGTTTCCATCGGGCGCAAACGCGACGGAGCCGCCATGGTGGCAGACGCGATCGCGGCGGTCGCCGGGGACTTCTAGGATCATTTTTTCGGAGGCGAGGTCGATTTTTCCGCCACGGAGTTCGAAACGGGAGAGGCGGTTGAGGAGTTTTTCCGGGTCGCTGTAGTAGAGGAAGAGGCGTTGGTTTTCAGCGAATTTGGGGTCGAGAGCGATGCCGAGGAGGCCGTCTTCGCGGGCCCAGGGTGAATCTTTTTCCTTTTCGCGGAGGGCGGTGACTTTGAGGGTTCCGATTTCGAAGATGGCGCCGGTGGTGGGGCGGACGCGGAGGATGCGGCCTTCTCGCTCGACGACGTAGATGTCGCCATCGGGTGCGATGGCCAGTTCCATGGGGTCGCGGAATCCGGTGGCCACGAATTCGGATTCGAGGGGTGCGGCGAGGGTGGTGGTAGCGAGCGCGAAGAGGAGGGTTTGAGTGAGTCGCATGCGCGAGCATTTCACGCTTGGGGCGATGGGCGCAATCCCGCATTCGTGATGTGGTTCTGGGGGAGAGGGTGGATTTCCAAAAACTTTCTAGTGTTTGGGGTGGAATTTTAAATTTTATTTACAATCAAGGTGATTTGTCCATGCTTGTGGGGCTGTCCCCGCATGAAAACAAAACAATTACTACAAGTATCGATGGTGCTTGGGTTTGGCGCTTTGGCGTCTTGCTCGCAGCAGTCGTCAGTTTCCACAACGGTTCCGATGTCTTCGGCGGGATCTCAGTCCAAGTCATCCGGGAGTGATCTGAGTGATCGGATTTACCGGGAGGTAAATGCCTATCGGGCGACCCAAGGAGCATCCGCTGTTCCACGGCATGCAGGGTTGGATCGGTTGGCGCAGAAGCATTCGGAGTTCCTGATGGCAAATCGCGGGAAGTTCAGTCTTCACGGGAAGAATGTGAGCCACATGGGGTTTGAGGGTCGGCATTTGGCGGCGCGTGAGCTTTATAACATGAATTCGTTCAGCGAGAACGTGGCAGCTTGCAGCGGAGGTTCGGCGAAGGCGGAGTTCACGTTGGTGAAGCTTTGGGCGGATTCGCCGAATCATGAGTACAACATGACTGAGTCTTGGAAGTTCACGGGTGTTGGTGTCTGTGTTGATAAGGACGGGATGGTGTTCTCGACCCAGCTGTTCGGTACGCCGAGCATGGGACAAATGACGTTGACCGACCGGTTCCGCTAGTTTTGATCGGCGTTGTGCCAGATCTAAGTCTTGAGTCCGCTCTCCACGCCCGAGGCCTGAAATGTGTCGCGGGTGTGGACGAGGCGGGACGTGGTCCGTTGGCTGGGCCAGTTTCCGCAGCGGCGGTGATTTTACCGCGAGGGTATGTGTTAGATGGGTTGGATGATTCGAAAAAGCTGACTACCGCGAAGCGGGAGCGGCTGTATGATGCTCTGATCGAGAGCGAGGGGGTTTTGTGGTCGGTGGCGTTGGTGGAGGCGGCGGAGATTGATTCGTTGAACATTCTGCGTGCGACCCATTTGGCGATGAGGAAGGCTCTGTTAGGTCTGCCGCAGGCACCTGATCATTGTTTGATCGACGGGTTGTCGATCCGGGATTGCCCGTTTCCTCATGATGGGATTGTGAAAGGTGACGGGATTTCCCTGTCGATTGCGGCGGCGAGCGTGATTGCGAAGGTGACGAGGGATCGTGTGATGAAAGGGTTAGACGTGGAATTTCCGGAGTATGGGTTTGCGAGGCACCAGGGATATGGTACGAAGGAGCATCTTGAAGCGCTTCGGGTTCACGGGCCTTGTCTCCATCATCGTCGGTCGTTTCAGCCGGTGGCTCAACTCACGTTGTCGTTTGATTGACGGTCATGGTGAAGCGAGGTCGTCGCAGTGGTTGGGAGATTATGGCGAGCGGGTGGCGGTAGATTGGCTGAGGGCTCGGGGGATCAAGGTGTTAGGCCGTAATTTCAAGGCACCTCGTGGAGGTGAAGTGGATATTGTGGCGAGGGATGGTAAGCTGTTGTTGTTTGTGGAGGTGAAGACGCGTAGAGCCGTGGGAGGAATTCGACCGTTAGATGCGGTGAACCGGGAGAAGCAGCGGCTGATCGAGCGGGGTGCTAATGCGTGGTTGAAGCGGTTGGGGACGAGGGATCTGCCTTGGCGGTTTGATGTGATCGAGGTGTTGGTGGAGGATGGGGAGAAGCCGAGGGTAAATCAGGTCCGCGATGCGTTTTGATGGAATGTTAGGAGCCGGAGATGGGAGTGGGATTTAAAGGTTTTTACTTAGGTCTCGGAGGGAGAAGAGGAGGTTGGAGGCGGATTTTGCTGGGCCTTTGAGGGGGCGGGCGCCGGTTTTGCGGGTGGAGGGGAAGCGGTGGCGGGCGGCTTGGAAGGTGTCGTTGACGAAGGCTTTGCTGCCGATGACGGCACCGTCGGTGAAGTAACGGATGCGGTGCAGGAG
>SYAP01000331.1 GCA_005787565.1 Verrucomicrobiaceae bacterium | reverse complement strand
GAAGGGATTGGCGGCGCTCAAATCATGCTAGCAGAGGATTTTGTTAGTGAACTCGACGGTTCAATTAGCCGGATCTCACGAGGATTGATTTTTCAGAAGAATTCTCAAATCGATACTAGTAAATTCAATTTTGAAGTTCGCCAATACAATGAAGATCGTTCAAAGGAGCTTGTTGAGTTGGTTGCTCAAATCGTTCAAAAAGCTAAGGGTCCAGCTCACCTTAAACGGGTTGGTGATGCGTTTTTTGCCGCGTGGTGGCTTGCTGGAGATCCAGTTAATTCAGGAATAATGCTTCAGAACTATTTTGGTGGATTGAATTTCATCATTTTATTCTCCGAAAAGAATCGATAGGTCGGCCCATTCTCACTTTCTGAAAATTTAAGCCTGATCATTTGTCATCTGACCCGTGACCAGAGGAGTTTGAGGTAGCGGGATTCGGGGTAGTTGGAGAGGTTCGGGTGGTCCGGGCCGGCTCCGGTGCGGTCGAGGATCTGGAGGCGTTTGTTTTGGCGGTGGGCGACGGAGGTGACGAGTTGTTCGAAGGCGGTGACGTCGAATTGGCCGGAGCAGGAGCAGGTGACGAAGAGACCGTCTGGGGAGACGAGTTGGAGGGCGAGTTTGTTGAGGTCGTGATATTTGGCGTAGCCGACCTCGTCCTCGCGGCCGTGGATGAATTTGGGTGGGTCGGCGATGACGAGGTCCCAGGTGCGGCCGTTTTCGAGCATGGTGCGGGCCCAGGTGAAGGCGTCGGCGTGGGTGAACTTGACGCGGACGTTGTTGAGGTTTGCGTTGCGTTTTGCCATGGCGACGGCGGTTTCATCGAGGTCGACGCCGATGATTTCCTCCGCGCCACCGAGGGCGGCGGCGATGGAGAATCCGCCGGTGTAGGAGCAGAGATCGAGGACGGTTTTGCCTTGGGCGAGGGCTCCGAATTTCTTGCGGTTGTCGCGTTGGTCGCAGAAGAATCCGGTTTTGTGGCCGGCGGTGAAGTCGACTTCGTAGCGGATGCCGTGTTCGCGGATTTTCACGCTACGGACGGGATCGGATTCGGTGCCGCCGGAGCGTGGGATGCCTTCGACGCGTGCGAGTTCGGGGTCGATGCTGACGACGACGCGGCGTGTGCCGAAGGATTCGTGCATGAGTGGGAGCCAGGCGGGGAGGCGTTGCCATGCGGCGAGGTTGGTGATTTCCACGGATAGGACGTCGGCGAATTTGTCGGCGACGAGGCCGGGGAGGAAATCGGCGTCGCCGTGGATGACGCGGTAGCTGTCGGTATCGGCATCGAGTTTGAGGATGTCGTTGCGGAGGGTGGCGGCCTGGCGGATGGCGTTTTCGAAGAAGGATTCGTCGAGATCGGTTTCGGTGTGGCTGACGATGCGGAGGGGCATGCGGGCCTTTGGGTTCCAGAATCCCCAGCCGAAGGGTCGGCCTTCCTTGCCGAGGACCTGGACGAAAGAGCCGGGAGTGGCGTCGCGAGAGACGTCGCCAATCATTTTGGGCCAGATGGAGGGGTGGAAGCTTTGGTATTTGAGCTGGACGGTGGGCACGGCGGGGACATCACGCCGCAGCGGCGGGCGGATGTCGAATGAAATGGCATCGCCCGTTGACCGATGGGCGCGGAGCCGTGAGGATGCGGTTCATGCGCATTCACCGACCGATGGCCGAGGCGGCCGCCACGATTCTCAAGGCAGTGTTCCGGGAGCACCAGGTGCTGGATCACGAGTTGGCTGCGGCGTTTGAGGCGAATCCGAAGTGGGGGAAGCGGGATCGGTCTTTCATTGCGGAGACGGTGTTCGAGGTGGCGCGTTGGCGGCGGGCGCTGGCGTTTGTGGCGGACAGTGAGGAGATCACGGCGCTTTGTGTTGCGTGTTGGCGGCGGATGGGGTGTGAGATTCCGGATTGGTGGAGTTACCGCGGTGCGGATGTGGGAGATATGGCGGCGCGTGAGGAGGGGCTTAAGGGGCAGACGAGGGCGGTCCGTGTTTCGATTCCGGATTGGTTGGATGCTCTGGGTGAGAGTGAGCTTGGTGCGGCATGGGAGGGGGAGATTCATGCGCTGAATGAGCGGGCGCCGGTTTTCCTGAGGGTGAATACGCTGCGGACGGATGTTGCCGCTGCGATTGCGTGGTTGGCGGAGCATCAGGTGGTGGCGACCGTGGTTCCGGGGGTGCCGCATGCGCTGTGTCTTGCGCCGGGGAAGGCTTTGCCGAAGCCGTTGCGGCTTGATGGGCGGGTGGAAATCCAGGATGCCGGATCGCAGCTAATCGCGCCTTTGTTAGATCCGCAGCCGGGCGAGCGGATCATTGATGCGTGTTCGGGGGCGGGCGGGAAGTCGCTGCATCTTGCGGCGTTGATGGGAGACAAGGGTCGGGTTTTTGCGATGGATGTGGCGGTGAAGAAGCTGGAGGAGCTGAAGCGCCGGGCGAAACGGGCGAATGCGTCGTGCATCAGTCCGAAGCCGATCACGGAGACGACTGCGGTGGACTTCGAGAATGTGGCGGACCGGTTGTTGATCGATGCGCCGTGCTCCGGGCTTGGGACGTTGAAGCGCCAGCCGGATCTGAAGTGGCGGATCAAGCCCGCGCAGATCGAGCGGGTGAGGGGGATTCAGGCGGAGTTGTTAGAGAGTTACCCGCAGATGCTGAAGCCGGGTGGGCGATTGGTATATGCGACGTGTTCGATTTTGCCATCGGAGAACCGCGCGCAGATTGAGCGGTTGTTGGAATCCGGGAAATTCACGTTGGTTTCCGAGCGTCCTGTTTCGCCGGCGGGCAGCGGGTTTGACGGATTTTATGCGGCGGCGTTGCAAAAGGGTTAGGGTCCTGATTTCATGGCCTTGAATCATGGTGTTGCTCGGGATTTGGCTTTTTTTCCGATGCTTCAAGGTTTTGGTGCCCTTTGCGGGATTCGACATGTTGATGTAAGATCCCATTCATCAGTTCTCCTGATGGTGGGCTTTTTCGTTTTCCAATTCCGGTTGGCGCGGTGAGAATCCGCTTATGCAACCGGAATTGATCCACCGCGCCGAACGCCATCGATTCGAATGGGAGGAGGATGGGTTGATGAACCGGGTGGATTATCTAACGGTTGGAGCGGTGATGGTGTTGACGCATGTGGAGGTGGATCCCGGCTTGCGTGGGAGAGGAGTGGGTTCGCGGTTGATGGGTGCGGTGATGGAGCATGTGCGTGCGAACGGGTTGAAGGTGCGGCCAGTTTGTGGATTTGCGGCGGCGTATCTCCAACGGCATCCGGAGCATGCGGATCTGGTGGAAAGCCGATGAGTTGATTTGCCAATTTTCGTCATGTTTGTCCACGGTCTCTATCACCTTCGCGAGCGTCGTGCCGCTTGCCGGAATGACCATTGCATGACGTGTGGGGCGGCACGGTTTTTTCTGGGGATGAGATCGATCCGGGTGTATCATGTGTTTTTTATTCCGCTGCTTCCGGTTGGGTGGCGGATGCGGTATCTTTGTACGATTTGCGGGGCGGACCGAAATGCCCGGCGGCCATCCCATCCGCTGGTCTTGTGGGGTGGGGTGATTGCAAGTGGCGTGATCGCATTTGTGGGGCTGATGATGTTGTTGTCCGGGGAAGAGGTTTTTGCTTCCTGGGTGATCTTCGGGATCGGCGCGGTCTTTTTCGCAGTGATGGGATTCATGATCCGCCGAAGCGAGCATCGGGAGTTCATGGCAGCGGTGAAATCCGTCGAGTCGCTGCCGTTTGACGGCTACCCCCTCTGCCACCAAGCCCTCGCGCCAAGCATCAAGCCACGGTGTCATGGTTGCCGGATCATCATCAATACCACGATACCCGGAATCGAGCGGACGTGGAGCCGGGAATGAGATATGGGTTTTGAGTTCGCGGGGTGGCAACTTTCTCCGTGCCTTGCGCATGGATTTTGTTAGGAAGGCGCAGCACTGTGAAATCCAAACTTGTCCAATCGCTCCCTCCGCTTGATTCCCATGGCCAGTGAAAGCGAACCCGCCGCCCCAACCGATTCCGGTCCGCCCGCTCATCATCGCGGAGCAGATGGAGCGGATCTTGTCGGCGCGGCGCTCGATTTCCTCCGGGGAAGCCTATCGTCCGATCGAAGCTCATTTGGGTCGCCCGCTCTTGTCCGGCAGGAGGAAGACCTCTGTCAATGGGTAGACGGTTTGGGCTTGTTGCTGAGGTTTTCGGTGCCCGGGCGAAATCCCTCGCACTTGTAGTGACCGCTTCGCGGATCTTCGCCGAGTTTGGTCCGCTTTTGCGAAACAAGATCGGGCATAAGTGTGATGGGCAGTTGGATTAGCTTTATCGGGTGATACAGAAACGCGAAGTGCAGTAACTTTGGGATGAGATCAAGGCCGATGGTGTAGGTGATCGTGTTGAGGGGGAATCTGGTCGCATCGATGAGGTGATTGCGGAAGGCGGGGCTGAGATGGCTCAATGATGGGGATAAACTTCACTCGATTCCTACCACCAATTTACCGAGGGCGGATTCAAAATGTTAGCGAATATCTAGAGGAGGAGTTGGTCCGTCTGGTTGGTTGTATAGTTTAGTTCGTTCTTCGCGGAATTACGGGATGGAACGGAAGGGGTAGTGTCCCCTGAGTCGTTAAAATTGGTTGGTGGCTGGTTGGCCTCATGCACCAGCATGAGGGCGCTAAAACCAAAACCAACCAACCACCGTGATCCACGAAAAATTGAAAGAGGCCTTCTTGCAAGGCGAAGAAAAG
>SYAP01000330.1 GCA_005787565.1 Verrucomicrobiaceae bacterium | reverse complement strand
GAGGTCATCAGGATGGGGCGGAGGCGGAGCTTGGAGGCTTCGAGCGCGGCTTGGAGCGTGGGCATGCCGGCGTCGCGTTTCATTTTGGCGAACTCGACGATGAGGATGGCGTTTTTCGCGGCGAGGCCGATGAGCATGACGAGGCCGACCTGGGCGTAGACGTTCAAGTCGAAGCGGTTGAGGAGCAGGCCGATGAGGGTGCCGAGGATGACGGTGGGGACGGAGAGCAGGACGGCGAAGGGCAGGGACCAGCTCTCGTATTGCGCGGCGAGCAGCAGGAAGACGAAGAGGATGGCCATGCCGAAGATCATGCCGGCCTGGCCTTCGGATTTTTTCTCCTGAAGGGTGAGGCCGGACCATTCGTAGCCGACGTTGGATGGCATGGTGGCCATGACTTCCTCCATCGCCTTGAGGGCTTGGGCGGAGCTGTATCCCGGAGCGGGCGCGCCCATCATTTCGGCTGATAGATAGAGGTTGAACCGGGTGGCGAGGTTGGGTCCGGAAATTTTGCTGACGTTGACGAGGGTGCTGAGCGGGACCATGGCTCCGTCGTTGTTGCGGACGTAGAATTTCCCGATGTCGTCCGGAGTGTTGGTGAACTCGGGTTCGGCTTGGAGGAAGACTTTGTAGACGCGGCCGAACTCGACGAAATCGTTCACATACATGCCGCTGAGGTAGGCTTGCAGGGTTTGGAAAACGCTGTCGACGGGGACGCCGAGGGTGCGGGCTTTCTCGCGGTCCATCTCGACTTTGACCTGGGGTGTGGCGGGGTTGAAGGTGGTGGTGACACGGCCGATTTCCGGGCGTTTCGCGGCGGCGGCCTGGACTTGCGCGACCATGGTGGCGAGCTGGTCGACGCTGCCGCCGGAGCGGTCCTGGAGCTGCATGGTGAAGCCGGAGACGCTGCCGTATCCGGGCAGTGGTGGTGGTCCGAAGGCAAACACGCGGGCGCCGGGGATGGTGTAGAATTTCCGGTTCCAGGCGGTGGCGATGGCCTTGGCGTGAAGCGATGGATCCTCGCGTTTTTCCCAGTCCTCGAGGCCGACGAACATCAGAGCGGCGTTGGGGACGTTGAGGTTGTTGAGGATGTTCATGCCGCCGAGGGCGAGGGCGGAGCGGACGCCGGGGGTGTTGCCGACGATTTCCTCGACTTGCCTGAGCACGGCATCGGAGCGCTGGAGCGAGGCGCCTTCGGGGAGTTCGATGGCGACGAAGAGGTAGCCTTTGTCCTCTTCCGGGATGAAGCCGCCGGGGACGAGTTTTCCGAGTCCCCAGATGCCGCCGCCGACGATCACGAGGAGGAGCATCGAGAAGGTGGCCTTGCGGGTGAGGCCGCCGATGATCCTGCCGTATCGCTCGATGATCCAATCGAAGAACGCGTTGAACTTCCGGAAGAACCAGGCGACGGGGCCGCGGCCGGGGGTTGGCTTGCGCAGCAGCAGGGCGGACAGGGCGGGGCTGAGGGTGAGCGCGTTGATCGCGGAAAAGATGACGGAAACGGCGATGGTGATGGCAAATTGCTGATAGAGCCTGCCGGTGACGCCGCCCATGAAGGCGACGGGGACGAACACGGCGCAGAGGATGAGCGCGATGGCGACGACCGGGCCTGAGACTTCCTTCATCGCCTTGCGGGTGGCATCAACGGGGGAGAGTCCGTGTTCGATGTGGTGCTGCACGGCCTCGACGACCACAATGGCATCATCGACGACAATGCCGATGGCGAGGACGAGGCCGAACATGGTGAGCGTGTTGACGCTGAAGCCGAGGAGCGGGAAGGCGATGAAAACCCCTAACAGCGAAACCGGCACCGTGAGCATCGGGATGATGGTGGCGCGGAAACTCTGGAGGAAGATGTAAACGACGATGAGCACGAGGATGATGGCCTCGAAGAGGGTGTGGACGATGGATTCCATCGAGGCCTTGATGGGCAGTGTGGAGTCGAGCGTGATGCTGTAATCCATGTCTGGCGGGAAGCGGCGTTTGGCCTCTTCGAGGATTGCTTTCACTTTCGTGGCGGTTTCTAGGGCGTTAGCGCCGGGGGCGAGGTAGACGCCGAGCCCGCCGGCGGGTGCCTTGTCGAGGCGGGCGCGGATGTCGTAGGTTTGCGCTCCGAGTTCGACGCGGGCGACGTCCTTGATTTTCACCTGTTGGCCATCGGCACTGGAGCGGATGATGATTTCCTCGAATTCCTTGGGGCTTTTGAGGAGGCCTTGGGCGCGGACGTTGAACTGGCTTTCCTGTCCTTTGGGAGCGGGTTCGGCACCGATGCGGCCGGCGGGGGACTGGGCGTTCTGCTCCTTGATGGCGTTGGAGATATCGGTCGGCGTGATGCCGAGGGATGCGAGCTTTTCGGGATCGAGCCAGACACGCATCGAGTAGTCTTGGGCGGTGAAATTTTTCACGTCGCCGACGCCGCGGACGCGTTTGATCTGATCGACGAGGTTGATGTCGGCGTAGTTGCCGAGGAACACGCCGTCGTAGGTGCCTTTGGGCGAGGAGAGGCCGATGGCGAGGAGGATGTCTGGCGATGAGCGGTTGACGACGACGCCTTCGCGTTTCACGGCGTCCGGCAGTTGGGCCTGGGCCTGGCTGACGCGGTTGGAGGTGTTGACCTGCATGATGTCGACGTCGGTGCCGACATCGAAGGTGACGTTGAGGGTCATCTTGCCGTCGTTGGCGCTGATCGACTGCATGTAGAGCAGTTTGTCGACGCCGTTGACTTTCGACTCGATGGGAGTGGCCACGGATTCCATCACGGCTTCTGCGGCGGCACCGCGGTAGGCGGAGGTGACTTGGATGAGAGTGGGGCTGACGTTCGGGTATTCCGAAACCGGCAGGCGCGAGAGACTGATGAGGCCGACGATGCAGGTGACGATGGAAATGACCATCGCGACGATCGGCCGGCGGATGAAGAATTCGGCCATGATCTGTTAGTGTTTGTCGGGTTGGGTCGCGGCGGCGGCGGCGGCTTTTTTCGCTGCCATTTGGGCGGCGGTGAATGCAGTGACCGGAGCGCCTTCGCGGGCTTTCTGGACGCCTTCGAGGATGATCCGCTCGCCCGGTTTCACGCCATCGGTAATGAGGAGTTTGGGGCCGTTCTGTTCGCCGACGGCGACCATGCGCTGGCTGGCCTTGCCGTCCGGGCCGACGACCCAGAGGAAGGTTTTTCCCTGCAACTGGACGACGGCGCGTTCCGGAACCTCGATGCAGTCCTTGCGGGTGCCAAGGTCCACACGGACGCGCGCGAACATGCCGGGGCGGAGGAGCTTTTCCTTGTTAGGAAACTCCGCGCGGATCCGCAGGGTGCCGGTTCTAACATCCACCGCGCGGTCGATGAAGACAAAGCGGCCCTGGTCCGCGTGTTCCTTTCCGTCCGCAAGGATGAGATGGACCGGGAGGGAGGCGACGTCTTTGCCGATCAGGCGGCTGCGTTTCTCCGCTTTGATGTATTCGACCTCGCTGACGTTGCAGTAGAACCAGATGGGATCGAGGGTGGAAATCGTGGCCAGCAGGGTGGGTTCGCCTCTCCCGACGAGTTCGCCGATGGAGACTTGTTTGGCGCCGATCAGGCCGGTGATCGGGGCTTTGACTTCGCAATATCCGAGATCGAGTTGGGCAGATTCAACGCTGGCTTGTGCGGATTCGACGCCGGCCATTCCGACTTCGACGGAGGCGAGGGCGTTGTCGAGATCCTGTTGGGGGATGGCGCGTCTTTCGGCGAGCGGGGTGAGGCGGGCGACGTCCTTCTGGTATTTGTTGAGCGCGGCGTTTGCTTCGGCGAGCGCGCCGTTGGCGGCAGCGAGGCGTTCGATGAACGGCTTCTTGTCGAGTTCGAAGAGGATGTCGCCGGCTTTCACTTCGGTGCCTTCGGTGAAACGCATCTGGTCCACGATTCCCTCGACGCGCGCCCGGACCTCGACGTTTTGCGGTGAATCGAGCTGGCCGATGAGCGTGGCGGTGAGCGGCACTTCCGAGGTGGTGATCTCCATGACCTCGACGAACGGTGGCGGTGGCACTGGCGTTTCGGGCTTTTCACAACTGCCAAGCAAAGCCGCCGCCAGCAACGCGACGGGAAGGTGTAGAAATGGCAACCGGCGTGGACCGCCCACGTGAATTGAAGGGTTCGTTTTCAATCGGTCTTTTTGCACGGTTAGTTTGTTAGATAATTGGTTTCATCCGTGTGAACCGGAGAACGGGTTCCAACGGACTTCATGCTGTGTCTTATGTCATGTCTTGTAAATGGGCCGATCCGGTGATGTCAATGAGGACGGTGCCAAACATGACAAATGATCTGTTTATGAATAATCCACTTGATCCCGGCCGATGGGTGGTCAGCATCCAGATGAGCATGAAATGTTCCATTCGTCTCCAGATGAGAAGCTCCGCCAAATTTCTGCTCCCTGTTTCCGGTGCGATGCTTCTCGGATCCTGTGTTCTGGGTCCGCAGCCCGGTGCGCCGGACTACCCGACGCCGGATGCGATCCGCGGGGATGATTCGCCGCAGGGTGCCTCTTTCGGTGACAAGGCGTGGCGTGCGGTGTTTACGGATTCCACGCTGAAGTCGCTGATCGAGCGGGCGCTGGCAAACAATCCGGATCTGGTGGCGGCGACCTATCGCATCGAGCAGGCGCGGGCCCAGGCGGCGGCCACCGGAGCGGACTGGTTTCCCAACATCGTGGGCGGTGCCGGAGCGTCCGCGAATTACGGTTCCAGGAATGCCGGGCAGGTGGCGCCGGGTGGCGACCGGTCGTCCGAAATGTATGATTTAACGGCGCAGCTCAGTTGGGAGATCGATCTCTGGGGTGGCATCCGGCGTGGCAATGAAGCGGCGCGCGCACGTCTGTTAGAAGCGGAGTTCCGCCGTGATGCGGTGCGGACCAGCCTGATCGCCTCGGTGGCCTCCGCATACATCGAGTTGCGGAATCTGGACGAGCGGCTTGCGATTTCAAAACGCACGGCGGATGGCCGCGAGGCGGCGTTGGAACTGGTGACGGCGAGGCGCGACGGGGGGGTGAGCTCGGAACTTGAGGTTGGCCAGGCCGAGGCTCTGTTAGGTCAGGCGCGCATCGCGATCCCGATCACCGAGCGGGCCATCGCGGCGAAGGAGAATGAGATCCGATCGTTGTTAGGGGATTTCCCGGGTGGTGTTGGACGCGGAGCCGGGTTGGATCGTTTGGAGTCCGGCTTGCGCATTCGCGGTGGTTTGCCTTCGGGCCTGATGGAACGCAGACCGGATGTTGCTGCGGCGAGCCAGGCCTATCAGGCGGCGGTGGCGGAGATCGGGGTGAACGAGGCGTTGGGCCTGCCATCGCTTTCTCTAACAGGAAGTGGCGGGGTGTTGAGCCGGGAGTTGGATAATCTCCTGGATGGCAATTCGGGGACCTACACGGTTGGCCCGCGCCTTGCGGGACCGATTTTCGATGCGGGACGTGGCAAGGCTCGAGTGGATGCGGCGCGGGCGCGGGCAGGCGAGGCGCTGGCGGCGCATGACCGGGCGGCAAAGCAGGCATTTCGCGAAGCGGCGGACTCGATCAATGGTCATATCAAAACGGGCGAGATCGTCGCCGAGCAAAGGCGGCTGGTGGAGGCGAATCGAAAGGTGGCGGCTGTGGCGGGGGATCGTTTCCAAGGTGGGCAATCGAGTTATCTCGAGGTGCTGGATGCCGAGCGGAGCTTGTTCAACGCCGAGCTTGAGTTGGCGGATGCGCGAAGAAACCGGCTGTTGGCCGTGGTGCAAGCCTACCGGGCACTCGGTGGAGGCTGGAAATGAGCCGGGCCCCTGGTGCTTTTGATCCGGTTGTGGGATGAAATGGATCGGGTCTTGTCCAATCGTGCGGCTCTGCATCAGTCTGCGCGTGTTGTGATTTCAAAGGACGAAACATCAGCGCATCCGGCACTCGGGCTGGACTTGGGGGACGCACGGATCGGAGTGGCGGCGACGGATGCTTTGGGGATTCTGGCGCATCCGGTGGAGACGATCGAGGTGGGGCGGGTCGATGTTTTGGAGCGGCTTGCGCAGCTGGTTGCCATGCGGGGAGTCCGCACGCTGGTGGTGGGATTGCCGCTGCGCATGGATGGTAGCGAGGGTGAATCGGCGGTGAAGGCGCGCGCGTTTGCCGCAGGGCTGCGTGAACGGTTTCCGGAAGTGCCGGTGGTGATGGTGGATGAGGCGCTGACGACGGTGGACGCATCCGATTTGCTCCGCCGGGCGGGTCGCAAGGCGAAGGATCAAAAGGCGTTGATCGATCAGGCGGCGGCGGTGGAGATTTTGAAGCGCTGGATGGACCCGTATGGGACGGCGGCGGATGCTTTTCCAGAGATACCATGAGCCGGTTGAAAATCATGATCGCGTATGACGGCAGGCCCTATCAGGGTTGGCAGTCGCAGGTGGGCGGCAACACGGTGCAGGATTTTCTGCATCGTGCGCTTGAGGAAGTGGCGAAGCAGCCGGTGAAATTGCAGGGCGCGGGGAGGACCGACACCGGCGTCCATGCCTTGGGGCAGGTGGCGCATTTCGATCCCCCGCCGGGACTCACGATGAATCCATTCAACTGGGTCCCGGCTCTCAATACGAAACTCCCGGCGACCATTCGGGTGCTGGCCTGCGAGGAGGTGGCCGCGGAGTTTCACGCGCGGTTTTCCGCGGTGGCAAAAACCTATCACTACGATCTTTGCACCGAACCAATCCTGCCGCCGCTCAAAGCGGGACTGGCATGGCATCTTCCGCGCTTGTTCGATGCGGATGTGTTAGACCAGGCGTTGCGATTGTTGGAAGGCCGCCATGATTTTCAGGCCTTCGCCGCCAATCGAGGAACCGAAACCTCCGACACCGATTGGACGCGCACCCTCCATCAAGCCACGCTCACCACGCTCGCCGACGGATACCGCATCACCTGGCATGGCGACGGATTTCTCTACAAAATGGTCCGCCTCCTCACCGGTGCCGCGATCCACGCCGCACAAGGTCGGCTGAGGCTAGATGATTTGAAAGCGCTCCTCGACCAACCTTCCGGCCTGCCAATGGGCAAGTCACCGCTTTGTGCACCACCCGATGGACTCTTTCTCGAAAGAGTGCACTATTGAGGTAAGCATAAGCAAAAAGCCGCGATCTAACAAAATCGATCAAGGTCCTGGCGCGATGCTCGGCGGGTGGGGCTTCCGCTTCCATTGCATCAACACGTTTGCCGTCAGAATCAACCCGCCGCCACTCACCATCGCTTTGGTTAGAGACTCGTTCCCATACCCGGTCCCGCAAATCGCAGCGATCATCGCAGGCAGAAAAAGCACATATCCCGCCGTGAAAACCGGCTCCGTCGTGTAAATCAGCCCCGCTTCCGTGGCACTCACCTTCGGCTGCCACACGTTCATCAGCAAATACGCGCCCACCGAGCAGAACACCGCCAGCACCGCGATCAATCCGAACGACGCCCACGAGGCTCCCGCCGTCACCAACATCCCCACCTCAGGAGCAATCAGCGCCGAGATCGGCAAAAACAACACCGCGATTCCCGCACACATCAGAAACGTCACCGGAGTCCCCCGGTTTTCCCGATACTTCGGGTTCTCCAACGTCAGGATCTGCATCGTGAAAAACAACGCCGCCACCAACGTCTCCAACTCCCCGCGTCCGATCCGCAGATCCCCCGGCCGCACACCTGATAGAATCGCACCGCCGGCCATCACCAGCGCCGTCGCCACCACCGTCCGCCCATCCGGCGCGCGTCGCAGTCGCAAACACGCCACCAGCGGCAGAATCACGCAATACGCCTGTGTTAGAAACGCCGATGTCGAAGCCGCCGTATGCGCCAACCCGTCCGCCTGCAACGCCATCCCAAGCCCTCCCCAAAGCGCCAGCCAAAGCCCCTGCTGCAGCTCCAGCCGCGTCGGCCCGCCCCTCCGCCAAGCGAACGGCACCAAGATCAGCGCCCCCATCCCGAACCGCGCCACCTGGATCCACGCAGCCAGAAATTCACTGCCCACTCCCGGCATCCGCGACGTCTGCTCCAAATGCAAAACCTTCACCACCGGAAAGCTCAAGCCCCACAGCGCACACGCCAAAATCAGGAAAAACACCGGCATGCCCCCATCATTCCCAGATCATGCCAGCCTGCAAGCCATCCGCGCTTGCCCACCGCCCCCAGCCTTTCCATCCTCCGGCCATGCACCAAGCCACCGCCGCGCTCAAAGCCCTCCTCCTCGAAAAATCCGTCCGCACCGGCACCTTCACCCTCGCCTCCGGCAAACAAAGCGACCTCTACATCGACTGCCGCGTCACCGCGCTCGACCCCTTCGGCGCAAACCTCATCGGCGAACTCGGCTGGCACGCCGTCCGCTCGAAAATCCACTCCGAACACCTCGAAATCCACGCCATCGGCGGCATGACCCTCGGCGCCGACCCCATCTCCCTCGCCATCGGAATGGCCTCCGCCCAAACCCACCCCGACGAAGCGCTCCAGGTCTTCACCGTCCGCAAGGAACCCAAAGGCCACGGCGCAGGCAAACAAATCGAAGGAAACTTCAAATCCGGAAACACCGTCATCGTCGTCGACGACGTCATCACCACCGGCGGCTCCACCCTCAAGGCCATCGACGTCATCGAACGCGAAGGCGGAAAAGTCGCGTTCTGCATCGTCCTCGTCGACCGCGAGGAAGGCGGCCGCCAAGCCATCGAAGCCCGCGGAATCCACGTCATCCCGCTCTTCACCCGCACCACCCTGTTAGGTGCATGACCCGGAAAAGCTCGCAGCCCAACAAGTGCCCCCGCCAAGAATCGAACTTGGATCTAGAGTTTAGGAAACCCTCGTTCTATCCATTGAACTACGGGGGCAATCGGCTGCGGGCCGAGGCATAGCCACCGACCCTCCCGGAGGCAAGCCCGGAGGCCACAACCCGGCCACCCGCCCTCCCGGCATTCCAATCAACTCTGAAAGACCCCAGCGCGCTCCCGTGTAAGATCGCGCCATGATCCGTTTCCTTCTTCTCACTCTGGCCCTGCTCGCGCCAGCCCTCGCCGAACCCCTGCGCATCGCCGTCGCCACCGATGCCCCGGCCGCCTCGGAAGCGTGGGTGAAATGGCTCGGCGAGCGTGGCCTCACCGCCACCCCGGCCGACCTCTCCGCCAACTCTCTCGAAAAGGCCGATGTCCTCCTCCTCCAGCGCGGAAATACCGAAAAACTCCCGCCCGCAGCGCAGGAAGCCCTCATTTCCTTCGCCCAGCGCGGCGGCGGTCTTGTCTTCCTCAACCAGGCCATCGCCGCCACCGCGCCCAACCTCTCCAAATCCCTCGCCGGGGCCGCCTGGTCCGACCGCACCCGCTCGTTCACCAGCCTCACCATGCTCTACTTGGCCACCGACATCCATCCCGTCGCAGCAGCCTCTTCCGCCTATGATGTTTCCGACGTGACCGTGTATGATTACGATCTCGCCGATAGCCCGAACCTCACGGTCATCGCCTCCGCCTTCACCCCGAAACTCAGCGACCGCCGCGACGACAACCGCCCGCCCGCCGATCCCAACAAAGCCAACATCTTCGATTGCCAACCCCAGTGGTGGCTCTTCGAAAACACCCTCCCCGGCGGCAAACCCCACCGCTCCTTCACCGCCCTCCAATCCGGCGAAACCCTCGCCCACCCCGCCTTCCGCGCCACCCTCCTCCGCGCCCTCCAATGGACCGCGAAACGCGAAAACCTCGACGAGGCCCTCACCCCCGCCGACCACCAAACCCTCCGCTACCCACCCGGCGGACCCCGCCCCGCCGCCGATACCGTCGCCCAACTCACCGTCGAACCCGGCTTCAAGGTCTCCGTCATCGCCGCCGAACCCCTCATCAACAAACCGATCGCAATCCAATGGGACGCCGCCGGCCGCCTCTGGGTCGCCGAGTCCCCGGAATACCCAAACGGCCGCCGCGAATCCGTCGCCCCACACTGGCGTGACCGCGGCGTGCTCGACCCCGGAAACTACGACCGCCCCGCCCGCGATCGCATCTCCATCCTCACCCACCCCGATGAAAACGGCCAGTTCACCCAAAAAACCATCTTCCACGAGGGCCTCGAACTCGTCACCGGCTTCTGCCTCTACCGCGATGGCGTCATTGCCGTCGCCCATCCCCACATCGTCTGGATCCGCGATACCGATGGCGACGGAAAATCAGACCAGTCGGTTCCTTTGTTCTCAGGCTTCACCCCGGGCGACACCCACTTCGTCGCCAACCACTTCCTCGCTGCCCCGGACGGCTGGATCTACGCCTCCATGGGCGGCGGTGCTGACGCAAAAAGCCTCACCCACCCCGGCGTCGAAGGCCGCGTGAGCGCCGGCGTCTTCCGCTTCCGGCCGGACGGCTCCGCCATCGAGCAAGTCTCCTCCAAAGGCGGCAACGGCTTCGGCATCGACCTCACCAGCGATGGCGAACTCTTCTTCAGCCAAGCCACCACCGGCAACCCCATCCAGCACGTCGCCCTCACCGAGAAAACCCTCGCCCTCGGGAAAATCGGTAACGCCTCCGGTGCCATCTCCATCAACCCCGGCCGCCGCGCCGCCGTCCCGAAACTCCAGGACCGCGCCTCCCTCCGCCAGATCGACGTCGTCGGTGGCTACACCGCCGCCTGCTCCTCCCTCATCCACGAAGGCGGAGCCTGGCCCGCCCCGTGGGACAACAGCCTCTTCTGCACCGAACCCCTCCTCAACCTCGTCCACCGCGAGGTCCTCAAACCCACCGACGCCACCTTCCTCGGCGAAATGGTCCGCACCGATCGCGAATTCATCCACTCCCCCGACGACTACTGGTTCCGCCCCATCGACGTCGCCCCCGGCCCCGACGGCGCCATCTACCTCCTCGATTT
This sequence comes from Verrucomicrobiaceae bacterium, assembly GCA_005787565.1. Lineage (GTDB taxonomy): Bacteria > Verrucomicrobiota > Verrucomicrobiia > Verrucomicrobiales > Akkermansiaceae > Luteolibacter. The sequence continues at coordinate 5,752 of SYAP01000330.1, read as the reverse complement.
CTACAACCCCGTCGTTGCCCACAACGACACCCGCGGCCCCCTCCACAGCCGCTCCGGCGCCTCCGTCCGGCCGGACCGCGAACACCACTTCGGCCGCATCTACCGCGTCCAACACGAAAAGGCCAAAACCCTCGAAATCCCCAACCTCCTCTCCGCCGACCCAGCCGCCATCGCCAAAGCCCTCACTCATCCAAACCGACCGGTCCGCTTTAACGCCCTCAACCGCCTCATCGACTTCCACGCCGCCGCCGCGCCCGCCCGGCTGAAAATCTTCACCGACGAGTCCGCCCCACCCGCCACCCGCACCCTCGCGCTCTGGGGCCTCCACCGCCTGAATGCCCTCGACGCCGCCACCCTCACCGCCGCCCTCAATGCGAAATCTCCCGCCGTCCGCAAAACCGCCGCCCTCATCCTCGAAGACGCGAAACCCGCTTCCCCCACCGCCGCCCTCGCCGAAGGCCTTGCCGATCCCGACCCCCGCACCCGCATCGCCTTCCTCCGCGCCCTCGCCGCCACAAAGCTCGACGAACCTTCCGCCGCCGCCCTCGTCGCCCTCGTCCCCACCCTCACCGACGACCTCACCCGCTCCGCCGCTGTCGCCGCCGCCGCCAGCGACCGCCCAGGCGTCCTCCGCGCCGTCCTCCTCAGCAAAAATCCCGCCGCCCTCACCGCCTTCGCCGCCAGCATCGCCGATTCCCTCATCGAACAACGCGATTCCGCCGCGTTCGCCAAACTCCTCTTCGCCCTCGCCACCGCCCCGCCCGCGGCCGATCCCCTGAAAATCCAGCTCCTCGAAAAAGCCACCCGCCTCCCCAAACCCGACGCCGTCGATTCCAAATCCCTCCAGACCCTCCTCACCGCCGCCAACCCCACCCTCCGCGCCGCCGCCCTCCCCATCGCCATGGCGTGGGACACCTCCCCCGCCACCCGCCAGGCCGCCGCCCCCATCGTCCCCGCCCTCCTCACCTTGGCGAAAGACCCCGCCGCCCCCGAGCCAGACCGCCTCCGCGCCGTCCAATCCCTCATTGGTGCCCGCGCCGCCAGCGCCGAGATCCTCCCCGCCATCAGCGCCCTCCTCACCGATGCCGCCACCCCGCTTCCCGTCCGCCGCGCCGCCCTCGATTCCCTCCGCGCCACCGAGGACCCCGCCGCCGGCCAACTTGTCGTCGCCGCCTTCCCCGCGCTTGATTCCGCCCTCCAGCCCCTCGCCTTCGAAATGCTCGTCTCCCGCGTCGAGTGGATCACCGCCTTCCTCGCCGCCGCCGAAAAAGACCCCGCGCCCCTCGCCCTCCTCGGCCCCAACGACCTCTTCCGCCTCCGCAGCCACCCCTCTCCGGAAATCTCGAAACGCGCCACCGCCCTCATCGACAAACTCCACCAGCCCAGCCCCGATAAGGAAAAACTCCTCGCCGAACTCCTCCCCAAAGTCACCCAAGGCGGCGATCCCGTCCGCGGCAAAGAACAATTCGCCCTCGCCTGCGCCGTCTGCCACCGCCTCGGCGGCGAAGGAAAAGAAGTCGGCCCCGCCCTCGATGGCCTCGGCGCCCACGGCCCCGAACAACTCCTCATCTCCATCGTCGACCCCAACCGCCAGATCGATGCCGGATACGAACTCTACAACCTCGAAACCCACGACGGCACCCTCCACGCCGGCCTCATCACCCGCCAGAACGACGCCCGCGTCGTCCTCCGCTCCATCGCCGGCGAAGTCGAAATCCCCGCCAACACCATCAAAACCCGCACCAACACCCGCCGCTCCCTCATGCCCGAAGGCCTCGAAGCCCTCGGGGCCGATTCCCTCCGCGACATCCTCGCCTACCTCACCCAAGGCTCCTCCAAATACCGAATCCTCAACCTCTCCCGCGCCTTCACCGCAGACACCCGCCAAGGCCTCTACGCCTCCCGCGAGGCCACCGGAGACACCCTCCGCTTCCGCCGTTTCGGCATCGTCCCCATCGCCGGGGTCCCCTTCAACATCGTCGATCCCGCCGCCAATGCCCTCGGCGGAAACCTCATCGTCCTCCGAGGCGGCGGCCCGAACACCCACTCCGGCACCCTCCCCGACACCGTCGAAATCCCCGTCGGCCAGCCCGTCAAATCCCTCCACTTCCTCGGCGGCGTCGCCGGATGGGGAGCCACCGAACCCGGCCGCCAAGCCGTCATCATGACCGTCACCGCCCATTTCGCCGACGGCAAAACCGAGGAATTCCCCCTCTACAACGGCGAGCACTTCTCCGACTACATCCGCCGCATCGACGTCCCCGGCTCCAAATTCGCCGAAGGCATCGTCCACGACAAACAGATCCGCACCTTCACCCTCCCCATCAAAAACACCACCGCCATCCTCGAAAAAATCACCCTCACCAGCCCCGGCGGCCCCGCCCCCACCACCGCCGCCATCACCGCCGAACTCCCCGAATAACCGGGACCCCGGGTCTGCGACCCGCCCCCCACCATTTCCCAAATTGCCATCCCCGCATCAATCGATTACACTTTCCCCGTGAATGCAGTCACACCCTCTCAGGATTTGCCGATTGAAAAGCGCGTCGCCACGCTTGAGCAGCAAATGGCGGAAATCCTCCGCCTCCACCCCGTAGCGCACCAAGCGGGTCAAAACGACTGGCAATCCACCGTCGGCACCTGGCGGGACGACCCCTTTTCCCGCGAAGCCGACCAACTCGGCGAAGCGTGGCGGCAGAGCGTGAAGGACTGATCGCCCGATGTTTCTGCTCGATACCAACCATCTGAAGGAACTGGCCTACCCCACAGCTTTGGGTGAGAGACTTCGGGGTCGCCTTTTGAAATCCGGAGCACAAGTTTTCACTACGGTCATCACACTGGAGGAAGAGCTTCGGGGAGTGTTGGCCCGCACGAACCGCACTCTTGATTCCGACGAGCGAATACTCGCCTATCAGAAACTCATCGAGAGGGTAAACTTCTTCTCTCGTTGGGTGGTCCTCTCACTGGATACTGAATCTGCAGCCGCATTCACGCGACTCCGGAACCTAGGAGTCCGTATTGGTACAATGGATCTGCGAATCGCCTGCATCGCCTTGGCCCATGATGCGACTCTCCTTACTCGCAACACGGTCGACTTTGCTCAAGTGCCGGGCCTGCGATTTGAGAACTGGCTGGACTGAAATTCATCGAGGGCCGAAATCAAAAAGCTCCTACAATTTACAGACCCGCCCCACACCATTTCCCAAATTGCTATCCCCCGCATCCCCCGCTAACCTCCGGACATGTCGGATGCGCCGGAATCCAAGAAATCCTACGAAGATCACCCCCTAGCCCGGGCGATCCTGCGGCAAGGATTGAAAATCCAGGACCGGTTCTCCGCCGAGCCCATCTACGCCAAGACCGGCAAAGGGTTTCTGAAAAGCGCGGGCGTCGAGGAAATCGCCGAGGCGAAGAAAGCGGAACCAACCCAAAAGGAATGAACACCCGGGCATGGCTCTCCGAGATCCCGTGGGACATGGTCGTTTGGCAGAACCAGCAACTCTGCAAACCCAAGAACGCCCACCACGGCCCCACCTCCGATGGCCACGAACCATGCCGGGCCTTGTGGGAGCAATCACAACCCCTGCAAATGACCCTGGCCCCGTTCACCAACTACAACGGAAACACCTTCTCCGCCATCGCCCGCGCCCTGATCGAAACCTTGCCCCTACCCCCGGCCACCCTTGCAGTCGCCCGCAGCCTCGCCCACCACATCGTCGCCGGCGTCGCCAGCGACCAAGAAGTCCAAGCCTTCCGCAAGTTCTGCGAGGAAACCACCCACCCCTAAGGAGCGGGGACCTTACTGTCCCCGAATCTCTTCTCCCCTGTCCCTTCGACATTCCATGTTAGACGTTCAACGTCCGACGTTCATTTTCCTTCCCCTCCCCCGCGTTTCCGTTAGCCTGTCTGCAATCATGAAACGCCGGTCTTTCCTCTCACTCTCCGCGCTTTCCGCCGTGCCGGTTGTGGCAAAAGCAGCTGACCAGGAGCCCGCAGCGGCCTGGTGGGAAACGGTCAACAATGAAGCTCTGACCTTCAAAGCCGTATCCGAAGAAGGCGACCTCGTCTTGCAGGTTGAACTCATCCGTGTGCCGGAAGACGAAGCGACCGAAGTCACCGATGAAAAAGGCGACCATCTCCACTACCTCTACAAGGGCAAGCCCATGCCCTATCCGTTTCATCCAGGCTCCACCTTGCTCACCCGCTTCGACCTCACATGGGACGGCAAGGCCATGAACATCCCGGAACGCTTCTGGAACGACCTGCCGGGACTCCGCATCCAAACCTCCCCGCTCGTCCCGGAACATCTGGACCCGAAGATCCAATGGGAAGCCCACGAGTTCCTCGAAAACCTCGATCAACCCCGCATCTCCCTCTCCGCCGAAGGAGGCACCGCCCTCATCGAATGGGCCCGCCCTGAGGAATGCGACTCCCGCTCCACCATCCGCTGGATCATCAGCAAATCAGGAACCGTCCTCAGACACCGGCACTGCCCGCCGCATGAGTGCTGAAACGCAATCATTCCAAATCTGAAACATATTTCTCTCCCACAATTCGTGCAAGGACTGTCACAAATGCCTGAACAAACAAGTTGATGAAAACCTTTTTGATCGTTCTTCTCCTTGGAGGACTTCTCTTCACCCTTTACAAATATTGGAAACTCCGAAGCAACCATGCCAAGGCTGTTAAAGACCTTTCAACTGCCAATCAGCAGCTCAATACCGCCAATATCGAAATTCAGCAACTGGCACCTTATCGAGAGTTAAAGGATGCAGATCAATACGCGACTCGAACAATTGAAAAGGCAGATGGCTACCTCAAGGAGTGCGAAAACTTCAGTTCACAGAAAAAATCAGAAGCCGAGCACGAGGCCAGCGAGACCATTAAGGCAGCACGGCAGAAAGCCAAAGCGCTGGAGGACCAAGCTAACGCGTCGCTAGCGGCAGCAAATGCTGAGTATCGTTTTATTATCGAGAAAGCGAATGCTTCAGCTCAGGAGATCGCAGGTTCTGCTTATGATGCTCTCAAAAACAAAAATAGGCTTGAGCAGACAGCCCGAGCCATGAAGAACATCATTGATGGGTACGGAAACAAATACCTGATTCCTCCTGAATCATGGCTGGATGAACTGGCAAGAGAATATGGCTTCAAGGAAGCAGGCCAAAAGCTCCAGACTGCTCGCCAGCGAGTGAGGCAAATGATTGCGGACGGACACGCTGCGGACTGCGATTACAAAGAGGCAAATAGGCGCGAAACCGCTCTTAGTTTCGTTGTGGATGCCTTTAACGGAAAAGTAGATACCATTCTTGCGAAGGTAAAGGGTGATAATCTGGGAACCCTTCAACAGAAGATTCAAGATGCCTATCGACTCGTGAATCACGATGGAGAAGCCTTTAGAAATGCCCGAGTTAATCCAGGCTATCTGGAAGCTCGACTCGATGAAGTGAAATGGGCATGCGCAGCGCGAGAACTCCAAGAGCGGGAAAAACAAGAGCAACGCGAAATTCAAGCCGCTATGCGGGAAGAGGAGAAGGCGCGAAGAGATTACGAAAAGGCCCTCAGAGAAACAGAAAAAGAGGAGAAACTCTTGCAAAAAGCGATGGATGAAGCCCGCAAACAGATGGAAAGTGCGGCGGCAGAAGATGTAGCGAGGTTCCAGCAAAAGATCGCCGATCTTCAGAAGAAGCTTCAAGAAGCGGAAGAAAGAAACCAACGAGCGCTTTCTATGGCCCAGCAGACAAAACGAGGCCAT
>SYAP01000329.1 GCA_005787565.1 Verrucomicrobiaceae bacterium | reverse complement strand
GAAGCGTTGGAAGCGGAGCAAGTCCATGACGCCGACGCCGGGGAGCGCAGCGCCGAAGAGGTCCGGGCGCTGGGTCATGCAGGCGCCGACGAGCAAGCCACCGTTGCTGCCGCCCTGGATGGCGAGGCGGGAGGGTTTGGTGAAGCCATCGGCGACAAGGCGTTCGGCGGCGGCGATGAAGTCGTCGAAGACGTTTTGTTTTTTCAGGCCACGGCCCGCGTCGTGCCAGTCGCGGCCGTATTCGCCGCCGCCGCGGAGGTTGACGACGGCGAGGATGCCGCCGCGTTCGAGCCAGACGGCGCGGCTAACAGAAAATCCGGGGCGCTGGCTGATGCCGAAGCCGCCGTATCCGTAAAGCAGTGTGCGGTGCGAGCCATCGAGCGGAATGCCTTTGCGGTGGGTGACGAACATCGGGACGCGGGTGCCGTCCTTGCTTTCGAAGAAGATCTGTTTGGTTTCGTAGGGTTCGCTGTCGAAGGCGACCTCGCTGCGTTTCCACAGGGTGCTTTCGCCGGTTTCCAGATCAAACTGATAGAGCGCTCCGGCCTCGGTGAAGCTGGTGAAGGCATAGAAGACGCTGGTCTCGTCGTGGCGGCCGTTGAATCCGCCGACGCTGCCGATGCCGGGGAGCGCGACGTTGCGGACGAGGCTGCCGTCCATGCGGTGTTGGGTGACGAAGCTGTGGGCGTCCTTGAGGTAGTGGCAGATGATGAATCCGCCGGTGAGGCTGACGGAGCTGAGCGGGTGCTTGGATTGCGGGATGATTTCCTTCCATGCGTTGCGTTCCGGGGTGCGGATGTCGATGGCGATGACGCGCTGGCGCGGCGCATCGAGGTCTGTTAGGAAAAAGAAGACAGGGCCTTCGTTGCCGAGAAAGCGATAGGAGGCATCCCCGTCGGGCAGGAGTTCGACGACCTTGTTTTCTCCCTCACCGCCGAGTTTCTGATAGAAGATGCGGTTTTTCGGATCGGTGCCCTGGGAGAGGTGGATGATGAGGTAGTCGCCGGCTTCGGTGACGCCGCCGCCGATGCCCCAGCGCGGCTGGTCCTTGCGTTCGTAGATGAGCTGGTCCTTTTCCTGCGGGTCGCCGAGGCGGTGGAAGTAAAGTTTCTGGAATTCGTTGGCGGCGGTGAGTGCCTTGCCTTTCACGGGGGCATCGTAGCGGCTGTAGTAGAATCCGCTGCCGTCCTTGGCCCAGGAAACGCCGCTGAATTTCACCCAGCGGAGGTGATCGGGAAGGTCCTTGCCGGTGGCGACGTCGCGCACGCGGATTTCGATCCAGTCGCTGCCTGCGTTGGAAAGCGAGTAGGCGATGAGTTTGCCATCCTCGCTGGGAGAGAAATCGGACAGGGCGACGGTTCCGTCTTTCGAGAGGGTGTTAGGATCCAGCAGAAGCCGGCTTTGGGCATCAAGCGAGTCGGTGACGTGGAGGACGGATTGGTTCTGGAGGCCGGTGTTTTTGGAGAGGAACCATTTTCCGCCGTATTCCTCTGGCATGCCGGTGCGCGGGTGGTTCCAGAGTGTGCTGAGGCGTTTGTTGATCTCCTCGCGCTGCGGGATTTCTGTTAGAAAGGCTTCGGTGACCTGGTTTTGCGCGGTGACCCATGCTTTGGTCTCCTCGGCGTTGTCGTCTTCCAGCCAGCGGTAGGGGTCCGCCACCTTGACGCCGTGGATTTCATCGGTGACGGGCTCGATGCGGGATTCCGGGTAAGTGATGGCGTGGGCGAGAGGCGACAGAAGCATGGCGGCGGCGAGCAGTGGCAGAGAAGGGATGATTGGCATGGAATTGTTGTGGATGATTTCAATTGTCAGGTCGAGGATACGCAGCTGGTCTCGATGGAGAAGCGTGCATCGAATCATTAAGGCGCTGGTTTCACGCGGTAGAATCGTGCTGGAAGGGTGGTGGATTGCGGATCTTCGAAAGTGATGGTGCCATCTTCTCCGATTTGGCCTGTGGCGATCTGTTCCCAGCTTCCGAGGGTGGAGCTTGCCTCCAGGATGATGTCTTCTCCTGGGTTCCCACTCACAAGGATACGGAAAGCTCCGTTGCCGATCTTCGCCGGTGCGGCGACGGCGAGTTTCCGCTGAGGAAGAACCGTTAGGCTGATGTTGCGGGTGGTTGTGCCGTTTCCGTTGGTGCTGTTGATGAAGTGGATTGTGGTTTGGTAGTTGCCAACAGCGAGGGATTGTACTTCTTCGTTGATGGATGCGAGGACTTCGATGGATGCGCCTGGCGCGAGGGTTCCGCCGGTGTTTCCGAGGGTGATCCATGGGCTGGTTGGGACTGCTGTCCACTGGATTTCACCGCCGCCGGTGTTGCTGAGGGTGTAAGTTTTGGAGTTGGGCGTAAAGGAGCCTCCGCTTGTGCCGGTGGAGATGAATTCTCCGGTATCTTCCACGGTCAGCGATCCTGGATTGAGTATGGTGAGGGTGACATCACGGGTGGTGTCGCCATTGCCGGTGGTCGTGTTGGAAAAGACCAACTGACCGGCATATTCCCCCGATTGCAAGGTTGAGGCGAAGTTGGTGAGGTTGGCGGTGATTTCGACCGACGCTCCCGCAGGCAGGGAACCAGCGGTGTTGTTGAGTTCAATCCAATCGCTGTTGGTGGCCGCGGTCCAGCTGAGAGGACTGTCACCGGAGTTGGTCAGGGTGTAGATTTTCGAATCAGGAGAGAAGGAGCCATCGCGGAAGCCGGAGGAATTCCATGGTTCTGGGGGGGTAACCGTCAGCAACCCCGGAGCGGGGATGCTGATGTTGACGGCAAAAGTTCCGAGCGTGGCAGCGGGAGTGGGATTGTTCCAGATATCTTCCACGGCGCCATCTAACAGGGAGATGGTGTAGGTGCCATTGTGAGCGGCGGACCACAAACCACCACCGGGTGCCGGGATGGAGTAGCTACCGGTGATGGGAGAGCCGTCCATTGGCAGGTCCGCGCCGACGAATTCGGGTTGGATGGAGTATCCGTTAGGGCCGGTGACCAACAGATCTGATGACTCGAGTGATGCGAGGCGGACGGATGTTTCATCAGTGAGGGTGATGCTGCAGGCATGGGATGGGGAGCCGCCGGATGTGAGATCAGCCACGCTCAAGGTGGCCACCGGCGGCGCGGTGTCGAGCGATCCATCGCCGAGCAGTTGCACGTCGTCGATATTCCAGCCGATGTCGTTCTGACTGTTGTTGGAAGAGAGGCTCCAGCGAAGCCGGATTGAAGAGCTTCCCGCCATGCCTGCGGGGAGTGAATGTTGAACGAGTTGCCAACTGCCATCGAGAATCTGCCCGGTGCTGGACCAGACGTTGACCCATGGGCCGTTATCGGCGGAGGCTTGGATGGTGGCAGCGTCCTGGTTGCGTTTCCTCAGCCACCGCATGAAGCGGAGGGTGAGCGAGGTGCTGCCCGTTGTGTTGATCGCGGGGGTGGTTGCATGTTTTGCGGCGAGGTTGTTCGCATAGTTGCCGGAGAGGTTGGTGGCGATGATGTTGGAACCTGTGAATGCGGAACTGGGAACGTTGCTGCCGTTGTAGGCCGGTGTGCCGAATGCCCATGGGGATTCGAATGTCCAACCGGGGTTGGTATTCATGTTGGCGGTGTAGTAGAGGATCGGGATGGATACGGTGAATTGCCCGAGTTGTGCCGGGGCAACGAATGCGCCCTCGACGTCCGCGACTTGGCTTGATTCGATGAAGATTTGATAGGAGCCATTGTTCTGGACCGCCCAGACACCACCGCCGGGCGGGGTGATGGAGTAGGTCGCGGTGCGCGGCGTGCCGTTGGTGTTGTTGTTGATGGAAACCAATTGGGCGATTTGGTTGTAGCCGCCTGGTCCGATGACGCGGATGTCGCCGGTGGTGATGGTGGCGACGTTGATCGCCACGTCATCCGAGTAAGTCACCGTGAACGTGTGGGTGGGCGTGCCGGTCTGGGTGAGGTTAGACGCGAGGAGATCTGCGGAGGGCGGAATCACGACACCGGTTGCCTCGGTGATGGACCCGCTGACGAAATAGCGGCCAATGCTGCCGTAGGAGGTGTATCCACTTGGCGGTGAAGATTGGGGGGTGCCGGTGCCGGTGTTTTTGATGTGGAGGAAATAACGACCCGCAGGCAGGTTGGTTTCGATCACCGCGGTGGTGAGTGATGCCGGATTGCTGCCGGCGATGAGGACGTTGGATTCGTTGTAGAGTTCCATTAGGACGTCGAGGTTCCCACCGCGGGTGCCTGCGGGCATGATCCAGGGGTTGACGTTGAGCCGGACCGGCCCGCTGCCTGTGACAAAGGAGAAGACGTCGATGTCGTTGTTGCGTTCGATGATGCCTTTGTTGGCGGTGTTGGAGTTGGTTGGATCGTTCTCGGGAGTTGTGGAAAGGATCTGTGTGCCGTTGGTGATGGTCAGGGCGGTGGCACCGGTGGGAGCGTTGGGATGATCGTCGGTGACGTAGGAGATTTTGGCGGCGATCTGCGCGAGGTCGTCCTGGGTGTTGTTCGAGTTGAGGTATTCCCCTTTGCACCATTGGCTGACATTTCGTCCATATCCGGTACCCATGAGCGGGCCCCAAGAGATGTCCCCGCTGCCGTGGCCGCCATAATAATCACTGGAGGTGGTGCCGTCATGGGTGAGGCCTAGGTTGTGGCCTATCTCATGAGAGGCGGCTTCGGCGATGTTGGATTCGCTGTTGCCGAGATTGTTATGATAGACCCAGGCGGGTCTGTATGAGGCGAAGGAGGAGGTGGCGAAGACGTTCACATAAGCCACTCCTCCGGCACCGCTGGAAGGATTGTTAATGCCGTTGGCGTCGGTATTGCGGGTGATCAGGACCATCGCGGTGCGAGTGTTGAACGAAGCGGGCCGTTCGGTGGTCACGTTGATGTTGAATGGGGCGAAGTCCTCGGCCATGCGCTGCCAGACCCGACGGATGTCGAGTTGTTCCGAGTCGCTGAACGTTGTGAAATCGCTGTCTTTGCTGAAGGGCAGGGCTGGGATCGATGGGCGCTCGGTGGTATTCCAGGCTGTGCCGGTGACGGTCTCTCCGGCGAAGTTGATATAAAGCACATTTGGAGCGCCGGGGCGGCTGTGGAAAACCAATGAGCTGGGGAATGGGCTGATGGCTACAGCGGCCGCACTGGTTTCCGGCGTTCCAACGGTGCCATCGTCAATCGTTTCATCCTCGCCTGCATTCGGGTGGTGGTGGCCGAAGCGACAGCCATAGCAGATGCCACCGGAAGGATCGACTTGGAGTGATTCCACGTCTGCCGCTGGAAGATGAATGGTTTTAAGCCACTGCAATGCCCGGCTGCGGGCGGCTTCGGGAAGTTGTTCGAGTGACTTCTTGAATGAGCTGTCGGGGAGTTGATTGATGTTCTGCAGTGTGCCACGAGGGAATTCGCGCATGAAATTTCCAACATTGGCACCATTTTGGGCGAAAGTGTTTGATGGTGTGCAACCAATCCAGACCGATAGCAGGATGATCCATCGATGTCGGAAGATCCGGCCAGATCCCGTGGCTTCGGCGAAACGAAGCAGATGACCACAACATGCCGATTTGAGGTGTTGGGATAAGAGCTTTGAATTCATAAACAATCTTGCAGACAGATTTATCGTGAATTCTTGAAAGGCAAGAACATGTTGGAATGGTGTTTGTCCATTTGCTGGCGAGTCGTGGGGGACAGCAAGATCAAGGGAATCGACAATTGAGGTGGGTGGCATAGTTTTCCGGCATTCGATGGATCTGAGGCATTTGCGATATTTCCAGGCGGTGGCGGAGGAGCTGAGCTTTTCCAAGGCCGGGCAGCGGTTGCGGATCGCGCAGCCGGCACTGAGCCGTGCGGTGGCGGAGCTGGAGGAAGAGATGGGGGCGATGTTGTTCGACCGGACGCATCGGCAAGTGCGGTTGACGCCTGCGGGGGAGGTTCTGTTGCGTGAGTGCGGGGTGTTGTTTGAGCGGATTGATGAATCGGTGCGGCGGGTGCGGGAAACGGCGCGTGGGGAATTGGGGGAGTTGCGGGTGGGCTACATCGGGCCGCCGACGGAGCGGTTTCTGGGGCCGTTGCTGCGGGAGTTCCGGTTGAGGCATCCGGGGGTGAAGGTTTTGTTAGAGGAGCGGACGCCCGAGCGGGTTTGGGAGATGGTTTCGAAGGGGAGGTTGTCGATCGGTCTGACGCGTCCGGTGCGGGCGCATGAGGATCTTGGGCCGCGGTCGAAGCTTTTGTTAGAAGAGAGGCTTTGTCTAGCGGTTCCTGCGGGTCATGCGTTGGCGCAGGGTGGTGGTGTGCCGTGGAAGAAGTTGAAAGGGCTGCCGCTGATCCTGTTGGCGAGGCGGGAAGGGGCGGGATCGCACGATGCGATTCTGGCCGCTTGCCATGAGGCGGGGGTGATCCCGGAGGTGGTCCGCACGCCGAGCCTGATGGGGACGATTTTGAAATATGTGGAGGCAGGGGCAGGATTTGGTGTGGTGCCGGAATGCGCGGTGAAGGAGCCGGGAGAAGTGGTGTTGTTGCCGTTGGTGCCGCGACGCTGCATTCCACTGGTGTTGGTATGGTCGAAGGACTCCGACAATCCTGCGGCGGATGCGTTTCGCGAGTTGGTGCTGGCGTGGCATGCGGCGGGAAAGTTGAAATGATGAGTCGAAGACGAGGCGTTGGTGCTTGACGATTTTTGCTCAGTGCGCAGCGTTTACTCATCCCGATCAAATGAAAACTCCGTCGTTTTTTTCCACTGCCGTTGCCGCGCTGTCCTTGATGGTGTTTGCAGGATCCTTGCAGACCACCCGCGCGGACGAGGTGGATGATGCGGTCAAGGGCATTCGTGCCGCTTACAACGAGATCGAGGCGGCGAAGTTGCGTGAGGAGACGGTGGAGTTCGAGTCGGAGGACGATCCAGTTTCGGGAAGTTGCACGCGGTATTCCAAGGGCGATGAGTTGGTGAAGATCCGCATCATCTACACGCAGGGTGATCACGGTGGGTCGGACGAGAGTTATTATTATAGCGAGGGTGAGTTGTTTTTCGCCTATGTTTCGGAGAGTTCTTGGGCGTTTACGGGTGAGGAAAATGCGGAGGGGGAAGGCGAGACGATGGACACGGTTCGCGAGCACCGTGTTTATTTTGCGAACGGATCGCTGCTCCGCCATTTGTCGAAAGAGGCTAGCGCGAAAGATGAGAATGCGTTGAAAGGACTGTTAGCCAAGGCGGAGAACAAGCCTTTCAAGGATGAGGAGGTGACCGGGCGGATCTATCAGTTTGGCAATGGTTTGCCGGGTGCGAAGACGGCTGCGGAGTTGATCAGCCTGTTGACGGAGTAGAAGTCGATCATGGGAGGGGTTTTCCCTGATAGATGAGGTTTCCGCCTTTGGAGCCGCCGGTGGGGCCGAGTTCGATGAGGTGGTCGGCGGCCTGGATGACTTCGGGGTGGTGTTCGATGACGAGGATGGAGTGGCCGGCGTCGCGGAGGCGGAAGATGGCGTTGAGGAGGCGGTGGACATCGCCGAAGTGAAGGCCGGTGGTGGGTTCGTCGAAGAGGTAGAGGGTGTGGGGTGCTTGGGGGCGGGAGAGTTCGAGGGCGAGCTTGAGGCGCTGGGCGTCGCCGCCGGAGAGGGTGTTGGCGGGTTGGCCGAGGGTGAGGTAGCCGAGGCCGAGATCGGAGAGAGTGTCTAACAGGCGGAAGAGTTTCGGGACCGGGCGGAAGAGGATGAGCGCCTGATCGACGGTTAGATCGAGGATGTCGGCGATGGATTTGGCTTTCCAGGTGACTTCGAGGGTCTCGCGGTTGAAGCGGCGGCCACCGCAGGCGGGGCAGGGAACCCAGGCGTCCGGGAGGAAGTGCATTTCGATTTTGAGGCGGCCATTTCCCTGGCAGCGTTCGCAGCGGCCACCGGCAGCATTGAAGGAGAAGCGGCCGGGGCCGTATCCGCGTTGGCGTGAGAGCGGGAGTTTGGCGAAGAGCACGCGGATGAGATCGAAGGCACCGGTGAAGGTTGCGGGGTTGGAGCGGGGGCTGCGGCCGATGGGGGATTGATCGGCGAAGACGCATTTGCCTAACAGTTCGATGCCATCGATGCGGTCGTGTGCACCGGGGGTGTCACCGGCATGATGGAAGTGGCGGGCGAGCGCGCGGCGTAGAATGTCATCGGCGAGAGTGGACTTGCCACTGCCGGAGGGTCCGCAGAGGACGACGAGACGGCCGAGCGGGATGGCGACGTCGATGTTTTTCAGGTTGTGTTCGCGTGCGCCGCGGATGACGAGTTGGCCGAGGGGGATTCCTGCGGGTTTTGGCGGGCAAAATGGCGGGATTTCTCCGCGGAGCCATTGGCCGGTGGGGGAGGAGATGGACTCGGGTGGGCCGGCTGCGACGAGGTTTCCGCCGTGGATGCCCGCGCCGGGACCGATGTCTATCAGGTGGTCGGCGGCGCAGATTATGTCTGCATCATGTTCTACTACGACTACAGTATTTCCGCGGTCGCGAAGGCGGATGAGGGCGCTGATGAGGCGGTGGGTATCGCTGGCGTGGAGGCCGATGCTGGGTTCGTCGAGGACGTAGAGGACGCCTGATAGTCCGGCACCAAGCTGGGTGGCGAGGCGGATTCGCTGGGCTTCTCCGCCGGAAAGGGTGGAGCCGGCGCGGTCGAGGGCGAGGTAGTCGAGGCCGACTTCCGTTAGAAAGGAGAGGCGGGTGCGGATGTCGTTGGTGAGGCGGAGGCAGATGTCTGCTTTTGAGGGATCGGGTTTGAGGGCGGCGAGCCAATCGAGGGCTTCGGCGATGGTGAGGGCGCAGAAGTCCTGGATGCCGAGCCAGGTTTCGTTAAGGCCTTCGATGCGAACGGCGAGCCATTCGGCCTTGAGGCGTTGGCCGTGGCAAACTCGGCATGGGCGGTGGGCCATGACGCGGGCGAGGCGACGGCGTGAGGCTTCGCTTTTGGCGTCGCGGTGTTTGCGGAGGGCTTCGTGGGTGAGGCCTTCGAAGGATTTGGTTTGGGGCTTTTTCTCGGGTCCGGTTTTCCAGCCGGTTTGTAAGATGCCTCCATCTAACAAAATTGTGCGGGCATGTTCCGTTAGGTCGGCGAAGGTGGCTTCATCGGGGAGGTCGAACTGGCGGAGGAGGGCGGTGGTTTCGCGGAGGAACTGGGTGTGGCGCGGAGTTTTCTCTTTCCACCAGCCGCGGAGTCCTCCTTTGAGGATGGGCTTGGTGCTATCGTCGGCTAACAGAAGCAACGGGTCGCAATGGAGTTCGGTGCCGAGGCCTTCGCAGGCGAGGCATGCGCCGAGGTGGGAGTTGAAGGAGAAGTGTTTGGGCGTGAGCTCGGGGACGACAAAGCCGGTGGCGGGGTTGCGGTAGGATGTTTGGAAGGAGATGTCGTGGGGGGCATCGGCATCGGGCGGCTGGATGGCGGCGCGGGCTTCGGATCCGCAGAGGCGGAGGGCGGTTTCGACAGAGTCGGCGACGCGGGATTCGGTGCCAGGGCGGATGACGAAGCGGTCGACGACGATTTCGATGGAGCTGGGGGACTCGGGCCAGGATTTGGCGGCTTCCTCGATTTCCAGAATGTTTCCATCGATGCGGATGCGAATGAAGCCCTGGCGCTGGAGGTCGCCTAACAGTCGTTCGGGGTCGCGCGCCTCGTCGAGGGGAACGGGAGCGAGGAGGATGACCTTGGTGCCATCGGTTAGATTGGCGAGGGTGCGGACGATGTCGGTTGCGCCCATGCGCTGGAGTTTTTCGCCGGTGACGGGGTCGTGCGGGACGCCGGTGGCGGCCCAGAGGACGCGGAGGTAGTCGTGGATCTCGGTGGTGGTGGCGACGGTGGAGCGGGGGTTGATACCGCCGCCGCGTTGTTCGATGGCGATGGCGGGGCTGAGGCCTTCAATGGAGTCG
>SYAP01000025.1 GCA_005787565.1 Verrucomicrobiaceae bacterium | reverse complement strand
GATGGTGGTGAATCTGGCGAGCAATCTGGGTGCTTTGGGGATTTTCCTGCTGGCGGGATCGGTGAATTTTTTCGCAGGCGGGGTGATGGTGGCGGGGCAGTTGTTAGGGGCGCGGTTGGGGTCCGGGATGGTGATCCGGGGAGGTGCGGCGTTCATCCGGCCGGTGTTCTTGATGGTGGTGGCCTTGATGACGGCGAAGTTGATCCGGGATGCGTGGTGGGGTTGAGGGGTGGGTTGATTCCTGGCTTGATGGGTGGGGGATTTGGGGTGAGGGTGGGGCATGAAGCGTTATTTGATTGCGATGGGGGTGCTGGTGTTTTCCGTGCTCGGGGTGGTGGCGGAGGAGAAGGCGGAGCCGGTGCTGATCGAGGTGGCGGCGGTTGAGAAGTGGTTGAAGGAGCATCCGAAGGCGGTGGTGCTGGATGTGCGGACGAAGGAGGAGCATGCGGAGGGGGCTTTGGAGGGGGCTGTGTTGATTCCGTTTACGGATGCGGATTTCCAGGAGCGGGTGAAGAAGGAGTTGAAGCCGGAGCAGCCGTTGTTGGTGTATTGCCGGAGTGGCGGGCGGAGTGCGAAGGCGGTGAAGGTTTTGCAGGAGGCAGGTTTCAAGCAGATCCGAGAGATTGATGGCGGCGTGATCGCGTGGGGCGAGGCTGGCAAGGCGTTGGTCAAGTGATGATGGCCATGATGTCGATGATGACGCGGGGGATGGGCGGATCCGGGGCGAGGTGGGCCGGGCTGATGGGTGGATCTTTCCGTCTGTTAGGTGTGATGTTTTTGATGCTGTTGCCCGGGGTGCGGGCGGCGGATGAAGCTGCCGCGGGGTTGGTGAACGAGGGTGAGATGAAGGAGTGGTTGAAGGAGGTTTCGGCGGCGCTTGCGGCGATGGACGGGGCGGCGAGTGATGCGGCTTTGCCGGAGGGTGTTACGCCGGCGATGTCGGGTGAGCGGAGGCGGACGCTGGAGCAGACGAAGCTGGGGATCGAGCGGTATTTGAGGTCGAAATCGGCGACGGCGGAGACGTTGGAGTCGCTGAAGAAGGCTCGGGAGGAGGCGAAGGATTGGTCGGGTTTCAAAGAGACTCCGCCGTATCCGGTGATGATGTTAGATGATCTGCTGAATGAGCGCGATGCGGCGGTGGAGATGGAGTCGATGCATCAGTCGACGATTGATTTGTATGAGCGATCGCTGATGCAGGTTGAGGATGCGGCGAAGGAGGCGGAGGCGAGATTGGCGAAGGTGGTGGAGGAGGCGGGTGACTCGCCGGATGCGAAGGGGCGTTGGATGATTGAGGCGGCGAAGGCGGAGAATCGTTTGCTTTCGGTGCGAGTGGCATCGATGCGGCAGCAGATGTTGCCATTTGACGGGCAGAAGGAGGTGGCCAAGACCGAGTTGGAATTGTTGGATCGGAAGATCGAGGTGGTTCGCAAGCAGGTGAGGTTTGGCCCGGAGGAGATCCAGATGGTGAAGGATGGGGTGGCTGACCGGCAGGGGGCGTTGCGTGAGGAGATCAAGGAGCTGACGAAGCGGCGTGATGATCTTGAGACGGAGATGGAGAAGGCGAGTGCTGCGTTGTTGCGGGTTAGGGAGCAGAAGGCCGGGGGTGAGGCAGAGGTGGCTCCGGACGGTGAGGAGTTGGCGGAGCTGCGGTTGGAGGCGTGCAAGACGCAGGATGAGTCTTTGGCGCAGGTGATTGAATCGTTGGAGTCTTTGGAGCAGTTGGAGTCGTTTCTTCCGGAGGCGTATGAATTGAGGAGGGAGATCGAAGGTGCGCCGGTTGGGAAGGCGCGGGATGTGGCTTTGGAGAAGTTGGTTTTGCTGCAGCAGCGACTTGAGGCGTGGGAGGTGGTGGTTGGGAACCGGATGCGGGAAACGGCGGCGGATTTGAAGCGGCAGGAGGCGCGGAGCGGGTCGATCGCGACGACGGATGCTAGGTTTGTTCCTTTGGCTGAGCAGCGGGCGGCGATTGGTGAGAGGCAGATGGCGTTGCAGCGGATTGCGAGTGTGGTTGCGCGGCAGAAGCAGTTGGTGGACCGGTGGGTGGCTGCGGCGGCTCCCGAGGTGGTTCAGACGACTTGGAAGGACCGGGTGTCGTCGTGGTTTTCGGCGATCGGGAGTTCGCTGAAGCGGATTTGGTCGTTCGAGGTGTTGACGCTTGAGGACAAGGTGGAGTTGGACGGGCAGGAGTTGAAGGTGAAGCGCGGGGTGACGCTGGGTGTTTTGTTAGGTGCGTTGTTGTTTTTCGTGGTCGCGTATTTCGCGTCGTCGAGGGTTTCGCGTCGGTTGCAGAAGTTGGTGGTGGCGAGGGGGCATCTGGCGGATGCGCAGGCGCGGACGATGGGGAATTGGCTGATGATCGTGGTGGGGATCCTGCTGGCGTTGGCGACGTTGCATTTACTGGACATTCCTCTAACGGTGTTTGCGTTTCTCGGGGGTGCGTTGGCGATCGGTTTGGGTTTCGGGACGCAGACGTTGATCAAGAATTTCATTTCCGGGATCATTCTGTTGTTCGAGAGGAAGGTTCGGGTGGGGGATGTGGTGGATGTGGGAGGGACGGTGGGGACGGTGATCGAGATCAACACGCGGTCGTCGGTGGTGAGGGGATTTGACGGGGTTGAGGCGTTGATTCCGAACGCGATTTTTTTGGAGGAGAAGGTGACGAACTGGACGCTGTATGAGCGGCGGGTGAGGAGGGAGTTGCGGGTTTCGGTGGATTACAGCGTGCCTCCGGCCCAGGTGATGGAGGTTTTGAGGGAGTCGGCGGAGCGGCATGGGGTGGTGCTGAAGGATCCGGCGCCGGTGGTGATTTTCGAGGATTTTGGGGACAACGCGAAGGTTTTCCTGATGCAGTTCTGGGTGGAGCTGGATGGGAAGAACAACTCGCTGGTGGTGGGGTCGGACCTGCGATTGATGATCGAGAAGCGGTTTGGTGAATTGGGGATCGGTGTGCCGTATCCGCAGCGAGATTTGCATTTGATGACGGAGACGCCGCTGAAGGTGGAGATGGTGATGCCGAGACCGGAGAAGGGCGATGAAAGCTGAAGATGAGCGGTGGATGGGTGTGGCGCTGGATGAGGCGCGGAGGGGGATCGGGCGGACGGCGCCGAATCCGCCGGTGGGCGCGGTGGTTGTTAGAGATGGTGTTTTGTTAGGGAAGGGTTGGCATCGGGCGGCGGGGTGTCCGCATGCGGAGCGCGAGGCTTTGGCGGATGCGGTGGCGCGGTGTGGGAGTGAGGCGGTGCGTGGGGCGACGGTGTATGTGACCTTGGAGCCGTGTTCGACGCAGGGGAGGACGCCGCCGTGCACGTTGGGGTTGATGGAGGCCGGGGTGGGGCGGGTGGTTTATGCTACGGTTGATCGGAATCCGTTGCATGCGGGGAGGGCGGACGGGATTTTGCGAGGGGGAGGAATCGAGGTGGAGAGTGGAGTGGGGCGAGAGGAGGCGGAGCGGATTTTACGGCCGTTTTTCAAGGTGCGGGAGAAGGGTTTGCCGTGGGTGATTTGGAAGACGGCGATGAGTTTGGACGGGCGGTTGACGAGGCCGCCGGGTGAGGGTCAGTGGTTGACGGGGGAAGAGGCGCGGCGTGATGTGCAGCGATTGCGCGGGGAGGTTGACGCGATTCTAACAAGCGGGGCGACGGTTCGGGCGGACCGTCCGGCGATGACGATCCGGGTGCCGGAGTTTCTGGAGGGGCGGAAGCAGCCGTGGCGTGTGGTTTTCACGCGGGATGGGGCGACGTTGCCGGTGGATGCGCCGTTGTTTACGGATGAGTGGCGGGAGCGGACGCTGGTGCGTGCCGGTGAGGGGCTGGAGGAGGTGTTGAGGGGAATGGCGCGCGACCAGGGGGTGATGTGTGTGCTGTTAGAAGCAGGCGGGCGGTTGAGCGGTGCGTTGATGGAGGCGGGATTGATCGACGAGGTGGTGGTCTATCTGGCTCCGATGATTTGTGGCGGGCCGGATGTGGCTTTGCTTGCCAGGGATGAGATGTCTCCGTTGAGGTTGGAGGAGGTTTCCTACGAGCGATTCGGTGAGGATGTGCGGATGCGCGGGGTGGTGCGGCGGTGAGTGTTTTCGCTTCAGCGGCCGAACATCTGGGTCCAGCGTCCGGCGTGGTGGCCGAGGCCGATGCGGACCTGGCCGGGGCTGAACATGTTCTTGTGGTGGCCGGGGGAGTAGAACCAGCCCATGTTGGCGGAGTGTGGATTGGCGGAGCCGGAGAAGATGTTTTCGCCGGAGGCGGTGGTGTTGAAGTTGCCGGCGCGGTCCCAAGGTGTGGTTTTTCCCGGGACCGGGGATTCGTGGGCGAAGAAGTTTTTCTCGGCCATGTCCTTGGAGTGGTCGCGTGATGCCTCGCAGAGTTTGGGGTCGAGGACGAGGGCGTTGAGGCCGACGAGCATGCGGAGGATGTTGCATTCCTCGATGCCGCGGGCTTCGTCTTCGGGGATTTCGTCGTCTTCGACGGTTTTGCGGTTTTGTTGGAGGATCTTGAGGTCGTTTCGTTCGAAGCCCGAGATGGATTCGGCGGCTTGTTTTTCCGCAGCTTCGAGGCTGGTGATGGAGTCGGTGGGGGTGGTGGAGAGCATGGCGTCGAGCGTGATGTCGCGGAAGGTGGCGAGCGAGACGGCGAGCGAGCGTTGGAGTTTGAGTGGAGCGCCGCCGGCTTCGAAGAGCTGTTCGGGTTCCGGGGAGACGAGTTTGCGGAGTTCGTCGATGGCGGGCATGCTAACGGATTTGAGGAGGGGCTTCATGGGCCCTTCGGCCATGGCGTAGACGCGTTGGAATTCGGCGCGGTGTTTGCGGATTTCGGTTTTGGTATCGCCGCGATTGGAGGCGAGGCTGCGGGCGGTTTGGTTGAGGAGGTTGAGGTAGCCGTCGCGGACGCGGGGCCAGCTTTTTTCGATTTCCGCGACGAGGGCTTTTTGTTCCGGTCCGGGGAGTTCCTCGATGGTTGGTTTGAGTTCGGAGATGTCGCCACCCTGTTCGGCGAGGGTTTGGAATGCCGCGAGCATTTCATCCGCGCCGGAGGGGGCGGCGGATGCCGGGATGAGGGAGAGGATGGCGGAGATGAGGAGGGATTTTTTCACGGGCGGAGGCAGGCTAGCATGATAGGAGCGCCGTGTGCCACCGGAAATGTCTGTGTTTCCAGATGCATCAACGCGAAAGCGCCACGGCAAGGGGTGTTGCCGTGGCGCTTGGTGGATTGCCGGAGGTTAGCGGCAGATGGTGCCGCGGATCACGATGCCAGAGCGGTTGTCATAGGGGCGGTGATGAATGGGGCCGCGTGGGTAGTATGGGGTTTGGATGCGAGGAGGGCATGGGCGGACGGCGGGTCTCGGGTTGTAGGCGACCTGGCGATAGCCCCAGACGGGATTGCCGCAGCGGTCGTATCCGATGAGGTAGCGTTCGGTGTAGATGGGGGTTCCGCAGGAGCGATAGCCGCTGATGTAGATGTGGCTGGAGTGGCCACTGCGACTGTGGGACCTGGCTTCGGCGGTGGGGGCCGAGGAGATGAGTGCCAGGGCGGCGAGGCCGATGCTGAGTGCGATGGTTTTCATGGTTTGTTAGTTTTTCCTTTTCGGGTTACGCAAGCTTCGACGAGGGACGTTGAGGACTATTCAAAAGTTTTTTTGATGATGACTCAGTGGGTTCCAAACCCGGGGTGAGATTCCATTCGCATGATGGGAGCTGGATGGTATGGTGTGGACATGGAAAACGAAAATACTTCCGAGTTTACGCCGCATCAGGATTGCCAGAACCAAGCCGCCTTTGAGTGCACGGTGGATGCTGTTGAAGCGCCCGAGGCAGCTGTCGATGCTCCGTCCCAAGAACAGGCGAAAGATGCGTGTGACGCGACGGATGCGAAATACAAGAGCTTCCGCGAGGCGATGGGTGCCGCGCGTGACGATGCGGAGCGGATCGCTGGTGAAGCTGCGCCGAAGATCAAGGAAGCGGTGAAAGGAGCGGTGAACGACATCGCTTATGGTGCTGCTTTCGGGGTTTGTTTTGCGGCCGCGTTCGCACGTGAGTTGGCACCCAGTTTGTTGAAGGACGGGTTGGCACGCGGTGCGGAGGCTGGGAAGAATGCGGCGCGGCGTGCGAGTGAGGCGATGCGTGCGAAGCCGGTGGAGACGCCGGTTGCATCTCCGGTGGGTTCCAACGGGATGGAAGCGTATCCTGCCTGAGATTCCGGATTGGCGCTTGATTCCCTGCTCCCGGGCGAGGCATCGTCCGGGCGGGGATGAAGGAGCTGCTATCGGAATTGGAGCGTTGGGGCTCCGACGTGATTTTTGGCCGCGCGAAGGGATTTCGCGCGGTCATTGCGCGTTTGCTGATGTGGACCTTGTCGGGGGTTTACCGGTTGTTGGTTCAGACGCGGATCCGGATGTACCGCACTGGGTGGAAGCCGCAGCATCATTTGGGAATGCAGGTGGTGGCGGTGGGCAATCTAACGGTTGGAGGTACGGGGAAGACGCCGGTGGTGGAGCTTTTGTCGAAGTCGCTGAGGGATCGGGGACGGAAAGTGGCGATCCTTTCGAGGGGTTACAAGAGCCGGAAGCTGGACAAGCCGCAGAGGTGGGTGAGTGCCGATCAGAGCCAGGTTCCCGGGCATGTGATGCCGAAGGTGGTTTCGACGGGTAAGGCGCTTTTGTTAGATTCCAAGTTTGCGGGAGATGAGCCGTTCATGTTGGCGCGGAATCTTGATGGGGTGGCGGTGGTGGTGGACAAGGACCGGGTGAAGGGCGGGAGGTTTGCGATCCGGGAGCTGGGAGTTGACACCTTGTTGCTGGATGACGGGATGCAATATCTCGGGTTGGCGCATTCGATGGACATTGTTCTGATCGATTCGAAATCGCCATTCGGGACGGAGGCGTTGTTGCCGCGTGGGACGTTGCGCGAGCCACCGGGGAATTTGAAGCGTGCGGGGTACATTCTGATCACGAAGTGTGATGGTTCCTCGAATGATCTTCTGATCGAGAGGATCCGGCGGTACAATCGGTCGGCATCGATCATCGAGTGCACGCATGGTCCGATTCATCTGGAGAACCTGTTCACGCGTGAGAAGGAGGATCTGGATTTTCTCAAGGACAAGTGGATTGCGGCGATCAGCGGGATTGCGGTTCCGGAGAATTTCGAGAAGTCGTTAGAGCGGTTGGGAGCGCGGGTGGAGATCCGGCGGAGGTTTTCGGATCATCACCGATTTTCGCGGCGTGAGATCGACAAGTTCATGCAGCGTTGTGTGGAGCGTGACATGGAGTTGATCGTGACGACGGAAAAGGACGCGGTGCGTTTTCCGAGGCCGACGGATCTGGATGTGCCGGTGTATTTCCTGCGGATCGAGGTGGAGATCCTGAAGGGGCACGAGGCGTGGGAGGATTTGTTGGATCGGCTTTCCACGCGGTTGCCGCCGCGTGAGCATGTGATGCGGACCCGCGGTGCGTACCGGCCGTGAGTTGTTATTTTTTGCGGCTGAGATAGCAATCGGCAGAGTGGTCGTTGACCATGCCGGTTGCCTGCATGAAGGCGTAGAGGGTGGTGGAGCCGACGAAGTTGAAGCCGGCTTTGCGGAGGGCTTTGGACATGGCGTCCGATGCTTCGGTGCGGGATGGGTAGTCGGTGATGGATTTGAAGGCGTTGCGCTGAGGTTTTTTCCCGGCGAAGCTCCAGAGCCACTCGACGGGGTCGGGGATTTGCAGCCATGCGAGGGCGTTTTGGCGGACGGCGAAGATTTTTCCACGGTGGCGGATGATGCCGGGGTCGAGGACGAGTGATTCGAGTTCGGCGTCGGTCATGGCGGCGACTTTTTCGGGATGGAAGTGGTGGAAGACCTGGCGGTAGCGTTCGCGTTTTTGGAGGACGGTCCACCAGGAGAGGCCGGCTTGGGCTCCTTCGAGGCAGATCATTTCGAAGAGGTGGCGGGGGTCGCGGGAGGGGACGCCCCATTCGGTGTCGTGATATTCGCGGTAAAGGTCGAGGTGTGCGGGCAGCCAGGGGCAGCGGGATTTTCCATCGCTCATGTGTGGAGGCTGTTGCCGGATGGGCGTGTGGGGCAAGGATGAATCGCGCCTTGCCCGGTTGCGCGGGTCCTGCTTCCATCCGTGTCCCAACCGTTCGAACACATGGCCAACAAAGACCACACCGACCCCGCCCGCATGGAAAAGATCGTTTCGCTGTGCAAACGCCGCGGCTTCATTTTTCAGGCCGGAGAGATTTATGGCGGGCTCAACGGGGTGTGGGATTACGGTCCGTTGGGGGTCGAGTTGAAGCGCAATTTGAAGGACTACTGGTGGCGGAAGACCGTGCAGGAGCGGGATGATGTTCTGGGGATGGATGGATCGATCCTGACGATGGAGCAGGTACTGGTTTCGTCTGGGCATGTGGGTGGGTTTTCGGATCCGATGGTGGATTGCAAGACCTGCAAGGGGCGTTTCCGCGCCGACAATCTTGATGGTTTCCAGTGCAAGGAGAAGCCGAGTGTTTGTCCCGGGCAATCGCCGAAGTGCGATCTAACGGAGCCGCGCCAGTTCAACCTGATGTTGCAGACGAACTTCGGTGCGACGGGCGAGCAGATCGCGTATTTGAGGCCGGAGACGGCGCAGTCGATTTTCTGCCAATACAAGAACGTGCTTGATTCGAACCGGGTGAAGTTGCCGTTCGGGATCGCGCAGGTCGGGAAGTCGTTCCGCAACGAGATCAATCCGCGGAATTTCACCTTCCGTTCGCGTGAGTTCGAGCAGATGGAGATCGAGTATTTCTGTCATCCAGAGGACGGCATGCGTCTAACGGACGAGTGGTTGGAGACGCGCTTGGCGTTTTATGAAGAGATCGGGATTCCTCGGGAAAAGCTGCACATTCTCGACGTGCCCGATGGCGAGCGTGCGTTCTATTCGAAGAAGACCTATGACATCGAGTATGAGTTTCCGTTCGGGATCCAGGAGTTGGAGGGGGTTGCCTATCGGACGGACTATGACATCGGAGTTCACCAGAAGGGATGTGGGAAGCCGTTGGAGTATTTCGATGAGGAGACGAAGCAGCGGTTCATTCCGCATGTGGTCGAGCCATCCGCGGGATGTGACCGGACGGTTCTCGCGCTGATTTGCGAGGCCTTCGACGAGGAGACGCTGACGGACGACAAAGGGAAGGATGATGTGCGGACGGTGTTGCGGTTCAAGCCGACGATGGCGCCGATCAAGGTTGGGATTTTTCCGCTGCTGAAGAAGAACGAGGAGCAGGTGCGGGTCGCGCGCGAGATCCAGAAGAAGCTGCAGCCGTGGATGAATGTGTTTTACGACGATGGGGGTGCGGTGGGCCGGCGTTACCGGCGTCAGGACGAGGTGGGTACGCCGTATTGTGTGACGGTCGACTTCGATACGCTGGGTGAGAATGGCGATGAGCTGAAGGGGACGGTCACCTTGCGCCACCGGGATTCGATGGAGCAGGAGCGGATTTCGGTGGATGCCTTGCTGGGCTGGTTGCTGGAGCGGGTGCGCTGACGGGAAATTGGCCGCAGCCGGTGGTTTCCGTGCTGGAAATGCCGGTGGCGGCCCTGCAACCTTGCCGCATGTCCGCGCCTACAACGACTCCGATGATGGCCCAGTATATGGCCATGCGGAAGTCATTGCCTGCGGACATCATCCTGTTTTACCGGCTGGGTGATTTTTATGAGATGTTTTTCGATGACGCGAAGGCGGCGGCACCGATTCTCAACGTCGCTCTCACCAAGCGTGGGGGCACGCCGATGTGTGGGGTTCCGTATCATGCGTCGCAGGGATACATCGCGCGGTTGTTGAAGGCGGGGAAGCGGGTGGCGATCGCCGAGCAGACTTCGGAGCCGAAGCCAGGGAAATTGGTGGAGCGGGAGATCGCGCGGATTTTGACGGCGGGTTCGATTGATGATTTGACGTTATTGGAGGATCAGCGGCCGAACTATCTGGCGGCGGTCTGCCGGGTGGGGAAGAAGTGCGGGTTGGCGTGTGTGGATCATACGACGGGAGAGTTCACCATCGCGGAGTTTGCGGATGCAGGGCAGTTGTTGGATGAGTTGGGCAGGGTTTCGCCATCCGAGTTGCTGGTGCCGGACCATCAGACGGCGGAGTTCGGCAATCTAACGAACGGTTTGGTTTATGAGGGATATACCTTTTTGCCGGAGCATGCGGTTCAGTTGCTAAAGGAGCATTACAGCGTTCATTCGCTGGACGGGTTCGGTTGTGCGGATCTGCATGCGGCGAGTGGGGCGGCGGGGGCGGTTTTGCATTATCTGATCCATCAGTTGCGGCGGCCGTGCGGGCATCTTCATCCGCCGAGGATCCGTGAGAGTTCGGCACATGTTTTGATTGATGCGGCTTCGCAGCGGAATCTGGATCTGGTGGATTCGCGGAGCGGGAAATCGCACACGTTGTTAGGAGTGCTGGATCGGACGGCGACACCGATGGGTGCGCGGTTGTTGCGGGATTGGATTTTGCATCCGTTGCGGGATCTCGCGACGTTGAATGCGAGGCAGGAGATCATTGCGGCGTTTTTGGCGGAGCCGTTTTTGCTTTCGAAGTGTCGTGAATCGCTCAAGGGGATCCGGGATATCGAGCGGACGACCTCGCGGTTGTCGCAGGGATCGGGGAATGCGCGTGATTTGCAATCGCTGGCGGTTTCGCTTTCGCATGTTCCGGCGCTGAGGGAAGACATGGTTTCGTTGATTGAGGATCATCCGGCGTTGATCGGGAATCTGCATGATTTTTCCGACATCACGGAGCTGCTTTCCACGGCGCTGGCCGAGGAGCCGCCGGCGAATTTGAAGGAGGGTGGGGTGATCCGTGACGGGTGGTCGCCGGAGCTTGATGAGTTGCGAGCGGCGGCGCGCGGGGGGAAGGATTGGATCGCGCGGTTGCAGGAGGATGAGCGGAAGCGCACGGGGATCGACTCGCTGAAGATCAAGTTCAACAATGTTTTCGGGTATTTCATCGAGATCACGTCATCGAATCTCGGCAAGGTTCCGGATGATTACACGCGGAAGCAGACCATGTCGAATGGCGAGCGTTACATCACGCCGGGGTTGAAGGAGATGGAGAACAAGGTGCTTGGTGCAGAGGAGCGTTCGAAGCAGTTGGAGTATGAGTTGTTCATTGATTTGCGTGCGCGGGTGATCGTGCATTTGGCGAGGTTGCAGGCGACGGCGGCGGCGGTGGCGGAGATTGATGTTTTGGCGGCGCTTGCGGAGTCCGCGCAGTTGCACCGGCATTGCAGGCCGGTGTTGGAGGATTCCTCGAGCCTGGTCATTTCGAATGGGCGGCATCCGGTGTTGGAGCAGACTTTGAGGGATACGAAGTTTGTTCCGAACGACACCGAGCTGGATCCGGAAACGTCGCGGCTGCAAATTCTAACGGGGCCTAACATGGCGGGGAAATCGACTTACATCCGGCAGATCGCGTTGATTGTGGTGATGGCGCAAATTGGGGCATTCGTGCCGGCGGATTCCGCGGTGATCGGGTTGGCCGACCGGATTTTCTGCCGGGTGGGGGCATCGGATGATCTTTCGCGCGGGCAATCGACCTTCATGGTGGAGATGAGTGAGACGGCGCTGATTTTGAATCATGCGACAGCCCGGTCGCTGGTGATTCTGGATGAGATCGGGCGAGGGACGGCGACGTTTGACGGGCTTTCGATCGCGTGGGCGGTGGCGGAGCATTTGCATGACAGCATCGGTTGCCGGACGTTGTTTGCGACGCATTATCATGAGTTGACGGATCTCGCGAACACGAAGTCATCGGTGGCGAATTGCAATGTGGCGGTGAGGGAGTGGAACGAGGAGATCATCTTCCTTCACAAGATCCTGCCGGGGGCGGCGGACAAGAGTTATGGCATTCAGGTGGCGAGGCTTGCGGGGTTGCCGAAGCCGGTGGTGGAGCGAGCGAAGTCGATCCTATCGCATCTTGAGCTTCATTCGGTGAAGCCCGAGGCGAAGAAGCAGGGGCCGAAGGCGAAGAATACGGTGCAGAACGAGTTTCCCAAGCCGAATCCGCCGCAGTTGGATTTGTTTACGGATTTCTGAGTGGCGGTTGGGGCGTGGCAGGTAATCCTTGATAAGAAAATGGAACCGCGAATGAACGCGAATGGACACTAATCTTGGGGTGTTATGAAGAAAGGCCCATTCATCTTAAAGGTGAATTCAGGCAATGGCTCAAGGTGTTGATGATAAAAACTTGATTGGTGTTCATTCGCGTTCATTCGCGATTTCCAGGCTTATGCGGCGCGTGGTTAGTTCTCGGGATTTGCGAGTGCTTTGATGACTGCGTGATAGGCGGGCTTTTCCTTGCGATCGCGATCGAACAGGAGGGGGTGGTTGGTGCGTTTCCAGGGGAAGTCATTGAGCCAGCTTTGGCCATCGTGGAGGTTCCAGAAGGAGATGCGGAGGATGTTGTCTGAGTGTTTTTTGAAGAGGGAGAAGAGTTTGGCGTATTGCTCGGCCTGGCGATCCAGCAGTTCCTGGGGGAGTCCTTCGGTGTATGGGTTGATTTTGGCGATTTCCTCGCGGTTTTTTCCGCCGTCGGCCCACCAGATTCCGCGGGGGATCATGTCGATGTCGAGTTCGCTGATGACCACCTGCAGGCCGAGGGATTTGGCCCATTCGAAAGTCTTTTCGAGTTGCTCGAAGGGGATTCGGTCGATCTCGTAGTGGCCTTGGAGTCCGATCGCGTGAATGGGCACCTTCTTTTCTAACAGCGATCGGATCAGGCGATCCATCTTCTCGCGTTTTGCGGGGAGTTCGTTGTTGTAGTCGTTGTAGATGAGGAGGGCATCTGGGTCCGCGGCGTGCGCGTATTCGAAGGCTTTGGCGATGAATTCCTCGCCGGTTGCCTTGGTCCATCCGGAGGGGCGGAGGTCTTCATTGCCATCGGCGAGGGCTTCGTTGACGACGTCCCACATCGCGATTTTGCCTTTGTACCGGCCGACGACGGTGTCGATGTAGGTTTTCATGCGCTTGAGCAGTTCTTCGCGGCCGAGGGGGTTGCCGGCGTCATCGAGATAGAACCAGTGTGGTGTGCGGTCGTCCTTTGCCCAGACGAGGCAGTGGCCGACGATTTCGAGGTTGTTTTGTTGGGCGAAGGCGACGAACGCATCGGCTTGTGCGAAGTTGAATGATCCTTGGGTTGGTTGGATCGCGACCGGCTTCATGCAGTTTTCCGGGGTGATGATCTGGAAGTGTTTTTTGAGCAGAGGCCAGTCGTCGGGCATTTCGTGGATGCGGTCGTCGATGCCGACGCCCATGGTGAATTGTTTTCCCGCCGCTTCGATGAGGTTTGCCGGTTCGGAGCGGGCGATGGTGGGCAGGGCCGCGAGGAGCAGGCAGTGGGTGAGGAGGGCTTTCATGTGGAGGTGGAGGGTGTTAGATTGACGCGGGTTTGGGATGGATTTTCGTCCGACGTGTCGTTGCTTTGGTGGAGAAATCGGGTTTATCCGTCAAGCGTGGGGCGGATTGGAGGGGTGGGTTGTGGTTGGAGGTGAGTAAGATTTTTCAGGGTTCCGCGGTATTGCGTTGGTGATGAAGAAGGCTATTTGGTGCTGTTTGTTTTTGGTTGGTTGGGTCGGGCATTTGCCTGCCGTGGAGAATTTGGCAGGGTTGAAAGGTTTACCGGCGGGGGATGGGATTGCGGTGGGGTTTCCGGGAGATGTGGGGATCTCGAAGCATGCGGCGGTGAGGTTTGCGGATGGGTTTGAGTCCGGGGATCTCGGGGCTTGGGATGAGAAGGATGAGAAGAAGGAGGGGGTTTTCAGTTTTCCGGATCCGGGTGAGGGGCGGTTGGGGAAGCGGTGTTTGCGGGTGGAGGCGCATTTGGGGAAGGACACGGGAGGTGGTCCGACGCAGTGGTTCGAGTCTGCGGAGTCGGTGTTTGTGCGGTTTTACACGCGGTTTGATGCGGAGTGCGATTATGTGCATCATTTCGTGACGTTGCGGGCCAACAAGGGTTTGCGGGGAGGTGACAAGTGGAGTGGTTTTGGTGGTGCTGGGAACAAGCCGGATGGGACCGAGCGGTTTTCGACGGCGATTGAGCCGTGGGGGGATTGGGGGAAGAACGCGCCGCCGGGGCGATGGAATTTTTACAGCTACTGGCATGAGATGAAGGTCTCACCGGATGGGAAGTATTGGGGGAATTCTTTCGGGGTGCCGGAGTTGCCGGTGATCGAGCGTGGGAAGTGGATCTGTGTGGAGTTCATGCTGAAGCACAACACGCCGGGGAAGGCTGATGGAGAGCACGCGTTCTGGATCGATGGTGTTCTAACAGGGCATTGGCGGGGGATTTCCTGGCGGAAGAGTGAGACGCTGATGGCGAACGCGCTGACGGTGGAGAGTTATGTCACGGACCGCTGGACGAAGCAGGAGGTGAACACGGTGTTTTTCGACAACGTGGTGATTGCCACGCAATACATTGGGCCGAGCGGGGAATTGATTGTCGAAGGTCGAAGTGGAGATTAAGAGCGGGGCTTTGGATCTCATGACTGTCATTCATCTTGACCGAACTGGGCCACATCCGGGTCGATGTTAACGATCCACTTTGCGGGGGCGTAGAACCTTGGATCGTCTTGTTGCAAGCCACGGAATGCTTGATCGATGACCATCCGGTTCCAATAGGTGAAATGGTCGAAGGCCCGCCGCAGGCCTGCGCGGTTCCACAGGACGCCGTGCGTGCCGAGGCACCCTCGCACCCTTGCCAGAGCGTTTGCCGATGCCGGAGACACGTATTCCCGGGCATGATCCGTCCAAGGAGACCCACCGAGCATCGCACCAAGCCAGTCGTCCGGAAGGGAGACCCACATCCGCGCGAAATATTCGTCGAAGCCGGGATCGAAGCGGGCATCGTCCTCAAAGACGATGAGATACTCATCTCCTTCGACCAAGGACCGTTCAATGATGTCAACGTGGTCCCGGGTGGCGAGGTGATAGTGGGGATGAGCCTCTGCGTGGTCGACGTGGCAAGGTACTACCCTCTCTTTGGTCGTCTTCGCCCGATACCACTCGATCTGCTTGATTGAGCAACCGCTCGACTCCAGTGAATGATAGAATTTTACCCGTCGTTTCGCGTAGTGCTCAGGACTCAAGACGACGCAGCGTATACCGTCTGTTGCGCTTGGCGCGATCTGCTGTCCGAAATGCGGTTCGCCAATGAGTGGTGGTGGGAGAGGTTGTTCCCAGCTTTCACTTGGATTGAACGTGTGCCGCAGGATTTTTTCCTCCGCAATTTGCGGACAAACATGCTTTTGGAGGAAAGCTTCATCTTCTCCGTATGTTCCGGTCGGATGAAGTTCCGCAAGTCTCGGCCCCATTTCGATTGCGCCGACCCGGACGCCCCAGCCTCCGCCAAGAAGGGGTATCGCTTCGTGCGAAGGGTGATCCCGCAGCGAATGGAATGGTTTGCCCGAAGCCAACCACTCAGCAACAGCATTGGCCTCGCGCTTCGACAATCTGGAGTCCGTATCACGGAAGATGACATGTGAAAAGCGCTGGTCGTCCGCCGACTCAAAGCGCCAGAACACGCCGCCGGGCGCATGGGCGTGTTCAATTACCTCGGCACCGGCGCGTCGTAAGGCCGGACTGGCGTAGTGACCCTGTTCTGCGTGGATGATCACATGCCAACCAGGGTAACACTCGGCGGCGAGGCGGACGTTTTCCAAGGCCCCGTAGCTGTAGCGGGCAGCGTCGCCAAAAAGGGAGAAACTAATGCAAGCTTTCATCCTCATTTAAGGTCGTCGCTGAATCGGGTGACTCCCAGGCGATGTCTTCACCGCCGAAGCGTTGGCTAAGCGCGTAGGGATCTCCGGCGTCATCGCCGGGTGCTCCATTGGGGCTGATGTAGCTGAGTTCGATCTCGGGAATGACGTAGGTGAGTTTCACGGCGC
The DNA here is from genome assembly GCA_005787565.1 of Verrucomicrobiaceae bacterium. Taxonomy (GTDB): domain Bacteria; phylum Verrucomicrobiota; class Verrucomicrobiia; order Verrucomicrobiales; family Akkermansiaceae; genus Luteolibacter. The sequence continues at coordinate 5,234 of SYAP01000025.1, read as the reverse complement.
GGTCGAATCCGGCGTATTGGTAGGTGGCGAGGGCTGCGTCTCCTAGAAGGGACAGACCTTTTGCGCGTCCCAAGCGGTAACTTTCTTTCGTGAGGTAGCCGTATTCAAATTGGATTTTCCGGCTGTTGACTGGGCATGTGGTGGAAAGGAGGTGGATGCGGTTGAGGGAGTTGCGGATGCGGGAAATTGAGTGGTGGGTGGGATGGCGGAATTCAACGGTCAAGATTGTTTATGGTCAAGCCCCTAGGGTCTCTTATTGAAAAGCCGTGGACTTGAATGATCAAATGAAAATCACCAAAAATCTGCTTGATTGTAGTTGTCGGTCCTGTCACCCCAGACTTCTCGGTAGCTAAATCTCCGTATTTTTCTCATTTCGGCGAAGAGCCATTCATATGGAAATTTAGGCTCTTCACTTGATGCGATTCCCATTTTCTTATAAACAATCTGCTGATAATAATTTGCTGCCAGCCTAGTGGTTGTGATTCTTTCTTTTGATTGCGGGTGAGTGCGTTCACCATGGTCTCCGGAGCCATATTTTGCTAATGATTTGCCGAAATAACCGTCTATTAATTTTCTGTAAATTTCTAAATAGGATCGTGCGTACTCTAATTGAGTACTTTTGGAGCCCTTGCTCATTCCATGCAGCAATACCGATTTGGCAACATCAATCCTATAGTCAGTGTCCTCTTTTTCCATGCACCAAGATAATACATTTGTAGGAGTCGGAGATGTATTGCTTATTTTTTTGAATCCGCAATATCGACCTTGATGTATAGGCGTATAGGGTAAAAATGGACTATGGCAACATCCTGAAACCCCGATAACTGAAGCGATGAATGAAAACAATTTTTTCATGGTGCTGATTTTTGGGGTTATTGGTTATTGCATGCACGAATAATAGTTTCGATAGCGATATTGCATCCTTGGCTATGACATACAAAAACTTTATCTTTCTTCGTTGAAAAATCTTGAACCTTTTCGTGAAGATTATGGGTTTGGCCTGCAAATTCACCGTTCTCTTGTGTTTCTTTAAATTTCAGTTGATTGCTGAAATCATGATTGGCGGCTCCACCAAGGTTGACGTTCCAAGCGGATACGTTTTTACCCGTCCAGTGGTCTTTCCATGAACTGAAGATCCCGCCTTGTGGAACGAGATCAGCGCTGTCAAAATAGATAATATATGAAATGTTGCAGCATTCTGTTTCGGGAAGATTTTGAGGGATGCGCTTTGGAGCAACCATGAACAAAGTGATAGATGTTTTTTTGCGTGAGCATGATTTGCAAAACTGACCTGGAGATACTGCCTTCTCAGCTTTTCTTCGTGCCTCGCTGTCTAGCTGTGTTTTAGCAAATAGCAATAGACCGAAGATTAATGCTTTGTCCGAGGCTGATGGGTGGTCTTTCATCGTAGAGTGGGGTTCTCCACTCACATTAGATGATTCGATTTCGTCGTTAGAACTCCTATTCAATATGTCTCTAACATAGTTTCTGTTTTCCTGTGTGAAGCTAAACCTAATACCACTAAACGCCCAGACGTCGAGCCCATACAAATCGGTGCCGTTCAACCCATTGTTGATAACGAACCCATACAGGTTCAACCCGCCTCGTTCCCCAATTGGATCTCGTGAGAGCCATCTGCCGAGCATCGGGGTCAGGTAGCGATAGCCGTAGTTGTAGAACCCGGTTTCGATATCGCGGAACTGGGCTTTGTAGAGGAGATCCCAGGCATGGTCGCTGGTGGGTTTGGTGACGTAGGCGGCGGTCATGAAGCGGACGTCGCCGAAGGCGCTGTAACCGTATCGTTCGAGGACGCCAACGCTGCTGCCGGAACTGCTGTCGCTGCTGCCACTGCCGGTGTTGCCGACGATGGCGGTGACGTTGTAGTAGTCGTGGAGGGCGTAGTGGATTTCTTCCCCGTCGAGGTGGTTGATGCGGCGGATGAGGTCGTCGCGGTAGCGGATGCCCCAGTCGTAGTTGCGGGCGAGGGTGATGGTGCTGCCGTCTTCCTCGGTTTCCTGGAGGGGACGCCATTGGGCGTTGTAGTAGGTGTGGATGATGGGACCGGTGCCGATCTGGCGGGTGGTCCGACGCCACAGACCATCGTAGGCGTATTTGGCGATGAGGGTGGTGCCATCGGCGCTGCGGACTTCCGTGAGGCGGTTCCAGGCGTCCCAGACGAGGGTGAGGGCCTCGTCCCACTCGCCATTGGCGGGCGGCGGGCAAAGGGTCATGTTGCCAGCTGGATCGTGGGCGAGGAGGGCGCTTGAACTGTTGATCTGGGTGAGGGTGTTCGCCTTGTCGTGAACGCGGGTCTGGTCGAGAACGAGGCTGCCATCGGCGGAGACTTGGTACTGTTGCCAGTTTCCGATAGGGTCGTAGTTGAAGGCTTCGGCGCGGACGGGGATGCTGCCGATGGCGGTGTGGTTGGTGTTGAGGTCACCGCGCTGGCGGCCGGTGATCTGATAGAGGCCGTCGTATTGATAGGCCTCATCTTCGTTGCCGGAGGTGGCGAGCGGCGCGGTGCGCCAAGTGCGCTGGCTGGAGCGATTGTAGCCGTAGCGGGTCTGATCGAGGAGGTCCTCGCCTTTGGTCCAGCGAAGATCCTGAGTGCGACCGAAGCGGTCCCAGCCGGTGTAGGGATCTCCGGCGTCATCGCCGGGTGCTCCATCGGGGCTGATGTAGCTGAGTTCGATCTCGGGAATGACGTAGGTGAGTTTCACGGTGCGGTCGAGTCCGGCGTATTGGTAGGTTGCGAGGCCGTCTTGGCCGGGGATGGAGAGGCCTCTCACGCGTCCCAACCGGTAACTGTCCTCGGTGAGGAAGCTGGGCGGCTTCAACGGTCAAGATTGTTTCTGATAAGAGTCTTGGTGTACTTTATTTATCCAGAATCTTTTTCTTTTGATGGCAATTTGAGAATTTCTTCCAAGCCTTTTCTTGACCACATCTGTCTTGCGGATTTTTGAAACACGATTCCATCAGAAGCGACTCCATGACATGCCTCATATCTATTGCCACCCTTTTCTTTGAAAATGATTATCCAATTTTCATTATCTATCTTAATGCCATACAATTCAACCCATTCCGCAACGAATGGTTCATTATCTGGATCGAGATCTCCTTTCAATAAAGCATTAAGGTTTTCAACTTTATCTTTATAAATGCCGATTGTCTTTGTAGGTTTGAAGTAGTCTAAAGTTACGTCATCCGTTAAGTATACTCCTGGGGAAGATACGCTTTCCGGGGATATCCTTATCGAACTTTGGATTATTGTTTTGATTTCAACATGTTGTTGCTCGCCAAGTATTGGGTGGCAATTAATGATAATTAAAAATATTATAATTATTGATTTCATGCGCTCATTTTTCTAATAATGGATTACTCCATTTCTGATTATTGCAATCGTAGGTATTCCTATATTGCATGTATCGCTTCATGCGTTCTGGATAAGAATTTATTGTCGCAGTCATCGATCTACTTGGATGTAAGGTCACTTTTACAGTCACTGTATCACAGCAATTCGGTCGACACTGCGCGGGGGCATTTCTTTCCGCTGCTTTGATTCTGCCGAAGAGATGGTCGACCATCAATTCATCCGTCGGCAATCCTTGATGCTTGTCGCGTATTGCCGCACGGCTTTCCTCGTTTGGCCAAATTGGTCTGCCATCAAGATTCGCCCCACAAGTTGATAAATATAACATGTTACAAGATCCAGAGTAGTCTCGATTCCATTGATTCAGCTTTTCCTTCATCTCACGGCCTAGGCGATGTCCACCCCAAACTTCAGCAAAACAGTGCTTCTGAATTGCTAGACCCAGTATATCCGTTCCGTTGACCCCATTGTTTTCTACAAACTCATATAGATTGATGCCTCCCCGAATCCCAATGGGATCCCTGGATGGCCATCTTCCAAGCATCGGGCTGAGGTAGCGGTAGCCATAGTTGTAGAACCCGGTCTCGATGTCGCGGAACTGGGCTTTATAGAGGAGGTCCCAGGCGTGGTCGCTGGCGGGTTTGGTGGCGTAGGCGGCGGTCATGAAGCGGACGTCGCCGAAGGCGCTGTAACCGTATCGTTCGAGGACGGCAACGCCGCTGCCGGAACTGCTGCTGCCGACGATGGCGGTGACGTTGTAGTAGTCGTGGAGTGCGTAGTGGGTCTCTTCCCCGTCAAGATGGTTGATGCGGCGGATGAGGTCGTCGCGGTAGCGGATGCCCCAGTCGTAGGTGCGGGCGGGGGTGGGGGGGAGTGCCGAGTGATCAGTGATCAGTGAGAAGTGGAAAACCGGGGGCGATGAAAACGGAGAGAACCACGGATCAACGCGGATGGACACGGATATGGAAGAGAGGCGCACACGGAGGCGCGGAGGGCGCGGAAGTTTGGGGCGAGTGCGTGAATCTTGAGTGCGCCCGAAGCGGTCCCAGCCGGTGGCTCGTCCGCCGTAGCCTTGGCAAAGGAGGAAGGGGTCTCCGGCGTCTTCGTCTGGTGCTTCATCGGGGCTGATGTAGCTGAGTTCGAGTTCGGGGATGACGGGGTTGAGTATCACGGTGCGGTTGATTGCGGCATATTGGTCGGTGGTCAGGCTTTCATGTCCTATGGCTTGTCAGTGCTTTGACGATTCACCTACACCAGAATTTGGTGGTGATGCAACCGGATTCGTTGTGGAGGTGCTGCTGCGATGATTGGAAGCGCACCGAGGGTCGACTTTTCGTGATGGAGGACGGCAGGTTGTCCGGAACTGGATTCGCTGGCCTGTTTTACCCGCCGAATCCATGGATTGCGGTGGGGGTTTTCGCTGGGACGACGAGGGGGATGGTGTGAGTCAGTTTTTTCTTCCGTTGCCGATCCTGTTGCCCGTGTTTGGGAGTTTTTTAGGGTAGGGGGTTGTGGCTTTCGAAGGGGAGGGCGGGGAGGTTTTGGTGGTTGTAGAGGCGGATGTGGGGATTGTCCGCCCAGGCGTAGCGGATGGATCGGGGATTTTTGATGGGGGAGTGGAGTGTGACGCGGTTGCCTTGGAGGGTGGCGGTTGCGTTCTGATAGACGCCGTCGGGTCCGGCGATGGCGAAGCCGGTGAGGGGGGATTCTGATAGAACGAGGCCGCCGGGGCAGTGGTGGAAGGTGAGGACGGGAGACGGGGATTTCCAGTGGATGGAGTGGAGGGTGACGCGGTTGCCTTGGAGGGTGGCGGTTGCGTTCTGATAGACGCCGTCGGGTCCGGCGATGGCGAAGCCGGTGAGGG
>SYAP01000328.1 GCA_005787565.1 Verrucomicrobiaceae bacterium | reverse complement strand
TCCAAAAAACCGCTGAAGCAAAATGAGTCTCTGAAGGAACGAGTTAAATCCGATTTAGCGGCAATCAAATCAAACCCTAAACTCGTGAGGTCCTTCTTCCATGCTCCAAGTGTAGCCTATGCTAAGGACTAGTCAGTAAGGCGAGGGATCCAGATTCCACGAGACTTGGAAATCCGCTTGATGATCCATCACAATTGTTGGAGACCAAACGCATGAACTTGGAAGAAGCATTCCCATTACGATTCTTGATCAATCTTGCTCGGCGGGAGGACCGGAGGCATGCCGTGGAGGCGGAAATTGAGAAGGCTGGTATCCTCGCAGAACGCTTCGCGGCGGTGGATGCGGTTTGGAAAGAACCCGCGTCTTTGTTGGGTAGCCAAATCCCAAGACCCATACGCGGCTACGAGTCGGCGGGGCGTTACGCATTGGCCCTCACCCAGCGACTCGCCCTGCGCGATGCTGCTAGGCGCAAGGCCCCGGCAGTCCTTTTGCTGGAGGACGACGTGGTGTTCCACCCAAATTTCAGCTCGCTGATTGCAACCGTGGAACTCCCAGAGGACTGGGGCATCTTTTATCTGGGCTGTTCCCACGTGCAGCGACCGGAATGGACGGCAGCCCGGGTGGTCCGGGTGCAGGAGGCGGTTGACACCCACGCCGTTGCAATCCGGGCACCCTACTACCGGAGAGTCATGCAAATCCTTGACCGTCACCTTAAAACCAACCCCGGCGTCCCTTCTGCATCCGATCGCTTCCTTGCATTGCTTCACCGCGAGATCCCCACTTACGCCTGCTTCCCGAACCTCGCCTGGCAATCCGTCTCAAGTTCCGATCTGGTTTCCGCCAAATACTCAAACTACACCCGCGACGGTTGGCAGAGAAACTGGCCCGCAGCCGTCGAAAACACCCTGAACGAACTGGTCTCGGACCTTGGCCCGGAACCTTCTTCCACAACACTCCCAACCACTCTCCAAGTTGTCCAACCGGATCGGCCCACCACCAAACTCGGCCTCCTCTTTCTCACCCGCGCCGACGTCAACCACCCGGAAATCTGGCGGGAATTCATCGCTGAATCACCGGATCGAGTGCGTGTATTCTCCCACCCCAAACACCCACAATCCGTCTCTGGCGGCTTCCTAGATGGCACAGTCATCGCCGATCACCACGAAACAGCATGGGGAGACATTTCCTTGGTCCGCGCAACCCGCTCGTTGCTTCTCGAAGCGCTTGCCGATCCCACGCTCACCCATTTCGCACTACTCTCCGAGAGCTGCGTCCCAATCCGCTCATTGCCGGAAATCCTACGCCACCTGCATCTCGATCCAAGATCTAGATTCGGGTTTCGGACCCTCAAGGAAGCCTCGGAACGCTACGCCTCGCGCATCGCATCCGTCCCTCAGATACCGCTAGATTGCTGGCGCTTCCAGTCCCAGTGGTGGCTGATGGACCGCCCCGCAGCGGTCTTCTCCGCCACCCAGGACTTCACGACCATGTTCGAGAAAATGTTCGCCCCGGATGAGCAATACTTCGCCACCATAATGGCCATGCAGGGCTTCCCTCTTGAGGGAAACGTCGTCAAACGGGACAGCACCTGGACCTATTGGGAAAGAGACGCGGGCAGCCCCACTTCATGGCCGGTCATCCCCAACGAAAAAATCCGCGCGATCCTCAACTCCGGTGCATTCTTCGCCCGCAAATTTCCAAAAGGAGCGGACATCGGCCGTCTAGCCCTCCACCGCACCGCACCACAGGCCGCAAGTGCATGACCCCGAAACGAAAACCGAGCGCAAAACAAGAAAGAGTATGACAGGGTCGATGCCGCAACCATCTGATCGAACCATGAAACCACGAATCATCAAAGAGGATCAAACCTACGGGGAAGCTCTCGCCTTCGTAGAATCCCTGATGGATGCCAAACCGGGATCCAAACAAGACGAAGAACTCGAACTCTGGGCTCTGCTCATCGAGCAATACGAAAAGGAGCGCCATCCCATCGAGGACCCCGATCCTATCGAAGCGATCCGTTTCCGAATGGATCAGCTCGGCCTGCATCGAAAAGACCTTGAGCCTTTCATCGGCCAAAAAAGCAAGGTATCGGAAGTCCTGAATCGGAAGCGCCCGCTCAGCCTGCCGATGATTCGTTCTCTTCATCGTTCGCTCGGCATCCCGGCCGCAGTCTTGGTTCGTGAAAGCCCACGCATAACAACCAAAAAGGCGGTGATATCTCAACCACGATCCAAAACGGCAGCCTCCAAAGCAAAAGCTCCTCTCAAGCAATCGCCAAAAAAGAATACAACATCCGTTTAGACTTCAGGGAATGCCAAGAATCTCCCACCTCTTCTCCCCACTCTGATAGATCACTTTCATCAACCACCATCCGTGTGATCGAAGATCGCCCGGAAATGACTCTCCAACCGCGGCAACCGCTCCACCGGCAAATCAAACATTGCCAGACGCTCCCGCACCGTTCTCTCCAAAACATGCCCCCCACGGCGAAGCTCTCCAACCAACGCCAAATCCTTCGGCCGACCCACCAACAACTTCACCGCCACCAGATCATGCGGCTCCAGCGCCCAAGCTCCCTCTGCGCCAGGAACCGCAACCAATCGCTCCCTCCATCCTTGCGGCAATGTCTCCAAAATCGAATCCCGCAGAATGTCCGCATGATATCCGTGAATCCGGAAATACGCCCGATTCTCACCCAATGCCTCATCCAGCATCACTGCTGTTAGCTCATCGAATGGATCCGGACACAAATCCGCATCATAAGTCGATGCCAGCGGCCCCGAAGATTCTCCCAGCTCCGGAAACGACGCCAACAACGAGGCCGATCCAAGCACCAACAACGAAACATCCTCGGCCAACCCATGGGCCGACCGGATCAAATGTTGCAACGCTTCCAAATTCATCTCATTTCCGTTAGACAAGACAACCCCGCGAAAGGCGAGCAGGACTTGATCCGCTCCGAGTCATGGTTCGGCTCCGCCAGAAACGCCAGAAACTCCTCCCATTCCCCGGCCGATCCCCGCGCAACCTCAATCCGCCTCCTCCACTCATGCAACGGCCCCGCATGCACCCGTCCCAGCCGCAACCACCTCTCGATGTTCTCCAATGCGATCGATAGGTCCTCCGGATGCTCCGCCAGATGCCCCGCAATCCGCCGCCACCGCAAACCACGATCCTCCCTCCGGAAATGATGATCATCACCCGTCGGCACCTCGTCATTTGTCAGCATCTCACTCGACTCCATATCACCACCTCCTACCGCCCTCAGAATGCACCCGACCAACCGACTTGACCAGCCATTCCTACTCCCGCGAGCATCCCCACCCGGCACACAATCCTCTGCAAGACCCGATCCACCTCCCCGGTATTGGATCGGTTGATCATGCTCCGCCCTCGCCCCCTAAACTGCTTGCCGCGATGGATCCGCATCGCGGCATGCTGCTCATTGGGCGGAATCGCCAACGCTGAAAAAACACCACAGCAAATCGAGTTCTTCGAAACCCGCATCCGCCCCATCCTCGCCGGCGAATGCTACGAATGCCACGGCGCGGAAAAACAAGAGGGCAGCCTGCGTCTGGACTCCCGCGATGCCCTCCTCCTCGGCGGGGATTCCGGCCCCGCCATCGTCCCCGGCGATCCCACCGCAAGCCTGTTGATCGAATCCCTCCAACATCCGGATGTGGAATCGCGCATGCCGAAAGATCGACCGGCCCTCCCTGCAAACGTCATCACCGATTTCAATCTCTGGATCAAAGAGGGTGCCGCCGATCCCCGCAACGCACCACCAGCCGCAGGAGACCCCCGCGACTGGCAGACCGTCTTCCGCCAACGCTCCGATTGGTGGAGCTTCAAGCCTCTAACAAAACCCGATCCGCCTCCGGGTCACGCCACCCATCCCGTCGATCGCTTTCTCGATGCCAAACTCCACCAACACGGCCTCTCCCCCTCCACAGCCGCAGACCGCGCCACCTTGTTGCGGCGCGCCCACTTCGCCCTAACAGGACTCCCCCCTTCGCCAGACGAAATCTCCACCTTCCTCGCAGACCCTTCACCCGACGCCTTCGCCCGCGCGATCGAACCCCTCCTCGCATCCCCCCGCTTCGGCGAACGCTGGGCACGCCACTGGATGGACCTCTTCCGCTTCGCGGAAACCCACGGCAGCGAAGGTGATCCGGACATCCCTCACGCATGGCGCTACCGGGACTACCTCATCCGCGCCATCAACAACGATGTTCCGTGGGATCTCCTCATTCGCGAACACATCGCGGGCGACTTGTTAGAAAAACCTCGCCTCAATGAACCGGACGGCATCAACGAATCCATCATCGGCCCCTCCCACTTCCGCCTCGTCGAGCACGGCTACCAACCGGTCGACACCCTCGACGAACAGGTCAAAACCGTCGACAACCAGATCGACGTGATATCAAAAGCCTTCCAGGGCCTCACCGTCTCATGCGCCCGGTGCCACGACCACAAGTTCGATCCCATCTCACAACAGGACTACTTCGCACTCTACGGAATCCTCTCCAGCGTCCGCCCCGGCCACGTCGCCATCGACATACCCGACCGTCTCCGCGCGCACAATCAGGAACTGACCGAACTCAAACAATCCATCCGCCCGCTCCTCGCCTCCGCCTGGAATGACGCGGCCGATCAACTTCTAGCCTATCTCACGGAAGAACTGCGTGAACCTCCCGGCTCAGACCTCGCGAACACCATCGCAACTGCCGAACAAGAAATCGCCCGGATCGATCAGGATGCTCGTGCCGCAGCCATCGAATCCGGTCTCACTTCCACATCTAACAAAGCCGTCGCCCGCTGGACTTTCGACGAGGACGCCCGCGATGCATCCGGCTCGCTGCACGGAATCCTTGAAGGCGGTGCGTTCGTCCGCAATGGCCGCCTCGTTCTGGACGGAACAGGCGCCTTTCTGCGCACGCCTCCCATTCCGAAAGACATTGACCAAAAAACCTTCGAAGCTTGGCTCACCATCGCCGACCTCAATCAGCGCGGAGGCGGAATCATCACCCTCGAATCGTCCGATGGAAGCGTTTTTGACTCAATCGTCTTTGCCGAGAATGAACCGCTCCGCTGGATTTCCGGTAGCGACTTCTTACGCCGCTCGAAATCAGTCGGCGGCCCCGGGGAAAATGCCAACCCCACCGATCTCGTACACGTGGCCATCGTCTATGGACCCGCGGACGAAATCACGATCTATCGAAATGGCACACCCTACGGCAGCCCCTACTCGCTTTCGGGAAATGGCACGGACAAGGTCATCTTCAAAGCCAATGACGCCAAGCTCCTGTTAGGCAAGCGCCACACCGGCGGCGGCAACGCGTTTTTCAACGGCTCAATCGAAGAGGCACGGCTATACGACCGCGCCCTTACACGCGACGAAATCGCACGCTCCTTCGCTGAGGGCCCGGAAGCCATCTCCCGTGCCGATGTCGAAAAGGCGATGACTGCAGAACAGCGCAATCGCGTCAATGAACTCGTCCGCACCATCACCAGCACGAAACAGGATCTGGACACCCGCTACCCTCACCACGCCTCGCATCAAACGATTCACAACCAACTGGCAGGCCGCGTCGAATCCACAGCAAGCGACCCCTCACATCCGCTCCAGCTTTGGCACCTTGCCAAAAACCCTCCGCACGCGGAAAACCCTCCAGCACCAGCACCAACCCATTCTTATCTTACATTCTGGGACGTTGACGATCCTCAATCACCCGAATGGTTCAGTCTCGGCATCAATCCTCCCCAAATCGCGCGACCCGGCGCATACACCGTCGAGCCCACCGGCGACACCATCATTTCCACCCTCCTCCCGTCCGGCGTTTACAGCCATCTGATCTCGTCAAAGCACCACGGCATCTTCACTTCCCCCAAGTTCAGGATCACCACCGATTCCATCAGCATCCTCGCCATCGGCGGCCATGGCGCACGCGTCCGCCTCATCCCGGACCAATACCCGATCGGTGCCGACCAGATCTTCCCGGAAGCGGACCTCGGCAACTCGCTCCCCACATGGATCCGCCTCGACACCGCCTACCGCAAAGGAACCATGGCCCACTTGGAAATCGTCACCGCGGATGACTCTCTTTCCCGCAATCGCGCCCGTCCAGACCCAAACGGCCGATCATTCTTCGGCCTCTCGAAAGTGGTCTTCCATGATGGAGGCCAGCCACCTGAAGTCGTGAATCAGGCACTCACAGAAGCACGCGATCAACTAACGGAATCCAAACCCACCGATGTCGCCAATCACCTCCATCGCAAACTGAAACAAGCCATCGCAAGTTGGAAAAATGACACCCTCTCGGAACCCCAGCGCGCTTTTCTGAATTCCTTCATCGCCGCAGGCTTGCTCCCTACATCCCTCGCGGAACTCCCGAACCTCGCCGATCCGATCACCGCTTACCGCACTCTGGAGGCAGCCATTCCATCACCCCAACGGGCTCCCGGTGTATGGGAAACCACCGGTGCCGATGCACCGCTCATGATCCGTGGGGATCACCACAATCTCGCCGACATCATCCCGCGCGGCTACCTCTCGCTGATCTCTGAAAAACCCTATCAAACCCATCAAAGCGGTCGGCTCGAACTCGCCATCGACCTCACCAGTCCGAACAACCCCTTGACCGCCCGGGTCATGGTCAACCGCATCTGGCACCACCTCTTCGGTCGCGGCATCGTCGCAACCGTCGATAACTTCGGCCGCCTCGGCGACACTCCCACCCATCCAGAATTGTTAGATTATCTCGCTTCCCGCTTCATCGAAGATGACTGGTCCGCCAAGGAAATGATCCGCTTCCTCATGACCTCCGAAGCCTGGCAACGGTCCAGCACCGCCAACCCCACCGCACAATCCAACGATCCGGGAAATCAATGGCTCTCTCACGCCAGAGTCCGCCGCTTGGAAGCGGAATCAGTCCGCGACAGTCTCCTCGCACTCAGCGGACAGCTGGACAACTCCATGTTCGGCCCTGGTTCCGATGCCCTCGCCCCACCCGCCTCGCAACAACGCCGCAGCATCTACCTGACCATCCGCCGCAACGCCCTGAGCCCATTCTTGGAAGCCTTCGACTCCCCACGCCCGTTCACCACCCTCGGCAAACGCGATGCGACCAATGTCCCCGGCCAGTCACTCGCACTGCTCAACGACCCCTTCGTCATCGAACAGGCCAACCGCTGGGCTACGAAACTGCTCGAAATCCCGGAGTCCGATGAAGATCGCACCCGCCGCATGTTCCAGCAGGCCCTCGCCCGCCAGCCCCACCTTCACGAACTCACCGCCGTCCGCGGGTATCTAACAGACCTCTCCCGCGAGCACGGTCCCGACCAGCAACACCGGATCTGGCGCGACCTCGCACAATCCATTTTCAACCTCAAGGAATTCATCTACCTCCGTTAGATCCGCCGGACATGACACAACCGCCCCACACCTTCGGCCCGGACTCGCTCTCCCGCCGGGAAATGCTTCGCCGCTGTTCCCTCGGCTTCGGCTCGGTCGCCCTTTCCTCGCTTCTAACAAAGAACTCCTTGCACGCCACCGCTTCACGCCCCGTCGGCATTCCCCACTTCCGCCCAAGAGCCAAACACGTCATCTTCGCCTACATGAGCGGCGGAGTCTCCCACGTCGACTCGTTCGATCCCAAGCCCGAGCTGAAGCGCCGCCACGGCCAACCAATGCCCGTGCCGGTGAAAGCAACGATGTTCAATAACAACGGCAACATCATGGGCAGCCCGTGGGAAGCGAAACCACGCGGTCATTCCGGCACCGAAATGACCGATCTGTTTCCACACCTCGCCGCCCTTGCGGACGAACTCGCGGTGATCCGCTCCATGACCAGCAAGGTCAACGAACACGCGCAGGGAAACTATGTCATCCACACCGGTTTCCCCTTCGTCGGCCACCCCAGCGCCGGCGCATGGGCATCCTACGGCCTCGGCTCGGCCAACGAAAACCTGCCCGGATTCGTCGTCCTCCAAAGCGGCGGCGCGGTCGTCCCACACGGTGGCCTTGGCCTCTACACCAGCGGCTACCTCCCCGCACAACACCAGGCATCCATCCTCCAGGTGGACCGCGATCCAGCCCTCTCTAACATCCGCCCGGGCGAACGCGACGACCTCCAGCGCCGCCGCCTCGATTTTATCCGTGATTGCGATCTCCCCTTCTCCACCGCCGCTGGCGATCCACAGGTCGAAGCCGCCATCCGCAACTACGAAACCGCCTACCGCATGCAAACCGCCGTGCCGGAACTTTGCGAAATCACCGGCGAATCCGAGGCCACCCAGCGCCTCTACGGCATGGACTCCTCCGACAAATACACCGCCGCATACGGCCGCCAATGCCTCGTCGCCCGCCGCCTCATCGAGCGTGGCGTCCGCTTCGTCGAACTCAGCTGCCTCTCTAACGGAATCGGCCTCGGTGGCCCCGGAAACCCTTGGGATCAACACGGAAAAATCAAGGAAGGCCACGGCTCCATGGCTCGCCAGGTCGATCAACCACTCGCAGGCCTGATCCTCGACCTCAAATCTCGCGGTCTGCTGGAAGATACACTCATCGTCTTCACCGGCGAGTTCGGCCGAACCCCCTTCTCACAAGGCAGCGATGGCCGCGACCACAACCCGCACGGCTTCAGCCTCTGGCTCGCAGGCGGCGGTGTGCGCGGCGGAAGCGTCCTCGGTGCCACCGATGAACTCGGCTATCACGCGGTCGAAGACCCCTGCACCATCTACGACCTGTGGGCCACCGTCCTGCATCTGTTAGGGATGGATCACGAGCAGCTCACCTACCGCTTCGGTGGCCGCGATTTCCGCCTCACCGACGTCCACGGCCGCGTCCTTCGTAAAATCCTGGCCTGATCGCAGCCAGGGTCCGCTCACCATCCTGCTGTTCGAGCACAGGCTTGCCATCAGGCAATTCAATCCCGAATCTTCCGCCCGTGAACGTCACCAAGGCCATCATCACCGCAGCCGGGCAAAACCAGCGCACCCTCCCGCTCCAGACCCTCGTCGATCGCGACGGCGTCACCAAGTCCGCACTCGCCATCCTCGCCGAGGAAATCACCAGCGCGGGCATCGAGGAAATCGCCGTCATCATCTGCCCCGGAGACGAAGCCGCATACACCACCGCCGCAGGTCCCCACGCCCGCCGCATGACCTTCATCGAACAACCCGAACCCCTCGGCTACGGCCACGCCGTCCACTGCGCCGCCAACTTCACCGGCGATGACCCAGTCCTCCTCATGGTCGGCGACCACCTCTACCTCAGCCGTACCGGCGAATCCTGCGCCTCACAACTCATCGAAACCGCACGCGTCCACGCCTGCAACGTCTCCGCCGTCCAGGCCACCCACGAAAGCAAACTCCCGCTCTACGGCACCATCGGCGGCCGCCGCCTCCCAGGCAACGACCGCCTCTACGAAGTCGAAACCGTCATCGAAAAACCCACACCCACCACCGCCGAACAGAAACTCGTCATCCCCGGCCTCCGTGCCGGCAACTACCTCTGCTTCTTCGGCCTCCATGTTCTAACACCCTCCGTCATGAAACACCTCGGCGAACAGTTGCAAAACGGCCGCGCCGACCTCTCGAAAGCCCTCGCCGACACCGCCAGAACCCAACGCTACCTCGCTCACGAACTCCAGGGCCGCCGCCACGACATCGGCCTCCACTACGGCCTCCTCACCGCACAACTCGCTCTCGGCCTCGCCGGCAAGGACCGCGACGAAGTCCTCACCCACATCGTCGAACTCCTCGCCCAATCCCAAGCCCAAGCCTGATCCCCAAAATGGCGAACCTCCTCGACCTCATCACCTCCGCCGACGACGCCGTCCGCAACCGCTCACTCGACGCCGCTTGCGAATCCCTCTCCACCCATGAGCTGTTAGAGCAAGCGACACAGCTCGACCAATTCCGCCGCTCTAGCGAAAACCTCTACGACCGCGTCCGCGCCCTCCTCTTCCTCTACTCCATCCACCGCTTCCACCTCCCCTCACGCCTCACCACCTCCGCCTCCGCCTCCGGAAAAAACGCCGCATCCATCCCCTTCCACGGCTACGAAAATCTGCTAGGCCGCCGCTTCGAGGAGGCGATCGACCGCTTCCTCCACGCCCAATCCACCGACGGCCCCTCCGATGGCATTTCCAGCGCTCTCGCCTCCGCCTACCACCGCCTCGCCTTCCAAACCCTTGCCGACCAGGTCCGCCGCAGCGTCCGCAGCGTCCCTGGAAACCAATGGATGTTCCGCATGGGCCACCCCGCGGACCACCCCCTCCGCATCCGCAGGGAACTCCTCCAACGCGACCCTCTAACAAACTCCTACCCCATCCTACGCGAACGCACTCCTGTTAGAATGGACCTCACCCACTGCGGCTGGAGCGACATCTTCTTCCTCGGCATGGACTACCCCGATGGCGCGAAAGTCCTCAACATCTCCGTCGACCTCGCCGTCCACGGCCGCGACAAACAACCCGCCCCTCCCGTCGAAGCCAGCCTCCGCATCATCGACGAACCCGTCCTCCGCCTCACCAGCGTCGACCTCGGCTGCTCCGCGAACATCTCCAGCCTCAACGAAGTCTTCGATTTCGCCAAAGACTACCTCGGCCTCCTCAAAGCCGCCGTCATCGCCAGCGGCCTCATCCCTCCCGGCATCGAAGGCTCCGGCCAAAGCCTCGCCGACCTCCTCGAAACCGTCGTCGGTCTAGGCCGCGGAATCGAACTCGTCAGCAACGTCAACAACATCCCCAAAGGCTCACGCCTCGCCGTCTCCACCAACCTCCTCGCCGCCCTCATCGGCGTCTGCATGCGCGCCACCGGACAAGCGCACTCCCTAACAGAATCACTCGACGAGGACGAACGACGCATCGTCCTCGCACGCGCCCTCCTCGGCGAATGGCTCGGCGGATCCGGCGGCGGATGGCAGGACTCCGGCGGCGTCTGGCCCGGCATGAAACTCATCTGCGGAACCACCGCCACCGAAAAAGACGCGGAATTCGGCATCAGCCGCGGCCGCCTCATGCCCACCCACCGCATCCTCAACCAGGATGATGTCCCACAACAATCCCGCATCAAACTCCAGGACTCCCTCGTCCTCGTCCACGGCGGCATGGCGCAAAACGTCGGACCCATCCTCGAAATGGTCACCGAGAAATACCTCCTCCGCTGCGGCCCCGAATGGATCGCCCGCCAACAAACCCACAGCGTCCTCGACCGCATCCTCGCCGCACTCAACTCCGGCGACATCCACGCCATCGGCACCGCCACCACTGAAAACTTCCGCGGCCCCATCCAAACCATCATCCCCTGGGCCAGCAACCTCTACACCGAAACCCTCATCGAAACCATCTCCTCCGAATTCGGCTCCGACTTCTGGGGCTTCTGGATGCTCGGCGGCATGGCCGGCGGCGGCATGGGCTTCATCTTCGCCCCTCACCGCAAGGCCGATGGACAAAAAAGCCTCCAGTCCCTCATGTCGGAAACCAAACACCGGCTCGCCTCAGCACTCCCCTTCGCCATGGAACCCGTCGTCTACGACTTCTCCATCAACGAACGCGGCACCTGGGCGGACCTCCTAACAGGCGAAAACGCCCTCATGCCCGCCGGCTACTACCGCTTCACCATCCCTCAACTCCTCCGCAAGGGCCGCCACGAACTCGCAACCCCGCAACTCGCCGAACTCGACCAGTTCTCGCACGCCTGCCGCCACCACCCGGACTTCCAGGGCATGGTCGGAGATCTCTTCAACTCCATCTTCCCCATCTCGGAAAACAACCGCTCCACCGGCGAATCCCTCGATGATTTGTTGGAAAAACACGGCTTCGACCGCATCACCCACGAACAAGTCCGCGAGGACCTCAAGGCCGGCCGCATCGGCCTCGCACAAAACCGCCTGCCCGCCAACGCAGTCATCGAGAACGTCCGCGAAAACGACATCACCCTCTCCTCTAACATCCCCGCCTCCACCGCGGAAATCGGCCTCGCCGCCATGAAAAACGGCGAAGTCGCCGTCGTCACCCTCGCCGCAGGCGCAGGCTCACGCTGGACCCAGGGCGCGGGCGTCGTCAAAGCACTCCACCCCTTCTGCAAACTCGGCGGCCGCCACCGCTCCTTCGTCGAAACCCACCTCGCCAAAAGCCGCCGCAGCGGACGCCTGACAGGAACACCCATCCCACACGTCTTCACCACCAGCTACTTCTCACACAACGCGACCCGCAACTTCCTCGACCACTACAACCAGTTCGACTACGACGGCCCGCTCCTCCTCTCACAAGGCAAATCCATCGGCCTCCGCACCATCCCCACCACCCGCGACCTCCGCTTCGCATGGGAGGAAATGCCCCAACAGGTCCTCGATGTCCAACAACAGAAAGTCCGCGACAGCGCCCGCTCCGCCCTCACCCAATGGGCCGAATCCTCCGGCGAAGCCTCGGACTACACCGACAACCTCCCCCTCCAATGCCTCCACCCCGTCGGCCACTGGTATGAAGTCCCAAACCTCATCCGCAACGGAACCCTCGCCCGGCTGTTGGAAGACCGGCCCCAGCTCAAAACCCTCGTCCTCCACAACATCGACACCGTCGGCATGTCCGTCGACCCACTCCTGTTAGGACAACACCTCGCCTCCGGCGCCGGCCTCACCTTCGAGGTCATCACCCGCCGCCTCGAAGACCGCGGCGGCGGCCTCGCCCGCGTCAACGGCCGCCTCCAACTCGTCGAAGGCCTCGCCATGCCACGCGAAGAGGACGAATTCGAACTCACCTACTACAACTCCAATACCTGCTGGATCGATATCGACGCCCTCCTCAACACCTTCCAACTCACCCGCGCCGACCTCTCGGACACCGCAAAAACCAGCGCCGCCGTCCGCCAGCTCGCAACGAAAATGCCAACCTACATCACCCTCAAGGACGTCAAAAAACGCTGGGGAAATGGCCAGGAAGACATCTTCCCCGTCTGCCAGTTCGAAAAACTCTGGGTCGACATGAGCCAGCTCCCTTCCATCGAAACCCGCTACCTCGCGGTCCCCCGCCTCCGCGGCCAACAACTCAAGGACCCAGCCCAACTCGACTCATGGCTCCGCGACGGCTCCGCCGCCCACCTCGACTCCCTCTGCGATTGGACCTGATCCTCCCCCCTCAATCCTCATCTAACACCTTCTTCAGCACCACCCACACATTCCCCGCCAGAATCCGGTGACCCTCCGCATTCGGATGGATCCGGTCCCCCTGGTTGAACTCCGGCACTCCGCCCACCCCCTCTAACAAAAACGGCACCAGCTCCGCATCGTTCTTCTTCGCCAGCGCCGGAAACACCGCCTCGAACTTCGCCCCATACTCCTCCCCCAGATTCGGCGGCATCTTCATCCCCGCAACCACCACCCGCACCTCCGGATACTTCTTCCGCGCCGCGTCAATGATCCCCTGAAGATTGCTCGCCGTGCTCTCCGGCGCGATCCCCCGCAACCCGTCGTTCGCCCCAAGCTCTAACAAAAGCACATCCACCGGCCGGTTCAGCAACCACCCGATCCGCCGCAACCCGCCAGCCGAAGTATCCCCGCTCACCCCACCATTGATCACCTCGATCTCCTTCCCATCCTTCTTCGCCAACTCCTGAACCACCGCCGGAAACGCCTCCTCACGCTCCACTCCCAAACCCGCCGCCAGACTGTCGCCTAACACCAGCACCGTCGTCCCCGGAGATGCCACCACCATCAAACCCAAACAAACCACCACCCGCAGCCAGCATTTCCTAATTCGAAATCCCATGCGCCCAATCATCCCGAGCATCCTCCCCCTGTCAACCAGCCTCCATCCTCCGTTTGACGCGGCACCCTCAATGAACGATGTATCGCCGATGTCAGATCCGCCCATCCTCCAAGCCCAACAACTCACCAAAACCTACGCCACCGAGGCGGGCCCGCTCACCGTCTTGAAATCCGTCGACTTCTCCCTCCCCGCCGGCTCCACCACCTCCATCGTCGGCCCCTCCGGAAGCGGAAAAACCACACTCCTCGGCCTCTGCGCCGGCCTCGACCGCCCAACCTCAGGCACCGTCACCCTCGCCGGACACCCCCTCCACTCCGTCAGCGAGGACGAACGCGCACGCATCCGCAACCGCGAGATCGGCTTCGTCTTCCAGAACTTCCAACTCATCCCCACCCTCACCGCCCTCGAAAACGTCATGGTCCCGCTCGAACTCCAGGGCCACCGCGATGCCAAACAACGCGGCATCGAACTCCTCGAAAAAGTCGGCCTCGCCGCTCGCCTCAACCACTACCCCACCCAACTCTCCGGGGGCGAACAACAACGCGTCGGCATCGCCCGCGCCTTCATGAACCGCCCCAAAATCCTCTTCGCGGACGAACCCACCGGAAACCTCGACGCCGATACCGCCGCCTCCATCGTCCACTCCCTCTTCGACCTCAACCGCACCTACGGCACCGCTCTCGTCCTCGTCACCCACGACAACGAACTCGCCACCCTCGCCCAACGCATCATCCGCATGAAGGCCGGTTCCATCATCACGGAGTAAACGATAAAAACTGTTAGAATGCCCTCGTTCCTCCTCTTCATCGCCTGCCTCTTCCGCCCCTGGACATGGACCATGGCATGGCGCGACAGCCGCCGCAGCCGCGGAAAATTGCTCGTCTACACCTCGTCGATCATCCTCGGCATCGCCGCGCTCACCGCCATCTCCTCATTCGGCATCCAGATGCGCGAAGCCATGACCAACCAGGCCAAGGCCTTGTTAGGGGCAGACCTCGTCGTCAGCTCCCGCGACCCGCTCAACGACGACCAGAACGCCTTCCTCGCCTCCCTCGGCGGCGAACAATCCCGCGAAATCACCTTCGGCTCGATGGTCCTCTTCCCGAACAGCAGCGGCACCCGCCTCATCCAGGTCCGCGCCATCCAGGGCGGCTTTCCCTTCTTCGGCGATCTCGTCACCTCCCCGCCCTCCGCCATCAACGACTACCGCAACGGCCGCGGCGCGCTCATCGAACAATCCCTGTTGGATCTCTATCAGGCGAAAATCGGCGACCCCGTGAAAATCGGCGATCTCACCCTCCCCATCGCCGGAACCCTAACCGCCGTCCCCGGAGAAACCGCAGCCATGGGCAGCATCGCCCCGCGCGTCTTCGTCTCCCTCGATCGCATCCTCGATAGCCCGATGCTCGGCCAAGGCAGCCTCGTCAACTACAAGGTCTACTTCCGCTTCCCCCCTCAAACCGATGTCGAAAGCCTCACCCAGCTCCGCCAAAACGAATTCCGCGCCCTCAAACTCCGCTTCGATACCGTCGAGGAACGCAAACGCGACCTCGGCCGCAGCCTCGACCAGCTCCTCAAATTCCTCAGCCTCACCGGCCTCACCGCACTCCTGTTAGGCGGCATCGGCATCGCCGGCGGCGTCCATGTCCACATGAAGCAAAAACTCGCTTCCGTCGCCACACTCCGTTGCCTCGGCACCTCCGTCCCCCAGGCCTTCGCCATCTACTTCGCCCAAGCCATGGCCCTCGGCCTCGCCGGTGCCGTCGCCGGTGCCCTGTTAGGAGCCCTCGCCCAACTCGCCCTTCAGGCCTCCATCGCCGATTTCCTCCCCATCGACCTGACCGCATCCGTTTCCTGGCCCGCCGTCCTGAACGCCATCGCCTTCGGCTTCGCCATCTGCCTCCTCTTCGCACTCCTCCCACTCCTCCCCCTCCTCCCCCTCCGCCGCGTCTCCCCCCTCGCCGCCATCCGCGCCTCCGCCGCAAACGACTCACGCCCCCACCGCGATCCGCTCGTCTGGCTCCTCTACACCCTCGCCGCCGCAGGACTCGCCGCCTTCGCCATCTCCCAAAGCCGCAACTGGCAAACCGGCCTCGCCTACGCCGCCGCCATCGCCACCGCCATCTCCCTGTTAGGCGCATCCGCATGGCTCCTCTCCCGCATCGCTCGCCGCATCATCCCCGCCTCATGGCCTTTCGTCTGGCGGCACGGCTTCAGCAACCTCCACCGCCCGGACAACCGCACCGTCCTCCTCATGCAATCCCTCGGCACCGGTGTCTTCCTCGTCCTCACCATGTTCCTCATCCAGGCGTCACTCGTCGATGGCCTGCTGCCAAAACCGAACAGCGTCGAAGGCAATACCGTCCTCTTCGACATCCAATCCGACCAACGCGAAGGCGTCCTCGAAATCCTCAAACAACAGAACCTCCCCCTCGTCGATCAGGCACCCATGATCTCCATGCGCCTCCACTCCCTCAAAGGCCGCACCATCCGCGAGATCCGCCGCGAACAAGGCCGCGGCAACTGGGCCCTCGGCCGCGAATACCGGTCCACCTATCGAGAAAATCTAACACCCTCCGAAAAACTCGTCGCTGGCACCTGGCACCCGCGCGTCGAATCCCTCGACCTCCCCGTCCCCATCTCCATGGAACGCGACCTCGCACGCCGCCTCAACCTCCAGCTCGGCGATGAACTCGTCTTCGATGTCCAGGGCATCCAGGTCTCATGCACCCTCGCCAGCCTCCGCGAGGTCGATTGGCGCAGACTCTCCCCAAACTTCTTCGTCGTCTTCCCCGCCGGCGCCATCGAGGCCGCTCCCGCCGTCCACGCCGTCGTCACCCGCATCGACAACAGCGAGGCCTCCGCACGCCTCCAACGCGAAGTCGTCGAAAAATTCCCTAACATCTCCGCCGTCGATCTCACCCTCGTCATCCAGACCATCAACGACATCCTCGGCAAGGTCTCCCAGGTCATCCGCTTCATGGCACTCTTCATTGTCGGCACCGGCCTTCTCGTCCTCACAGGCGCCATCACCGGCGGTCGCCAACAACGCATCCGCGAAAGCATCCTCCTCCGCACCCTCGGAGCCACCCGCAGCCAAATCATCAAATCCATCATCGCCGAATACGTCCTGTTAGGAATTCTCGCCGCACTCAACGGCATCGTCCTCGCCAACCTCGCCGCCTGGGCCGCCGGCCGCTGGATCTTCGAAACTCCCTTCACCTGGCACCCCATCCCCACCCTCATCGCCCTCGCCTCCATCACCACCATCACCCTCATCGCCGGCCTCCTCGGCAATCGCCGCATCCTCGACCGCCCGCCCCTCGAAGTCCTCCGCGTCGAACCCTGATCCCCAACTCCTCCCACCCTCCGAAAAGACCACGCCCCGCCGTGAATTGACCCCCACCGGCTTTTTACCATTGGATTTCCCACCCATCCACTGTTGCTTGGTGCGAGACGATGCGCTGCTTCTACTCAAACGAACTCGAACTTGAACTTCCCGCGGGACACCCGTTCCCCATGGACAAGTTCCGCGTATCCAAGGACATGCTCCTCGATGGCGGCATCCTCAAACCCGAGGAAATCATCGAGGTCAGCGCCGCAAACCCCTTCCTCCTCCGCCGCGTCCACGAACTCGACTACATCGCAAAAATCGAATCCGGCCTGCTCGACCGCAAGGAACAGATGCTCCTCGGCCTCCCCGCCGGACCACGCCTCTTCCAACGCAGCACCACCGAAGTCGAAGCCACCCGCCTCGCCTGCCTCGCCGCACTCGAAGAAGGCATCGGCGTCTGCCTCGCCGGCGGAACCCACCACGCCTTCCGCGAACACGGCGAGGGATACTGCGTCTTCAACGACGTCGCCATCGCCATCCGCGACCTCCAGGAAAGACAACCCGGCATCAAAATCATGGTCGTCGATACCGATGCCCATCAGGGAAACGGCACCGCATCCCTCCTCGCCAACGACCCTCGCGTCTTCACCTACTCCATCCACGTCGGCCGCAACTACCCCACCCGCAAGGTCGATGGCTCGCTCGACATCGAGACCGTCCGCTACGTCGAAGGCGAAATGTACCTCAAACAACTCTTCTCCACCCTCGCCGGCGCTCTCGATTCCTTCGCCCCGGACCTCGTCATCTGGATCTCCGGCGCGGACAACCACCGCAACGACCGATTCGGCCAAATGCACCTCTCCCTCAAGGACATCCAGCGCCGCGACGAAGTCCTCCTCCGCGCCTTCATCCGCAACCGCATCCCCGTCGCCGTCCTCTACGGCGGCGGCTACAACCGCCAACCCGAGTTCACCGCAAAACTCCACCGCAACACCGTCGCCACCGCAAAACGCCTCGCAACCGAATATCGCGGAATCTAACAAAAAGCAGCCGCTCATGAGACTGAAACGGGAATCGGAAATTTGCGATTGAGATATTAGGAAATTCCATATCAGCGGGTTGTCGATTTCGGGCGCTTCACATGAGTGAAACCCATCTCACTTGGCAGCGACTGAACCGCAACCCCTAATCTCGAATTCCCCAATCTCCAATTTCTTCTCCAAATTCAATTCTCCGCCGCCACCCCGATCTCCAACCGATGGAACAAATCCGTCGCCGGATTTCCCCCGAACGTCTCCGGCAGCGCGATGGAAGCGTTGAACCACGGATCACCATGCGCTTCCGGCGCACCGTGCACCTCGGAATCCCACGTCACCGTCGTCCAATCAACCAGATCCGGCGAGGTCTTCACCAACCACCGCAAATCCTCTTTCGCCGCATCATGATGGAAAAGCAGCACCGGCCCTCCCGGCGTCATCGCAATCTTCGGCATCTTCCCACCCACCCCCTCAAACGGACCTAGATCCATCGAATACCGGACAATGTTGGCCACACCATCTCCCGCCGCACTCGCAAACGGCCCGGAAATCGCATCATTCGCCAAATCACCCGGATCAGGGAAATGCTCGGTCCTCCAATCCGCATAACCCGCCACCGCAGCCTCGATCACCAACGTCCCGGACGCACTCCCTTCATGATTGTCATCCACCACCGTCGCCACCACCGCATAACTCCCAACCTCCGTCGGAACCGTCGACAAACCATCATAAGTCACCTCCACCGCCAGCCCTAACGGATCCGTCGTCACTGAAACCTCCTTCTCCAACCCATCGTAAACCGCCGCCAAATCCCCCAACGTCACCACCGCCGCCGCCTTCCCGATCACCAACGTCCCCAATGCCGTCCCCTCTCGGTTGGCATCCACCACCGTCGCCACCACCGCATAACTCCCTGCCTCAGTAGGCGCGGTCGACAACCCATCATAAGTCACCACAACCGCCAGCCCCAACGGATCCGTCGTCACCGAAACCTCCTTCTCCAACCCATCATAAACCGCCGCCAAATCACCCAACGTCACCACCGCAGCACCCTTCCCAATCACCAACGTCCCCGATGCCGTCCCCTCTCGGTTGTCATCCACCACCGTCGCCACCACCGCATAACTCCCAGCCTCAGTAGGCGCGGTCGACAAACCATCATAAGTC
>SYAP01000327.1 GCA_005787565.1 Verrucomicrobiaceae bacterium | reverse complement strand
TGAGGGGTGCCATCAGGCATCATGACTTCGCACATGACGAGCGCACCGTTGCGGCGGGTGGTGTCTGGAAACACGGCGACGGGTTTGAGCATGCAGTCGGAGCTACCGCCGGGGGCTTGCTGGGTGGAGGAGCCGTCGAAGCCCCACATTGGGAGTTCTTCTAGGGAGGGAAAGCTAGCGAACTCCTTGACTTGGGTCTTGCTGCGAAGGTTTGGGACGGGGGTGTATCCGTCGAGCCAGATGTATTCCAGTTTGTATTTGGCCATGTTGGTGGTGGTTTGTGTGGTTTAGCGGTGATGGTATTTCTTGGTTTTCGGGTAGTTGGAGGCGTGCCTCGACTCCCGGAAATTCGGAGAACAGGTTAAAGTAAGCAGTGTTCGTGCCAAGTGTGATGGGTTATGAATGATTTTCATGAGCCATCCGCTTGGCCTTCGACGGCAACGACGATGAGGGTTGTATCGTCGACTCCGGAATTGTCGATTGCTCGTTTCAAGAGTGTGTTGGCGGTGGCTTGTGGGGAGCTTGGGCAGGCGGCGAGGGCGTTTGCGATGTGGCGTTCCCAGAGTCCGTCGATGAGGCCATCGGAGCAGATGAGGAAGCGGTCACCGGGTTGGTATGGGATGGCGGCCAGGTGCGGGCAGACTTCTTTGTGACCGCCGCCGACGACTTCGTAGAGGGCGGATCGGCGGGGGTGGGTGCGGTATTGGATTTCGGTGATTTCGCCGCGTTTCCATTGGCCCCATGCTGAGGTGTGGTCGCGGGTGAGTTGTTGGAGTTGGCCGGCGCGGGAGAGGTAGATTCTGGAGTCGCCGACGTTGGCGAGGTAGAGGTTTTCGGGGGTGAACCAGGCGAGGGCGAGGGTGGCGGCCATGCCGCGGGTGTCATCGGAGGCGATGCCTGCGACGTTGATTTGTTCGTGGACGGAGCGGAGGGCGAGGGTGAGGTGGCTGAGGCAGTCCGGGAAGAATCCAGCGGCGGCAGCTTTGAAGGTTTCCGGGATGATTTCCGACATCCGCTGGAGGAGGAGGGAGGATGCGAGGTCGCCGGCGTTTCCGCCGCCCATGCCATCGGAGACGGCGAAGACGAGGTCGTGGCGGGAGAGGTGGTGGGAGCCTGAAGGGGATAGCGGGGTGGGGCCGTCGATGCCTGAGGCGAAGGTGATGAGTGAGTCGTCGTTGCGGGGTTTGCGGGAGCCGCTGTGCGAGAGGGCTGCCCAGTGGAGGTGGAGGGATGGCACGGGAGGGTTTTTCCGTTGAGGGTTGGAGTTATGAGGGTTATGGTTCAGGACTCGGCGGGCATGGGCAGGATTTCGGCGAGTTCGAAGTCGATGATGCAAAAGCGGCCGAGTTTGTCGGAGTAGGTGATGTTTCTGGGTTCGGCGTCGAGGTGGCGGATGCCGTAGTCGCGTTCGAGGTCGGCGAAGAGTTTGTCGGCTTTTTCCTTGGAGATCTGGGGTGCGGGTTTTCCGCAGTTGGTGGAGACGAAGTAGTGTTCGTCGGGGTGTTCTTCGAGGACTTTGGGGACGTAGGTGCAGCCGCGGCGTTCGAGTTCCTTGAGGACGGCGACCTCGGTGGCGTATCGCTCGGCGGCGCCGGTTCCGCGGAGTCGTTTGTGAACGTTTCCGTAGAAGTCGATTCGGACGTGGGAGCGGATGCCGTCTTTGATGGGTTCGATGGCCATGAGGATTTCGGAAATGGGAGCCCGTGAGGAAACCCTTGGCTGGGGGGGGCTGTCACGCACGGATTTTGGCGATGGATTGGGGATGTAGTTGATGGAAATCCGACTTAAGGCTTGCGCGGTGGGGGGCGTCTCTATTGACTCCGCCATGGCGGAGATTTCCCTCGGTTTATCGTTTGACGACATCCTTTTGGTGCCGGCTTTGAGTTCGGTTCTTCCTGGTGAAGCTGATCTTTCCACGCATGTGACGGGAGGCATTCCGCTGCATATTCCGGTGGTTTCTGCGGCGATGGATACGGTTTCCGAGCATGATCTGGCGATCGCGCTGGCGCGGGAGGGGGGAATGGGGGTGATTCACCGGGCGTGTCCGATTGAGGATCAGGCGGCGATGGTGACGCGGGTGAAGCGTTCGGAGAGTGCGGTGATTTTGAAGCCGCACACGGTGCGGAAAGAGGATTCGGTGCAGCATGTGAGGGACATCATGGCACGGAATGGATTTTCGGGATTTCCGGTGGTGGATGCGGACGGGCGGCTCGAGGGGATGGTGACGGGGCGGGATGTCAGGTATTTGGATCGGCCGGAGGCGAAGGTTTTCGAAGTGATGACTCCGTTGGCGAAGTTGGTGACGGCGCCGCCCAACACGAGTTTGGAGGAGGCGCGGCGGATTCTCTATCAGAATCGGATCGAGAAGCTGCCGCTGGTGGATGCGAACGGGCATTTGGCGGGATTGATCACGGGATCGGATATTGAGAAGCGGATCACGTTCATTCATGCGGCGAAGGACGGCAACGGGCAGTTGCGGTGCGGTGCGGCGGTAGGTGTGGGTCCGGATTGTGTGGAGCGTGGCCAGGCGTTGATCGAAGCTGGGGCGGATGCCCTTTTCATTGATGCGGCGACGGGGCATACGCGGCATGTGATGGAGGTGATCGGCAAGCTGCGGTCGCTGTCCGATCGACCGGTGGTTGCGGGCAATGTGGTGACGGAGCAGGGTGCGCGCGATTTGGTTTCGGCAGGTGCGAGCGCGATCAAGGTGGGTGTGGGGCCGGGGTCGATTTGCACGACCCGAGTGATCGCTGGGGTGGGAATGCCGCAGTTCACGGCGATCCGGAATGTCGCGGACATTTGCCGTGAGAATGGTGTGAAGGTGATTGCGGATGGTGGCATCCGGTATTCCGGCGATATTGTGAAGGCGCTTGCCGCAGGGGCGGATCTTGTGATGTTAGGTTCGCTGCTTGCGGGGACGCGTGAGAGTCCGGGGCAGACGGTTCAGTCGCAGGGCCGACGTTTCAAAACTTACCGCGGAATGGGATCGATCGGGGCGATGCAGAAGGGGGCAGGGGATCGGTATGGTCAGAACAGTTCCGGCAAGCTGGTTGCGGAAGGGGTGGAGGGTCGGGTGCCTTACAAGGGGCCGCTTTCGGATGTGGTGTTTCAACTGATGGGTGGTTTGAAATCCGGGATGGGATATGTGGGAGCGTCGACTTTGGCGGAGTTGCGCGAGCGAGCGAGTTTCGTGCGGATCACGGCGGGCGGGCTTCGCGAGAGTCATGTTCATGACATCGTGATGACCGAGGAGCCGACGAATTACCAGCCGTTGGCATGATATTATTTTGTTAGATAAACCAAGTTTTCCAAACTGTTCAACATGTCCGATCAAAACCACGTTGCCGTTCTCGATTTCGGCTCACAATACACGCAGCTCATTGTCCGCCGGGTGCGGGAACTGGGTTATCTGGCGAAGCTTCATGCGATCGAGGATTTCCCAAACATCGGCAAGCCCGGAGCGATCATTTTATCCGGAGGGCCACGCAGCACGAGTGAAGCGGATGCGCCGGATCTTGATTTTGAAGCGCTGCAGGCCTTCGGGGTTCCGGTTCTTGGGGTGTGTTACGGGATGCAGCTTCTGAACATCAAGTTTGGCGGGAGTGTGGAGGCGAGTGACCGGCGCGAGTATGGACCGGCGAATCTTTTTCCGACGGAGTGCAAGGGGCTTTATGAGGGAGTTTCCAAATCCTCACAGGTGTGGATGAGTCATTCCGATACGGTGAAAGTGTTGCCGGAAGGGGCGAAGGTGATCGCATCCAATCAGCATGGGACACCGGTTTCTTTGCAGTGGAACGAGCGGTTTTTTGGAATCCAGTTCCATCCCGAGGTGACGCACAGTCATGAAGGACTGAGGATTTTGCATAACTTCCTGCTGCATGCGGAGAAATTGCAACCGTTCCGGATTGATGATTTCAAGCGCGGGATCATTGAGGATATCCGTCAGAAATGTGGGGATAAACAGATTGTCTGTGGGGTTTCGGGTGGTGTGGACAGCACGGTGTTGGCGGTGTTGTTGCATGAGGCGGGGGCTAATGTTAGGGCGATTTTTGTGGATCATGGATTGATGAGGCAGGATGAGGGTGATGAGGTGCGGTCGAATTTCCACCGGATGGGTGTGCCGATT
Organism: Verrucomicrobiaceae bacterium; assembly: GCA_005787565.1. Taxonomy (GTDB): domain Bacteria; phylum Verrucomicrobiota; class Verrucomicrobiia; order Verrucomicrobiales; family Akkermansiaceae; genus Luteolibacter. The sequence continues at coordinate 3,172 of SYAP01000327.1, read as the reverse complement.
GAGACGGTGGATTGTTCGGAGCGTTTTATGTCGGCTTTGGCAGGGGTGGATGATCCGGAGAAAAAGCGGGTGATCATCGGCAATCTGTTCATTGATGTGTTTTGGGATTCGGTGGGGAATGCGGAGATGCTCGCGCAGGGGACACTTTATCCGGATGTGATCGAGAGCGCCTCGAATGCGAAATCGAAGGCATCGAAGATCAAGACGCATCATAACCGGGTGGATCGGATTCTTGAGTTGCAGGCGAAGGGCAAGGTGCTTGAGCCGCTGGCGGATTTGTTCAAGGACGAGGTGCGGGAATTGGGAGCTTCATTGGGGATTCCTCATGATATCCTGCATCGGCATCCGTTTCCGGGGCCTGGGCTTGCGGTGCGTTGTCCGGGTGAGGTGACGCCGGAGAAGTTAAGGATCATTCGTGAGTGTGATGCGATTTTCATCTCACGACTGAAGGAACATGATTGGTATGACAAGATTTGGCAGGCTTATGCGGCTTTGGTTCCGGTGAAGACGGTTGGTGTGAAAGGTGATGAGCGGAGTTACGAGTGGGCGACTAGTTTGCGGGCTGTGGTATCCGAAGATGCGATGACTGCGGATTGGGTGGAGATGCCCTATTCGATTTTGCGGGAGACTTCGCATCGGATTCTCAACGAGGTGAAGGGAATCAACCGCGTGCTATACGACATTTCGACCAAACCCCCGGCGAGCATCGAGTGGGAGTGATTTCGATTTGCTTGAAATCCGGTGGTTGTTGGGCTTACTCCTCGACCTTTTGCGGATGGGTGATATGTTGTTCGCATCATGAATCCTGAATTCCCGCCGAAGCCTGTGATTCCACCGCCGGATTTGCCGAAGGTGGTGGTCCCTCCCACGCCACCGATTTCCATGGAGGTTCCTCCGCCGCCTGTGGTGTTGGATGAGATTAGGGTGAATGTGCGGGTTTCGGATGCTCCTGAGGTTGATGAGGATCGGGAGGTTCGTGCGGCTTTTAATCCACGTTTCATTGCCGGGATGATTGATTTGTTGGTGGCCATCGGGATTCAAATGACCGCGTGGTTCATTTTGCCCGGGTTTCTTGATCGGGTGGCATGGTTTCTGGCGTTTGGTTACTTGGTCACGCGTGATTCTTTACCATTCCTTGGCGGACGGAGCATCGGGAAGAGTGCGATGGGTTTGCGGGCGTTGACATTGGATGGGAAACCATTGACTGGAATGTGGGAGAAGGCGTTATTCCGGAACGGAGCGTTTTTCGTTCCAGTGTTCTTCATTGTGGAAGCGATTGTTCTGCTGATGAGGGAGGATAAGCCAGAGCAGGGCAAGCGATTGGGGGATGAATGGGCCAAGACCAAGGTGATTGTGGTCAAACCGCCGGTGGAAGAGGTTTGAAAAGTGGTGGTGCCTTGCGTTGCGAGGACCATCTATCTGTCTGGTGTGATGCAGACATGCGCCTTGACAGTGGGGTGCTTCAGCAAACAACTCTTGGGCCATGAATTTGGTTGAACTTGCTTCTCGGATCAAAAGCACACGATTGTCGAAGGGGTTTACGCTGGAGAGGGTTGCCGAGTTGTCGGGATTGGGGAAGGGGTTGCTCTCAAAGGTTGAGAACTTCCGGGTTACACCATCGCTTCCGACCTTGGCAAAGATTTGCGAGGCGCTGGGGTTGACGATGTCGGAGTTGCTCGACGGGCTGGATGTGAAGCCAAAATTGAGCATTATTCGGCGGGGGGATCGCCGTGAGATCGAGAGGGATCGCGACCAGTCGGATATTCGTTATTTCTCGCTGGCACATGGCAGGCCGGATCGGAACATGGATCCGTTCGAGCTGATCATTCCCGCGCATGGCGGTCGGCGGGAAGCGATGCCGCATGAAGGTGAAGAGTTTCTGGTGGTTTTGCAGGGTCGGATCGTGTTTGATTTCAATGGTGAGACGATGACGATGGAGGCTGGAGATGCGGCGTATTTTGATGCTGAGGTTGCGCATCGTGTTTTCAACGAAGAGGCCGAGGAGGCGCGGATTCTCTGCATTTTCCTGGGGAGGCCCCTTTGAGATGGGGCGGGTAGTGGCGGGCGCCGGTGATTTTTAGCTCGCACCGGGGTGGGGATTGGTAAAGATCCCTCCCGCTAAGGCGTTCCGGACGTTCGAATATCTGAAATGATTGGATTCCCCCTCAAATGTTTTTCTGGCCTTTTTGTGTTCGCTTTGTTGGCGCACGGATCGGCGTTTGCGCAGGGTAGCCCGTCGACTGGTGCTCCCCGGGTAGTGATACCGACGGGCAACCGTCCCAGCGTTCCAGTGCGGCCGGTGGCTCCTTCATCTCGGGTTGTCTATCCGTGGAAGACCCACATCACGTGCACGATTTTTTGGATTGGCGAGCAACCTACGCAGAATAATCCGACGCCGAACTGCAAGTCTTCTTGGGATACGGAATGGGCGATCAATTTCGGTGGGTATGACAATCCCGATCCTGCGACGAGGATTGCGAACCATACGACGGGAGAGTTTCGTCCGAAGGCATTTGTTCCGAAGTTGAATCCGTTCTACATTGCGTTGCCTTACAACGACGTGCAGGCCTACAACGCCCACAAGCCTGAGGCATCTCGGGTGATTCCGTGGTTTTCCCGGATGGCTCCGAAGCCGGGAAAGACGGTATGCAAGGGGCGGTGGATCCAGATTTACTACGCCAACCGTAGTTGTTATGCGCAGTGGGAGGATTGCGGGCCGTGGGTGACTGATGACTGGGAGTATGTTTTCGGGCAGAAGCCGCCGAAGACCAAAAAGAATGGAGCTGCCGGGATTGATATTTCCCCATCGGTGCGCGACTACCTCGGGGTGAAGTCTGGGGAAAAAGTTCATTGGCGTTTTGTGGAAGCCGCACAGGTTCCTTACGGTCCGTGGAAGAAGTATGGCAACGAGGCGCCGGTTGGTGCGCCCGACGCGGATCAGGAAGCCCAGCAGCGATATCTTGAGTATTTGCGAAAGTTGCGTGACGAGCAGTTCATGAAGAAGCCACTCAATCAGCTTTGAAGGCAAAGCGGGTAGTGTCCCCTGAGTCGTTAAAATTGGTTGGTGGCTGGTTGGCCTCATGCACCAGCATGAGGGCGCTAAAACCAAAACCAACCAACCACCGTGATCCACGAAAAATTGAAAGAGGCCTTCTTGCAAGGCGAAGAAAAG
>SYAP01000326.1 GCA_005787565.1 Verrucomicrobiaceae bacterium | reverse complement strand
TCAGCTTCGTCTTCGGCAAGGAAATCTATCGCCTCCAGGCCATCGAGCGCTACACCCGCCAGGTCGTCAAACGCGAGAAAATCCCCTCCGTCGAACAAGTCGAAGGCCGCCGCGCCGACCTCATCTTCGACTCCCTCAAGGAACGCCTCGAATCCGGCAAATTCGAAAATCATCAGGAACACATCGACCGCCTGCTAGAGCAGGGCCACACACCCACCGACATCGCCGGTGCCCTCGTCACCCTCCTCCGCGAAGCCAGCGGACGCGAAGGCTCAGCCATCGAGGAAGATCGCGAACCCGAACGCCCGGCACGCCGCGAAAACAAATTCCCACCCTCCCGCGAAGCCCGCCCACCCCGCGCCGACCACGGCAAGGATCGCGGACCCCGCCCCGAGCGCAATTTCGACCGCGGACCCATCCCCAGCGAACCCGGCATGGCACGCCTCTTCCTCTCCCTCGGAAAAGCCCAAGGCCTCATGCCAAAAGACATCGTCGGCATGATGTACCGCGAAGCCGGCCTCCCCGATGGCTGCCTCGGCCGCATCACCCTCTTCCCCAAACACACCCTCGTCGACGTGCCGGAAGACCTCGCCCGCCAGGTCATCGACCGCACCCGCAACTCTCGCCTCAAGGGCAAGCCCTTCCGCATCGACCTCGATCGCGGACCCGCCTGATCTTTCTCAGCGAGATTCGTCCGGTCGCTTCGGCACCACCAAATCATCCGCCGTATACATCTCCCGGTCCGCCCCCGCGGACCGGATCTCCAAATACTGTCGACTCACCGGATGAAACGCGAACGGCGTCCCCCATGCATCCAGCAAAGCTCCGTTCGCATCCAACCGTCGGTGCCCCACCGGAAAAACCACCAGCCCGGACGGGTTGTTCCCCGCCAACGCCCGCATGAACTGAGCGTTGCCCTCCCCTTCCGGAAACGCCCCATGCCGCTCCCGCAAAATCTGGAAAAAACCTAACAAAACCTCCGGCTCACGTTCCGCCGAAATCGCCTCCGACCCGAAGGACCGCGCATCCGGATGCCCTGCCCCACGACCCGCCTCCGGCACCACCTCCCGCCCAACCGCCCCTCCCCCAGAACGCGCCTTCTCAACCCGCATCTCCTCCGGATCCCGTGGCCACAATACCCACAGCGCCACCACACCACCCGCCACCAGCAACCACCGCAGCAATTTCGATCCCGACCCGCTCATAAACTCATGAACCCGAGATTCGGCTGCGCAAACCGGTGCAAATTCGGCAACACCAACGGCAGATTCGACTCCGAAACTCCAAACCACCGCGCCAACGTCGCCGCCATCTCATCCGTCGAAACCTTCGGAATCCAGCTCCCGCGACTGCCCGTGTCATCCGGACCATTGATCGCCAACGTCGGCATCGCCCCATAAAGCTGCCCGCCATTCACCGCCCCACCCATGATTAGGTGATGCCCGCCCCAAGCATGATCCGATCCCTTCCCGTTGCTGTTGTAAGTCCGGTTGAAATCGGACGCCGTGAACAACGTCACCCGCTCGCTCACATTCAGATCCTCCGTCGCCTGATGGAAATCCGCCAGCGCCACACTCAGTTCTGATAGAAGATCGTGATGATCTTCCAACTGCGCGTCATGCGTGTCAAAGCCACCCAACGCCGCGAAAAAGATCTGCCGCCGCATTCCCAACGACTGCCGCGCCGCAATCATCCGCAAAATCATCCGCAACTGCGAGGCCACACGATTCAATCCGCCACCCGCCACCGTGCTGTTGGGAAACTTGTCCGTATACATCGGAATCCCCGCCAACTCCGTCTTCAGCAACGTGTCATTCGCCACCGCCCGGTTCATGATGTTCGCATACTCCTGCTCGAACACATGCCCGTAACTCCGCCCCAACATCTGGTTCGTCGCCTGATAGAGCTGCGGAATCGGATCCCACGTCGCATTGTAAAACTCCAACCCGATGCTCCCCTGCGGCGTCAGATGATATTGCAAAACCTCTTCCCCCACCTGGAAAAAGTTCGATCCCGCGATCGAGATGTTCATCGAAATCTGCGACTCCGAATTCAACGACTGCATCAAATCCGCCATCCGCCCGCCCCACCCAAGCTGCCTCGGCGAGTCCGGCAACGAAGTCTGCCACTGCACCTGCTGGTCGTTGTGCGAAAACAAATACGGCGGAAGCGCCGCCCCGCCAGACTGATACTCCGCCTTCGTGATCGGTGCCACCAACGTCCCCACATTGCAAACCACCGCCAGATCACCCGCATCGAAAACCGGATGCAACGGAGCCATCGCCGGATGAAACCCGAACTCCCGCCCATCCCCACCCGGCAATGTCAACGGCAGCAAATCCTCCCGTGGCAACGCCAGAATCCCGCGATCCCTCTGATAGGCAGTATAAGATGGCAGATCCCTCGGCACGATCAGGTTGTTGCTGTCATTTCCCCCAAACAGGAACAGACAGATCAAAATCTTGCTGTCATCCTCCGGCGGTGCCCCCTGCGCCGATACCGTCGCATTGAAAAGCCGCAACGTCCCCAACGCCGAAAGCATCCCGCTCCACCCGAGCCCCGCACACGCGGCCTGCCCGAGAAATGCACGGCGTCCTGTCTGAAATGATGTTCGTTTCATGGGGATCAATAACTCTCAACGTTGTGCGAAAAACTCGGGTGAATTCAAAACCAGATAACACGCCGTCTGCACCCGCGCAGTCTGATAGGGCGGATCCATCGTGAACCACGGCGGCAACGAGGCGAACAATCCACGGATATCATCTTTCAATCCCTCACTCATCTCCCCGAACAAAAACCGCTCGTCCAGATAATCGATCAACAACTCATGCGCCTGCGATTGCGTCGCCCCCGGAGTGTTCAGAATCTCCACCAACGGCGCATAATTCATTGTCACCGTCACATTCTGGTTGGGCGCACCTCCCGGCAGCGGCTCCGATGTCCACCGCCCCCACTGCAACGCCCCGAAATTGAAGTTCGCCTGACGGATCGCCGTCGTCTCCGCGAAAATCTGGAACTCCGGTGAAACCAACCCCGCCCGCGCCACCGGCCCCGGATTCGCATAACCCGGTTGGAAAAAGTTAAACACCGAGGAAGCCAGCAACGGCGCCTGCTCCGGCAAATCCCACTGAAAATTCAGGAAATATCGCGTGTCCCCGTTCACCCCTAACAACGGCGGCGGAACACCAAGCACACGGAACATCCGCGCCACCCGCAACAATGGCTCCGCCGGTTTCCCTAATGCCGCCGACTCACGCGGCGTCGGATGCCGCGCATCATAATCCAACAACACCGCCTTGATCACCGCACCCAGATCCCCCCGCACACCCTCGCCATTGTCATCAAACACCGCCGCCACCCGATGGATATACCCCGGACTCGGATTGCTCGTCACAAATCGCTGGATCAACCGCTTCGCCAGAAACGGACCCACATTCGGATGCTCGAACAAAGCATCCAACGCATCATCCAACCGCCGGATACCATCCGTCCCGCCAGGAATCGTCACCCCTCCCACAATCGTCCGGTCCAGCGTGTCATGAAACGTCGGATAAAACGACATCGGCCGCGCCGAATCATATCCCCACTGAAACCAGTCGTTGATCCCAGCCACCTGATTGTTCTCCCATCGCGGCGGATTCAGCGGATCATAATGCGGACCCCACCCGGTGAAAACATGCGCCAATGCCACCGTGTCATCCTGCGTATACGTCGGCAGCGGCATCCCCTCACCGTCCAGCTTCAACGACCCGTCCGGATGCAGTTGATTCAACCCGATGGTGAAAAGCTGCATGATCTCACGCGCATAGTTCTCATCCGGCTCATGCCCCACCACCGGATCCGGCTTCCGGTTCCGCATCATGCTCAAATACGTCCCCATCATCGGACTCCGCGTCACATCCCCTAACAAATCCCTATAGTTCCCGAACGCATGCTGCAAAAGCATGTCATAATACCGCGTCGTCCCCTCGTGATACGAATCCAGCGCTCCGAACTGCGAAACCACCAGAATCTGGCTCAAAGCGAACGCCATCCGCTGCCGCAACTGATCCGGCGCCGTCAACGCATGCTGCCACCACGCCTCGTTCCGCGGCCCCTGCCAACCATCCTGACCCTCACGCGCCAACAACTCCGCCCGCCGCGCCTGCACATACGGCAAATGATACGTCGCCGGCAACGCCTGCTGCGCATCGATCCACGCCGCGAAACTCTGCGTCTCCAGCGCCTCCAACTCCGACTCCACCGGCCCGAACGTCGCCTGCGTCAGAAAACGCGCCGCCTCTCCAGCATCCCCCGCCAACCCGGGCGACGCCGGTGCGGGCACCACCGTCGGCATCTCAAACCACCCCGGCGCTTCAACCAGTTGTCCTAACAGCTCAGCCCCCGCCTGCGCATCCGTCACCACCCGCACCCACAACTGCCCCGCACCCAACGCCGCCAGAATCGCCTCACGCGATACTCCACCCGCCGCCGCGAAATCCCAATCCATCGCCGCCACCTGACCTAACGGAAACGTGAACACCACCGGCCCGCCACTGCCGTTCGACGAAACGAAAATCTCCGCCGCCGTCTGCGCCCCGTTCAAACCACCAAACGACAAACTCACCCGCCCGCTTAACGAATTCCCAGCACGCCTCACCGCCGCCGTCCCCCACCCGCCCGTTGAAACCCCCGTCGCCCCTCGCAACTGCGCCACTGACAACACATCCGCCGCATCATCAATCAAAACCACCGCTTCCGACGGACTCGCCAATTGATAGCCCGGCCCCGCCTGCAACCCCACCACCACCGTCTCCTGCGCCTCCACATTCCCATCCGCCAACGCATGCACCTCCACCTCAACCGCCCGCCCCCCCGCAGGAATCACCACCTCCGCCGGCAACGCCGCAAAATCACCACCCGAAACCGCCGTCCCGGAAACCACCAACGGCACCGAAATCGGCCGGATCCCTCCCGCCCGAAACACCACAAACCTCCCCGGTGCCCCACCCGTCTCATACGCCCGCGGCCCGGAAACACCCAACGTCACCGTGCTCACACTGTCCAACGCCTCATGCGCCGCCGCCAAATCCTCCACCCTCGGCGTCGACGTCCCGTCATCGGAATTCAAACCTAACACCCCCTCCTCAAAATCCGCCACCCCATCCCCGTCCCGATCCACATGATCCGCCAACAGCTTGAAAAACATCCGCCCCCCGTCCCCTGCAATCCCGCCCGGCGTCGCTCCCGCCACCGTCAAATGCGGAGCACCCACCGTCTCCCGCGTCCCCTCCGCCATCGATGGCCTCGTCCACGCCACCGAAACATGATCCCCATACTCATATTCCCGATGCAACACCTCATAATAATACACCTGCCCCGCCTCCAACGCCACCACCTCGGAACGCTGCCCCGCATACTTCAGCCATTCACGATAATTCGTCCATCCCTCCACCTCAGCAATCTTCCGCAAATTCGCCGGGTCCGCATCCGTGGATAGACTCAACTCACATTGATCATCTCCCGCCACCCAAAAAGTATAATCTCCCGTCTCCGGCGCGATCACCCATCCCCTCACCCAATCCCCGAACTGCTCCACATTCGGTGCCGATGGCGGCAACTCAAGCTGGCTCAATATCCCGGAAACCTGCGGCATCATCGATCCGTTAGATAAACTCCTAACCGTCTCCACCCCGTCCCATCCCGTCAACCCCGTCCACCGCGAATGCATCGCCCCCACCACCGATCCCGGCGCATCCAACACAAACTCCGCCTCCTGCGAAATACCGTTCCCCGTCACCGCCTCACCCACCGGATACCAATGCCGCAGATTCGACGACGCAACCAACCGATACCTCACCCCCGCCACCGTCGGCCACTCCACCCGCACCAACGATCCCGCCGGCCGCTCCACCGAACCAATCTCCAATCGCGATTCCACATCAAACGGATCCGTCCCGGACAACGACTCATCCCGATTGGAAAACCCATCCCCATCCGAATCCTCCTCCGGATCCAACGCCTCACCATGAGCCGCCTCCCACACATCACTCATCCCGTTCCCGTTCCGATCAATGAAATCCCCGACCGACACCTGAATCAGGCACAACCAATAACCAAAAGCTGAAACGCTCGGAACCAGAACTCGATTGACAGATGGAGGTTTCATGATCAATGATTCTGAAAAGGCTACTCTTCAACAATTCTCGCCTTGGGGGGATTCAAAAGCACATCATTCTGATTCGCCGGCGGCGATGTGAACATCACATTCTCCCACATCGGCTTGCTCAAAGGACCGATCCCGCGGAACTGGAAAAGCCCGTAAAACGGCCGCAACGGCAACGTCAACACGCCCAACAACCCCCTCGCATTCATCCGGATCGTCATCTCGATGCTGCGCTTCTCCAGATTCACCACTCCGTCCCCGGTAAACACCAACGACGACGTCGCCGTCCGGAAATCCTGGCTGCTCATCATCCCGTCCTTGATCTGATAGGTTAGAAACGCGTCCTTCGCCCGCTCGAATCCCGCCCGCCGATCACCCAGAACCCCGGAAATCAACGGAGACAACGGCCCGAACATCGGCACCGAAAACAACTCCGCCTTCTCCAATGCCAACAACCCATCCCCATTCATCGTCGATACCTTGCCCTCCCTCATCGAAAACTCGATCCGCCCCGTCAGCAACCCGCCACCCTTGATCTCGAAATCATAAGCCTCCCCGATCTCCGGCACCGACAACCGCTTCCAACTCACATCACCTGATAGACCCTTTTTCCCGTCATGCACGAACCGCGAGACCACCGGCCCGTCAAACACATCGAACTCCAGGTCATCCACCGTCACCTTCGGCCCCTTCACCACCACCCGCCCCCTCGGAGCCTTCATCGTCAGATCCTTGCCCAGAAACACATAATTCGCCGCCTGCTCCGATGAGAATCCCACCACGATCGATGTCCTCCCCTGCGGCGTCACATCCACCACACCGGACGCCCTCAACCTCGGCGGACGGTGAAACCGATAGATCTCCAGATGGTCAGCGATCGGCGGCGCGAACAACCGCAACATCGGCGCCGCCCAGAAATCCCCCTCCACCTCCTCCACATCCACCAGCTTCGTCGCCCCCACAAAACGGATCCGCCCCACCTTCGCCGTTCCGTTCACCGGCCCCTGGAACGCCTTCCTCAACCCATAACTCCGGTAATCGAACACCACCGTCCCCTGATAGAAATCCAGCTCGTGGTGGCTCAGCGAAAACGACGCATCCGCGGACTGCACCGGCACCCCCTTGTACTTCGTGTTCTCCACCTTCCCCCGCCCCGTGTAAGCCCACGCATACTTGTCAGTTAGATTGAACCCGCCCTCCAGCGAGACATCCACCTTCTCCGTCTCACCCCCGTTGAAATCCTTTAACACATGCTCCAGCGGCTGCCCCACAAAAAACGGCCGATACACCGAAACCGGCAACGTCGTGTGCAAGGCCACCCTCACCAGCGGCCACTCGATCATCGCCTTCCCCTTCGCCACCCCCTCCGCATGCGTCAGCACCAGATCCCGCAAATACATCGTCTCTCCATTCCACGAAAGCAAACTCTCCGCCGCCTCGAACGGCACCCCGCGCAACATCACCGACTCACACCTCACCCTTCCCGTCATCTTCACCTCCGGCTTCTCCCCCTCACGCAACCGGAACTCACCCTCCCCATCCAGCTTCTGCCCACCGCCGAACACCACCACACCCAACTCCGGCACCCCAAACCACGCCTTCAACAAACGCGGCACCTCCAGCGTCGAATGCACATCAAACCGACCTTCCCGATCCTGCAAATGATAATCCAACCGCCCCTCGAAAGCCCCCCTCGAATCCGTCGCACTCAGCGAGGTCAACGTCAGCAAACTCCCCCTCAACTCACCCTTCGCGGAAATCTCATCCAGCACATGCCCGCTCTTCTCAACCCCCTTCGCCTGCACCTCCAGCCGCGCCACCAGCGAACTCCGGTCAGCCAAATCCCCCTCCACAAACAACCGGATCACCGGCCTCGCCGACTCATCGAAACGCCACTTGCCGAACTCCTCTAACAACTTCCCCAAAAACTCCCGCCGCTCCCCGCGGTTCATGTCATCCGCCTCCCCCCCGCCCTGCTGTGAAAAACCTAACAACCTCGCACCCAGCACCACATCCACCCCCGCCACCCGCCCACGCGC
>SYAP01000325.1 GCA_005787565.1 Verrucomicrobiaceae bacterium | reverse complement strand
GGAGGGCGTTGACGAGGGTGCCATCGGGGTTACCGGGGGCTGGGTGGACGACGATGCCGGGGTCTTTGTTGAGGACGAGGAGGTTTTCGTCTTCGAAGAGGATGTGGAGGGGGATGTCTTGTGGGGCGGCGATGTCGGGGACGGCCTCGGGGAGGGCGATGGTGATGTGGTCGCCGGTTTTGACGGGGTCGCGGGGTTTTGCGGGGTTGCCGTTGACGAGGATGAACTGGTCGCGGATGAGGGTTTGGATGCGGGAGCGCGAGAGTTCCGCGAGACGGGCGGCTAGGTGCGCGTCCAGGCGTTCGCCGGCACCGGCTTCGACGATGATTTCCACGTGGGGATTGTTTCCGTGAAAAGAATGGCGGCAAGTTTCAAGTTTTCAGATGGATGTGACGTAGGTAGGGTCCAGCCATGCCGGACGACGCGGAGACGATTGCTTATTGCCATGCTTGTGGGAAACCGATGGATGTTTCGTCTTTGGCTCCGTTTTCGAATGTGGAGTGTCCGTCGTGCGGGAAGCATACGCGGGTGAAGCGTGAGTTCGGGCCGTATACGTTGATGCGGCGACATGCGATCGGTGGGATGAGTGTGGTGTTCATCGCGCAGGACAACACGTTGGGGCGTGAGGTGGCGTTGAAGATTTTGAATGAGAGTTATTCGGCGGATGAGCGGCGGATTTCGGCGTTTGAGGAGGAGGCGAGGATTACGGCGAGTTTCAGTCATCCGCATGTGGTGCGGGTGTTCACGACGGGGCATGCGTTCGGGCGTTTTTACATTGCGATGGAGTTGGTGGCGGGCGGGCATTTCGAGCATCAGATCCGGGAGAAGGGGACGATTACGGAGCGGGAGTTGTTGCCGTTGGCGATCCAGGTGGCGGAGGGGTTGAAGGCGGCGCATGCGGCGGGGTTGATCCACCGGGATATCAAGCCGGGGAACATTTTGTTGGATGCGGAGGGGAATGCGAAGATTGTGGATTTCGGGTTGGCGTTGGTGACGAAGGGTGGGAGTGCGCAGGCGCAGGAGATTTGGGCGACGCCGTATTATGTGCCGCCGGAGACGATTGAGGGGCATGCGGAGGATTTTCGGTCGGATTTGTATGCGTTCGGGGCGACGTTGTATCATGCGTTGGCGGGGAAGCCGTCGTGTGCGGAGGAGTCGATGGCGACGCATGTTTTGCGTGAGGCGAAGCAGAAGGTGGTGCCGTTGCAGATGGTGGCGCCGTGGCTTTCCTTGGAGACGTGTGCGGTGGTGGAGCGAGCGATGGCGTATGATCCGAGCGCGCGGTTCGGGTCTTATGAGGAGATGATTTCGTTGTTGAAGGTGGCGTTGCAGCGGGCGCAGTCGGCACCGGTGGTGGCGGCGGGTGTTGCGGGTGCGGGGGCAGTGGCGGGACGGCCGGGGGGGCAGGTGGCGGGTGGGCGGCGGAGGCGGAAGGCCGGGATGGGTGAGCGGTTGGCGATGGCGGGTGCGGGGATGTGGGTGGTGGGGGCGCTGGTGGGTGCGGGGTGGTGGGTGATGCAGGATGCACCTGAGGTGGATGATTTGCCGATTGGGGGTGGTGATGTGGTGGAGGTGCCGGCGGCGGATCCGGGAGCGGTGCCGCAGGATGCTGAGGCGGCTTCGAGGATCGCGGGGAGGTATCGTGAGGCGCGGGCGGCGGTGGATGGTGGTGAGTATGAGAAGGCGCGGGAGGCGTTTGCGGCGTTGCGTGAGGATGGTGCGGTGCAGGAGCCGACGCGGAGTTGGGCGGCCGTGGAGGCGGTGGCGGCGGGTTTGCTGGACGGGCGATCCGATGCGGCGAGGAAGGAGGCGGTGGAGACGCGTGAGCATTTGCGCGGGGCGAAGTTGGCGAATCCGCGGATCCGGACGTTGTTGTTGCCGGTGATTTCCGAGATGTCGGAGATGGGTGTTTTGAGGGTTGATGGGGGTGGTGCGGGGAAGGGTGGCGCGGCGGAGGTGATGAGCCTGATGTTGGCGGGGTTGAAGAATTGGGAGCAGGGGGCGATGGCGGAGGCGGTGCCGATGTTTGAGGCGGTGCGCGGGGTGAAGTTGCCGCAGCAGGATTCGTGGGCGGCGGTCTATCAGAAGTTGGCGGGGGATTATGTGGCGGATCACGAGGCGTTGTCGGCTCCGGTGTTCGGGGCGTTTCCGGAGGATGTGGCGGGGTGTGATGCGGCGGTGGAGGAGCTGAACGGGGTGTTGGAGAAATTGAGAACGAAGGGGCGGGCGAGGTTCAATGTGCGGGCGTGGCAGTTGGATCTAACGAAGCATGCGCGGAGGCTGAAGACGAAGCCGGCGGTGGATCCGACGAAGGAGCCAGCGGTGCCTGAAGTGGTGGCGGGGGATGCGATGGCGAAGTTGCGGGCGTATGCGGATGAGTGCCGGTTTTCCGATGCGGCGGTGTGGCTGAAATCGCTGGTGAAGGATCCGGAGGGGGCGAGCCGGGATTCGCTGTTGGCGTTGGCGGAATCGGCGACGATTTTTTTGGCGGACATGGAGTCTGATTTGAAGGCGGGGGGAGCGACGTTGACGTTGGAGCGGAAGGATGGTGGGAAGCTGACGCGGGCGGAGGCGTCCGAGAAGCCTGGGCATTTCCGTGGGATCAATGCGGCGGCGGAGGCGGAGGATGTGCCGTGGGGTGCGCTGACGGCGGATTCGATCATCGAGCTGCACCGGGTGTTGGTGCGGAATCAGACGGGGGAGTTGGAGAAGCTGAACCGGTATGAGTGTGCGATCGCGTTTGATTGGTTGGCGGGGGACCGGCAGCGGGCGAGTACGGCGGCGGAGCGGTTGGGGCAGCAGAACCCGCGGTTCAAGCGGCGGTGGGATGGGTTGGTGGCGGGATTGCCGAAGTAGAGGTGGAAGATTTCTGAAAGCCGTGGGAGATTTCCACGTAGCCCGGTATCCGAACCGAATTGAATTATGGCAAATATCCAATCCAACCGCTGGCTTCTTGAACGACGCACGATGCTGAAGGGCATTGGTGCGACTTTGGCTTTGCCTGTGCTCGATGCGATGAGTCCGTTGATGGCGCAGGGCGGGAAGGGGAGTGGGTTTCCGGTGAGGATCGCGATGCTGTATATGCCGAACGGGGTGAGGCAGGACCGGTGGACGCCGGAGGGGAGTGGTGGAAGGTTCAAGCTTTCGCCGATTTTGCAGCCGCTGGAGAAGCACCGGGAGGAGCTGCTCATTCTAACAGGATTGCAGAACAAGGCATCGTTTTCGGGTGACGGTCATTATGTGAAGACGGGTGGCTGGCTGACGGGGACGACGATTTCGAAGACGACGGGGAGTGATATCAATGCGGGCGGGATTTCGATGGATCAGATTGCGGCGCAGAAGATCGGGCGCGCGACGAAGTTGCCATCGCTGGAGTTGGGGACGGAGCCGGTGGCGACGGGGATTGATACGAACGTGAATTACACGCGGCTGTATGCATCGCATATTTCGTGGAAGACGCCGACGGTGCCGTTGCCGTGTGAGTTGAATCCGCGGGTGGCGTTTGACCGGTTGTTCCGGACGCGGTCGGCATCGGGAGAGAAGCAGGCGGCGGATCAGCAGTCGGTGTTGGATCTGGTGCGTGAGGATGCGAAGCGGTTGCAGTCGAAGTTGGGGAGTTCGGATCGGCAGAAGTTGGAGCAGTATTTGGAGTCGATCCGCGAGGTGGAGCGGCGGATCGAGCAGGAGGCGAGCACGTTGGGGGCTGGGGAGAATCTTTCGCCGGAGCTGATGGCGCAGTTGGATGCGCTGGACAAACGGATTTCGAAGGCGATGGGCAAGGCCTCGCGGGAGGAGGAGTTGAATTCGCTGCCGAGGTTTGATCACGGCGAGCATTCGCGGATCATGTTGGATTTGATGGTGCTGGCGTTCTGGTCCGACTCGACGCGGGTATCGACGTTCATGTTCGGCAATGATGTTACGAACCGGAATTTTTCGTTCATCGAGGGTGTGAATGGCGGGCATCATTCGATTTCGCATCACCAGAACAACGGGGATCAACTGGACCAGTATGAGAAGATCAACCATTGGCATACGCAGCAGTATGCTTATATGTTAGATCGGATGAAGGGGATCAAGGAGGGTGAGGGAACTTTGTTAGATCATTCGATGGTTGCGTTTGGTTCGCCGATCCGTGACGGGAACTCGCACAACCCGCGGAATGTTCCGATCGTGGTAGCGGGGAAAGCTGGTGGGAAGTTGCGGACGGGGAGGCACCTTGAGTTTGACGAGGGGACGCCGCTTTGTTCGCTGTGGCTCTCGATGTTGGAGAAGGCGGGTGCGCCGACCTCATCGTTGGCGGATGCGACGGGAGGGTTGAGAGGTGTTTGAAGCAAAATGGTGTTTCGAAATCGCATAAAACTTTCGCAGGAAGACGGTGGATTTTTAAAAACATCGCTGAAGGCTTAAAAATACGGGATTTATAGGGTTTTTTGGAATCAGGATGCTTGACAAGAGGGGTTGATTCCGAGAATTCCGGTGCGTGGCCAAGAAACTTACACCCATCAAAGACAAGCTCTCCAAGACCCAAATCCTGGACCAGATCGCCGAATCCACCGAACTCAGCCGCAAGCAAGTGGCTGCCGTTCTTGACAGCCTGACGGAAGTCATCGAAGCGCACGTGAAAAAGGGCGCAGTCGGTGAGTTCGTTCTTCCCGGCATTCTCAAGATCAGCACCGTTCGCAAGCCAGCTGTGAAAGCACGCAAAGGCATCAATCCTTTCACCAAGGAAGAAGTGACCTTCAAAGCCAAGCCAGCCTCCACCGCGGTGAAGGTTCGTCCGCTGAAGAAGCTCAAGGATTTTGTCATCTGATCGCCTTGTCGAATCATCAACGGCCCTTCTAACGGAGGGCAACCACCGGCCTTTCCGTCCAAAGCGGAAAGGCCGTTTTTGTGGGTAGAGATCCGTGATGTCCGCGCCGCGCCATTTGTTGTTCGTGTGTTCCCGCAACCGGCTGCGTAGTCCGACGGCGGAGGTTTTGTTTGCGGATCATCCGGGTGTGAGTACGGACTCGGCCGGGCTGGCGGATGATGCCGAGGTTTTCCTAACAGCGGAGCAGGTTGAGTGGGCGGATGTGATTCTGGTGATGGAGGCGGTGCACCGGAGCCGGTTGAACCGGCGGTTTGGCAGGTTGCTTGCGGGGAAGCGGGTGGTGGTGCTGCACATTCCGGATCGTTATGATTACATGGATCCGGAGTTGGTGGAGTTGTTGAGGCGGCGGTGTGGGCCTCATTTGGGGTGAGCCAAGACAGGAAAATAGGAACCACGGATCCGACTTCGCCACCTATTTCGCCAGCGCTATGGAGGGCGAGAAGGCTACGACGGACGAGTGAACACGGATGAACACGGATATGAATCCGTTACGTTCCGTTGGCCACTCATCTGCTGGATGAGTCTGGTTTGTTTTGTAAGTCGCTCTTTATTCGTGTCATGCCTGCAATCCGTGGTCTTTCATTTCCGAATTTAGGGTAATAGGGTGCGGTGGTGGTTCATTGGGAGGATTTGAAAAGGGTGGGCTGGTCAGGGGGATTGGGGGTGGGTAGGTTGGGTGGTGTATGGTTGCGGGTACGTCCAACGATTCCGATGTGGTTGCCGATGGCGGGCGGTTGCATGCGTTGGATCATTTGCGGGCGGCGGCAATGTTGTTAGGGATCGCGTTGCATGCGGCGATGTCGTTTGCGACGGTGCCGTTGGGATGGGTGGTGCAGGATGTGGGGCGGCACTGGAGTTTTGATGTGCTGATCGGTGGGATCCACGGGTTCCGGATGCAGTTGTTTTTCTTTATCGCGGGATTTTTCGGGCGTTTGTTGGGTGAGCGCTTGGGTGCTGGGGGATTCTTGAGCAACCGGCTGCGAAGGATCGGGATTCCGTTTGTGCTGGGAATGGTGGTGCTGGTTCCATTGATGGGTTGGTTGTGGGTGTGGGGGATGGGTGGGACGAGCGAGGTGGGTGTTGGGGCGATGCGGATTCCCACGGCTCACTTGTGGTTTTTGCAGTATCTGATGATTTTTTATGGGGTGGGTGTGGTGGTTGCGGGTTTGGGTCGGTGGGTTCCGGGTGGTTTGTTGGCGAGGGCGGATGGATTGTTTGAGCGGTGGATGAGAGGCGGGCGGGTGTTGATTTTGCTGCTGCCGGTGACGGTGCTGGTGTTGTGGGGTGGACCTTCGTTGGGTGAGGTTGGTGAGGTAGGGGGAGGATTTGTTCCGGTGCCGAGGGCTTTGGTGTATTACGGGATGTTTTTTGGGATGGGGTGGTGGGTGCAGCGGTGCCGGGTTTGTCTTGGGTCGTTGGAGGTTGGGTTGAAGAAGGGATTCGCGATGGCGGTGGTGGCGCTGTTGGTCCACTGGTTGGTGTTGGCGATGGGGGTGAAGGCGGGTGATCCGCATTTCATGGTTTTCAAGGTGGTGGGATTGCTGGGTGCGGCGGGGTATGCGTGGGTGATGACGTTTGTGGCGACGGGGTGGTTTTCACGATTCGCCGCGCGACCACGGAGGTGGATGCGTTATTTGGCGGACGCGTCGTATTGGTGTTATCTGATTCATCTGCCGTTGCAGATGTGGATGCAGATCGGTGTGGCGAAATGGCCAGTGAATGGCTGGGTGAAATTCGCGGGAATCAACGTGGTGAGCATGATGATCCTGCTGCTCAGCTACGAGTGGCTGGTGCGCTACACGTGGGTGGGTGGCGTGCTGAATGGACGCCGGGTGAGGGGGAGCGGGGTTACTCCAGGGCGTTGACGATTTGGCGGCGGGTTTCGACGAAGTCGAGTTCGCCGGTGTGGCGCCAGAGGATTTTGCCGTCGGCGGAGAGGAGGACGGTGTGGGGGAGTGCGCCGGACCATTCGGGGTCGATGGCTTCGGCGAGGGTGTCGGGGTTTTCGCCGATCCAGTGGTAGTTGTTGGAGGTGCGGTCGTCTTTTTTGAGGGAGGGTGCGGTGTTGTCGGAGAGGGCGGCGTGGCGGGATTGGAGGAATTTTTTGACAGTGGCGCGTTCGGCGGGTGGGTCGAGGGTGATGGTGATGAGGTCGAAGTTGCGGTTTTGGAAGCGGCGGTAGGTATCGACAAGGTCGGGGAATTCCTTCACGCAGGGTCCGCAGGTGGTGGACCAGAAGTTGATGAGTCGGACGTTGCCGCTGCCGTTGGCGCGGATTTTTTTGGCGAGTTCGGCGTTGAGGTCATCGACGGTGACGGGCTTTTTCTCCCAGTTCGCCTGGTCTGCGGCGACGTTGTTTTGTTTGAAGAGCCATTTGGTGGAGCAGCCGAAGGAGCGGGTGACGGGTTCCTTGACGGGTTGGTCGGAGAGGATGGAGTCGAAGGCGTTGGTGAGGTAGCTTTTCTCGACGGGGCCTTTTTTGCGGCCGGCGTCGTCCATGCGTCCGGTGTAGCGGAGTTTGCGATCGGCATCGAAGACGAAGACGTGAGGGGTGCTTTGTGCGCCGCAGGCGGTGGCGAAGAGTTGTTTTTCGCCGTCGTAGAGGTAGGGGAAGGTCCAGCCGTGGTCGGTGGCGAAGGGTTTCATTTCCTCGAAGGAGTCGCCGTGGGGTGAGTAGCCGAGTTCGTCCGGGGTGAGTGAGCCGGGGTTGTTGGCATTGACGGCGATGAGGGCGACGCCTTTGTTTTTGTAGGCTTGGTGGATTTCTTCGGTGCGGACGGCGGCGGCGACGGAATCCGGGCAGTGGTTGCAGGTGAAGATGACGCAGAGGATTTTGGCGGAGGCGAAGTCGGCGGCGGTGTGGTCTTTGCCGTCGATGCCGGGGAGTTTGAAATCGGGCATGGGAGCGCCGATTTCGAGGACTTTGGGGATTTCCTGGGACCATGAGGTGGTGGTCATGAGTGCGGCGAGGCCGAGGGTGAGGATGGATTTCATGGTTTTTGTTGGGCGGGATACGACCGGATTGCGGGGGATTGTGCAAGCGGATGCGGCGGGTTGATGACGTGGTGAGGGTGGATGGGTGAATGTGCGCTGGACAGGGTGGGGGTGGGATTTCACGGTTGGGTCATGGACAGCAACGCATGTTTCGCAAAGCGGGGATCGAAGGGGGAGATTGAGGAGGGTCAGGATTTTGCGCCGAAGTTTGATGAGCATGGGTTGATTCCGGCGTTGGCGATGGATGCGACGACGCGGGAGCCGCTGATGTTGGCGTATATGAACGCGGAGTCGCTGCGGCGGACGTTGGAGATCGGGGAGGCGGTGTATTGGTCGCGTTCGCGGAAGGAGTATTGGCACAAGGGTGCGACATCGGGGCATGTGCAACGGATTGTGGAGATCCGGACGGATTGTGATCAGGACGCGTTGATTTTGCTGGTGGAGCAGATCGGGGCTGGGGCGTGTCACACGGGGCGGACGTCGTGTTTTTACCGGAAGGTGGTGGGTGGTGGTGAGGGGGAAGGGGCGCGGTTGGAGTTTTCGGATGAGGGTCGGTCGTTTGATCCGACGGCGGTGTATGGGAAGGCGTGAAAATTCAAGCAAATCGGATCAATTTCGCTGTTGCAATTGTGGGTTGCGTCCGCTAGCTCTCGCGCCCCGCAGTTCCAGGCACACGGTTTGCGCTGCGGAATCCAACCATTTTACTCGAAGGAGCACCCCATGGACATCATCAAGAAAATCGAGCAGGAGCAATTGAAGCAAGACGTCGCCGACTTCAACGTGGGCGATACGGTTAAAGTCCATTGCCGGGTGGTTGAGGGTGGCAAAGAGCGCGTTCAGATTTTCGCCGGTCTAGTGATTGCGCGTCGTGGCACCGGGGTGAATGCTTCGTTCACGGTTCGCAAGATTTCCTACGGTGAAGGTGTGGAGCGTGTGTTTCCGCTGCACACTCCGCGGATTGCGAAGATCGAGGTGACGAACACGGGCAAGGTGCGCCGCGCGAAGTTGCATTATTTGCGTGGCCGTGTTGGCAAGCGTGCGCTTTTGGTGAAGTCGGGCGACTGATTCGTTCGCGAACTGAGTTTTTGAAGCGCCCCGACGGTTTGGCCGTCGGGGTGTTTTGTTTTGCGGCGTGGTGTTTCGGCTTTTCGTTGGCGTTTCCTGCGTCCAGCTTTTGCGCGTGCGCATTCCGCTCTACTGGTGTCTTCCGTTGGCCATTCTTGTGGTGGGTTTGACGTGGTGGTTTCGGACGCGGGATGTGGATTTCGTGACGCCGCCATCGGAGGAGAAGATTGAGTTGGTGAGGCGGGAGGCGAGGCAGGGTTTGGCGATGCCGGACATCCGTGAGGATGCGATTTCGGTGCCGAGGGAGGAGCCGGAGTTGGTGGCACCGGAGCCGCCGCCGTTGGATTTGGGGGATTTGGGGTCGCCGCCGGCGTTGGAAGAGTATGGGGATCAGGCTGGGCGTGGTGCGCCGCATTTGATCATGTTGGCGGAGGCTTTGGAGCAGCAGGGGCAGTTCCAGCGGGCGTTGTTGGCGTGGGAGCGGGTGATGGATTTGGGTAAGGCGGAGCCGGAGCAGATCCGGCGTGCGTTGGAGGTGGTGAAGCGGTTGAGGCCTACGTTGCCGGATTGGAATACGGATGAGGAGAAGGCGCGGAGGGTGGTTTTGCATGCGGGGACGGGTCCGTTGCTGGCGGATGAGTTGTTGCCGGTGATGGAGAAGATTGCGGGGGATCTGGAGCAGGTATCGGCGGGGTTGCTGAAGGTGGAGGTGAAGATCACGAAGGGGCGGAGCATTTCAGATGGGAAGTTGCCGGTGCCGGTGGCGCTGTGGTTGGCGGGTGTGGAGAAGGAAAGCCCGACGACGGAGGTGGTTTCGTTCACGGCGAAGGCTGGCGATGATTTGCGTCCGAGGATTTTGCCGTTGGTTTACCAGTTGGTGAGGAACCATTTGCGGTCCAATACGGAGTTTGTGCCGGTTGGTGAGCTTGAGGAGGGTGATGATGTTTCCGAGGCGTTGGCGTTCCGGTTCACGCGCTTGTGTTGGGATGAGTTTGGGGCATCGTTGCAGGTTCCGGAGGTTGAGGACGCGGGGGATGAGGAGGTCGAGGAGGAGGAAGAGGAGGAGGAAGAATCCGGGGTAGAGTGAATTTTTTCTAAGAATCCCGGTGGGATGACGTTTCAGGAACGGACTTTGACACAAGCCAGAACCCGAGGAATACTCCCCAAGATGTTGATTCGCTGTTGCAGTTGTTTTTTGTTCGCAGCCTTCGCCGGAGTTGCGGGGTTTGCGGAGGAGGAGGGTGGGCCATTGGAGCCGAAGTCCCTGCCTGCTCCGGATCAGCCGATGGAGCCGGTGAAGCCTGCGATCGAGCGGTTGGATGAGACCCGGTTCAAGATCGGTGAGGTGACGTTCGATCAGAAGACGAGGGAGATCCGGTTTCCTGCGGCGGTGAATCTAACGGACGGGTTGTTGGAGTTTCTGGTCGTTCATGAGAATGGGAAGATCCATGAGTCGTTGTTCCACACGAAGATTTCCCCGACGCATCTGAATCTTGCGTTCAAGCTGTTGAGGTATCCGGCATCCGAGGAGTTGTATGCGCTGCCGAATGACAAGGGCGGTCAGTCCAACCAGTTTCCTGAGGTGAGTGAAGAGGTGAAGGCGGGATCGCGTGTGGAGATCAAGGTGGAGTGGAAGGATGGTGAGGAGAGCCGGAGCGTTTCGGTGAACGAGTGGATTCAGCATGCGGTGAAGGGTGATGCGATGCCACCGGGGCCGTGGGTTTATGGTGGGTCGGATGTTTTCGATGGCAAGTATGTGCCGGAGACGACCGGGGACATCGCCGCTGTTTTCATTACGGGGAGCGCGTTGATCAATTACCCCGGAGAGGACAATCAGGATGACACCGTGTGGGTTACATTTCCGAAGCGGGTTCCACCGGAAGGGACAAAAGTCACGTTGATCATCGCTCCTCATCAGCCAAAACCTTCAAAACCATGAAAACCACGATTGCCGCATTCATTTTGACCGCCGGGATGGCCGCCGCGCAGGCGAAGTCGAATCCTTATGTTTCACTGCAACAGGAAGTGCGCCAGGCGATTGCCCGGGGCAATGCCTGGTTGAAGACGCAACAAAAGCCCGATGGGAATTGGGACGATGGAGGGTTACCGGCGTTCACGGCATTGGCGTTGAACGCGGCGGTGCGTGATCCTGAGCTGGACAAGACGAAGCCGTTTCCCGAGCACATCGAGAAGGGGTTCAACTGGTTGCTGGCACAGCAGAAAGAGGATGGCGGGATTTATAACCGCGGTCTAACGGTTTACAATACGGCGACATCGGTGACGGCGTTGATGGCTGCGGGGCGTGACGAGTATCATCCGGCGGTGGTGAAGGCGCGGAAGCATCTGATCGACAAGCAGTGGGATGTGGGGACGCCGGGTGAGACGGATGATGTGAATGATGGGGGAATCGGTTATGGTTCCAGCGATGCTCACACGGACCTATCGAACACCTATCTTGCGATTGAGGCGCTCGCGCTTTCGAAGCAGGTGGTGGAGGACGGGAAATTCGGCACCCAGCCCGATTTGGACTGGCAGGCGGCGCTGACGTTCCTTTCACGTTGTCAGAATTTGGAAGAGACGAACGATCAGGAGTGGGCGTCCAACGATCCGAAGAACAAAGGTGGATTCATTTACAACTCGATCGACTCGAAGGCGGGAACGGATGTGGTTGAGGGTGGCAAGACGGCGCTGCGTTCCTATGGATCGATGTCTTACGCGGGGTTGCTTTCGCTGATTTATGCGAAGCTTGGTCCGGATGATCCGCGGGTTTCGGCGGTTAAGGACTGGCTCGGCAAGAACTACACGCTTGAGGAGAATCCGGGGATGGGAGCACAGGGTTTGTATTATTATTATCAGGTGATGTCGAAGTGCCTTTCCGCTGCAGGGATTGACAAGCTGAAGCTTGAGGACGGCAAGGAGATCGACTGGCGCGCCCAGCTTGGGGAGAAGCTTCTTTCGACCCAGCGTGAGGATGGTTCTTGGGTGAATGCGAACGGTCGCTGGATGGAGTCCAATCCGGTGTTGGTGACGTCCTATACGGTGCTGGCTTTGCAGCAGTTGCTCGACTCGATTCCGGAGTGAGTGACGGTGCGACATCCGGCGTGGTTGTTCCGCGTGTGGTGATTGTGATGGGCGTCTGCGGGTCCGGGAAATCGACCTTCGGGCGCTTGTTGGCGGAGCGGTGTGGCGGGGTGTTTAACGATGCGGATGATTGGCATCCTGCGGAGAACATCGCGAAGATGGCGGCGGGTCAGCCGTTGGATGATGAGGATCGCGCGCCATGGTTGGCGAGGATGCGGAGGGAGGTGGTGGATGCGGCTTCCAACGAGGGGTTGACGGTGCTGGCGTGTTCGGCGTTGAAGAGGGCTTATCGTGAGGCGTTGGGGGTGGGGGAGGATGGGGTGGTTTTGATTCATCTTGCGGGTTCGCGGGAATTGCTGGCGGAGCGTTTGGCGGGGCGTGCGGGGCATTTCATGAAGCCGGGGATGCTCGAGAGCCAACTGGCCACGCTTGAGGTGCCGGGGCCGGAGGAGGGGGTGACGCTGGATGTGGAGAGGCGGTTGGAGGATTTGTTAGAGGCGGCGGAGCGGTGGTTGGGAGTTGCGGATGGCTGAGCAGGAGGGTCGTTGGGTTGAATTTGCCCGAAAGCTTGCACTTTTCGTGGCATCCGGCAGTTTCGGGGTGTTCTTTCCTTTTCCGCAATGGCCCTGCTCGACGTCCGCAACCTGACCACCCGCTTTCACACCCGCAACGGCGTCGTGCACGCGGTGGAGGATGTTTCCTTTTCGGTGGAGGCCGGGAAGACGTTGGGGATCGTGGGCGAGTCGGGTTCGGGGAAATCGGTGACCTGTTATTCGTTGTTAGGGTTGATTCCGCAGCCTCCCGGGCGGATTCACTCGGGGCAGGCGTTGTTTGATGGTGTGGATCTGCTGAAGGCATCGGAGAAGACGTTGCGGTCGATCCGTGGGAAGCGGATTTCGATGATTTTCCAGGATC
>SYAP01000324.1 GCA_005787565.1 Verrucomicrobiaceae bacterium | reverse complement strand
GGGTGAACTGGATGCGAGCCGCGTGGCCGCCGAAGGTGCGGGCGAGGGTGTTGACGAGGTGGGTTTTCCCGAGGCCGGGTTTGCCTTCTAACAGGACGTGGCCGGAGGCGAGGAGGGCTGCGAGGACCTGCTCGATCACTTCATCCTGGCCGAGGATCACGCGGCGGATTTCATCGCGCATGGTTTGGAACAAGGGGCCGAAATCGGGCGGTGGCGGAGTTTCGAAGGTGGAGGGTTCGGAGTTCATGTGATGTTGGGAAGGTTGGAGTGTTAGAGAACGGCTTGCAGAAGGCGTTGGAGATCGGCGGTGGTGCGGGTGAGGACGGAGGAATCGGCGGGTGAGGGTTCGGCGAGGGCGCGGAAGACCCGCTCGCGGGGGAGGCTGGCGCGGTCGGCGAGAACTTGGAAAACATCTTCATCGCGCAGTCCGGCGCGGTGGGTGAAGCGTTGTGCGCGCTCGATGATGCGGGTGCGGAGCGGTGTTAGAAGAGCGTTGCAGTGATCCAGCCGCCACTGGAAGTCTCCGAGCGCCTCAAGGTGATGGTCGTATCCCCTGACCGGAGGCACCTCCGTTGCGGTGTCGATGGCGCCGAAGCGCACGAGGTTTTTCCAAAGCCAGAGGAGGATGAGCAGGCTGAACGCGATGAGGAACGCCCAGAGGTGTTTTCCCAACATCGCCCAGAACGACACACCGGTTCCGCGGAGGAACACCACGGCCCCTTCGTAGTCCGAGTGGTCGATGAGCGACATGAGAAACGCCGCGTGCTCGTGTTCGCCGATCCAGCGGTTGCGCAGCGGTCGTGCATCGGCCAGCACGCTGAGGCGACCGAGGCCAAGTTCGATGCTGGCGAACAGCGCCGGTTCCTCGCCCGGTGCCTGGACTGCCGTTTCCGCCCAAGCGTTTGCCTGATGGAGATCATCCTCGAAGCCGATCGGCGTGGAGGCGTTGCTGGTGTTTTCCGGAGTAGGGTTGGAGACGGGTTCCAGGCCGCGACGTTCCAGCCATTCCTTCAGCACCTCGGGCGGCGGCTCGGTGATTTGGGTGGGATACCAGTCGTTCTGCTCGGAGGATGCGTTTTCGAGCATCACGATCAGGTGACCGCCCTCGTCGCTGATCCACTCGTCCATGCGGTTGATGAAGGTTGAGTTCGCGAGGACGGATGCCGGGATGAAACAGACCGCCTCATCGGATTCCGGCACGCTCCATGAGGTTTCCGAGCGCACGACGTGCCCGTATCGTTCGACGATCCGTTCTGCGGCGAGCCACGGGTTGATCCGGGCTTTGCCTTTGTATCCGGTTTCCACCTCGACCTCCTTGAAATTGCAAGAGGAGAGCGCAAGCAGCATCACGGCTGTTAGAAGGACAGTTAGATTTCTCATGCGGGCCTCCTTTCCTGAAACGGCCATGATTGGCAGAGCGACCGCACTTCGTCGGACTGAGGTTGCCGTCCGCCGTAGGCGAGGGCGATCCAGGTGTTGGTCAGGCCTTGGAAATAGGCGGGTTGTGCCGTTGCGCCGGCCTCTTTGACCCGGCGCAGGCAGTCTCCTTCGGTGTCGGAGGGTTCGATTTCCACCGAGGCAACATTCACGGCGCGGGAGATGGCCCCGCGATAGAGGAGGCTCATGGCTTCCTGGTGGCGGCCTTCGGTCCACCATTTCCATGCGGTTCCCGGGATGTCATCCGGCAACGATTCCGGGGTGATGTCCATGCCCATTACCACCCGTGCGGCGGGTTTTGATAGGGATTGGACTTCGCCGCGAAACACAAGGACGTGTCTGAAGCGCCAGATGAGCCATGCCACGAAGGCGATAACCAAGGCCAACGATGCCCAGCCGATGATTGAGGAAAACACCTGCATGACGGAGAGCAGTCCGGTGGGCATGCTGTTGCCTGATGTTTCGGGCACTTTCTGCTTCACCTTGTGGATCTTGAAATCCGGGTGCTCCTTCACCTCCTTGACCACGTCGGCAGCTTCGGGTGGGTTGTTTTCAACCTCCTGACCTTCCAGCGGAGAGGAGAAAAATCCAACGAGGAGCAGTATGAGCAGGCCGAGGGCTTTGGTTAGGCGTTGAGTCATCCGGCGGAATGCGAGTTCCACGTCCCAGCCTTCGAGCCAAGTACGATTGTTCACGTAGATGCCGAAGCCCGCGCCGGTCACAAACAGGTCGACGAGGCTGATGGCGATCATCATGGAGGCCGTGAATGACCAGGTGATTAGTGGTGGGATATTCCAGATTTCCTCCGGATCCCATGAGGCGACGGCATCCGTCCAAGGTCCCTCCTGGCCCTCGGGGATGAACATCGCGGCGATGAGAAACACCGCCATGCCCAGCCAGAACGCGGCGAAGTCCGCTAACAGATAGATGGCCATCATCGCGCCATGGCCGCGCCGGCTGATCTCGGAAACGCGTTTTTTATAGGGTTTTCCCCGGAGGCCTTCGAGGCTGCAAACAGCCAGCGTGACGGGCAGCCATGGTGAGAGGCGGGTGATGAAAAAGCGGTGGAAGAACCGCCGCCACGTGGCGCGTGGGATCTCGCGCAGAAGCGTGCTCCACCGCGGGATTTCCCCGAAGAGCCTGCGGCTGATCTGGTGCAGGACCATGCGTGAGCCTGCGGGCTTCATCCACCAGAAGCCGAAGAGAAAGAGCAACGGCAGCCCGGACGTCAGCCAGCCGCCGATCAACAGGTAAGGCATCATGCCCAGCCACCAGAGTGCGAGGCTGCGCCAGAAATCTCGACGGATCATCGCCAGCCCGAGATCGACCGACTCCCAATCGCTCCGTGGGCGGATCTCGGCGGTCACACCATCAAGCCGCACGCGCACCTCCTTTTCCGGCGAAGAGGAAATAGACCGCATGAAGCACCCAGAAGGTGATCCCGACGGAGTATTTCACGGCTGAAGGAAGCGGTTGGGCGGACCAGAAGCCTTCGACCACCGCAGCGAGGAAGGTCAGCAGTGCCGCGCCGTAGATGAGTGGCAAGGCGGACTTTGCGGCGAGCGCAAGCGCGCGGGGTCTGGTCATCCGGCCCGGGCGGAGGATCGCGAGGCCGAGGCGCATGCCGGCCATGCCGGCGCAGACCATGCCTAACAGCTCGAACGACGAGTGGCCGGCGACGAAGGTCCAGAACGATTCCGGATTTCCCGCGTGGTTCACGTATCCCGCCGCCGCGCCGATGTGGAGGCCGTTGAAGAGCAGGAAAAACAAGGTGCCGATCCCCGCGACCATCCCGCCGGCGAAGATCCTGAAGTCGATGGCCACGTTGTTGAAGATGTAGAAGCAGAACATCATGAAGTTCGATCCATACTCGGATCTCAGGAAGGCGATCTGGTCCTCCTTGCTGCCATACATTTGTTCCATCGATGCCATTCCTTCCGCTCCCAGCACGGATTGGATCCATGCGATGTCGTGATGCGCGGAGAACATCATCGCGAAGAATGGCAGCCAGAACGCCGCGTTGCACAACCAGAACAGGGCGGCATCCCGGCGCACGGCTTGCGGGAACTCGACGGCGGCAAAGCGTACGACCGATTCCCATCCGCCCCTGCGGCGCCGATAGATCAGCTTGTAGCCGCGGATCACCAGGCCGTTCAGGCGTTCTGTCAGGCGCTCGCCGTAGAATCTTGATTCCGCCAGGGAAAGGTCGAGGCACAGCTCGCGGAAGCGGCGAGGGAGTTGGTCGACCTCGCCCATGGGTTTGCCCTTTTCCATCGAGGTCACCACCGCCTCGTATTCGGCCCAGCGCGCGGCGTTCTTGTGTTCGAAATCTCCAACAGTCATCGCGTTTCAGTGGTTCTTGCGTTTTTCCTGCACCCAGTGGGCGATGGCCATCAATCGCGTCACGCCAGCCTGACCGGTGGCACCTGTTAGATGGGCGGCTTGATCCGCGATCTCCGCGCGGCGGGCTTCCGACCATAGCCCGGCGCGGTCGCGGAACCAGACCAGCGAGCGGGTTTCATCCGGTGTGAGGGCCATGGTCAATGGTGCCGCGGCCATTGGAGGTGGTGCGGGCAGCACGGGCATCGGTGCGAGGCGGTCGTAAACCACCACCGTGTCCGCCGCGAGGTCGCCTAACCGTTGGAAACGTTTGGTTGCCAGGCAGCTTGAGAGGCCGAAGGCATAAAAGAACAGCGGCATGCCATCGATGAAGCGGATGAAATTGCGCAGGATCGATTGGCCGAGGGTGATGGGTGAGCCATTGGATTGCACGACCCGCAGTCCGAGCAAACGCTTGCCGGGTGTTGCCCCGCGTTTTCCGAGTTCGAATACCACGGGGTAGAACCAGTCCATGAGGAAGTATGAAAGGAGAACCAGTCCCTCCGCGACGTTTTCACCGATTGCGACGCCCGCCAGAGAAAGTGCGACGCCGATGAGGATCAGTGCGGCGATGCGGATGGCGAGGTCCACCACATACGCCGCGATCCGCAGGATGGGCCCGGCGATGCGGAGGCGAATCTCCACGCCGTCGGCTAGTTCCACGGTTTGGAGGGTATCGAGTCGCGGTAGGGCTTCGGCCATCGTCAATTTGCAATCGGTGCCCGAGGCTAGGCGAGGAGGCGCGGAGGTAAACCCAAAATCCTGCGGGATTGGGAGTGGGGAGGGGGGAGTGATCTCCACTTGGAAGGGTTTTCGGTGATCTATCAGCCGTTTGAAGTTTATAGGGACTATTGGGGAACCTACACGATGGGCCGGGAGCAGGATGGGATTCGGTTATTTGTTAGAGGAGGCAACCGTCTTCCCGCATTTCAGGAGGAGACGGGTAGGATCACGCGGGATGGTGATGATCAGATCGTTCTAGAGGGAATTGCTTTGGATTTCCGGAGGCCTGAGAAGACGCGGTTTCGGTTCGAGCGTTTTGATCCGAGGCATTGAGATGGATTGGGGGATGTGGTGGGGGCGTGTGAATGGAATCAGGTGGTTGGGATCTGTAGGGAGATTTTTTTGCGGGTGGACCAGAGGCGTGAGAGGAGGGAGATGGCGAGGAGGAGGGTGAGGACGAGCCAGAAGTGGAATGCGTTGGGGATGGTGGCTTGGGCGGATTCGGGGAGGTCCGAGATGGGGAGGAGGGTTCCGGAGGCGTAGAATGGCATGGTGGCGGGAGAGAGGCCGCAGACCCAGTAGGCGGTGGAGATGAGGTTGTTGCTGATGACGCTGAGGACGGCTCCGATCATGAGGGGGACGACGCCGATGAAGATGGCGGCGAGGGTGATGGCGCGGCCGCCTTTTGACTCCAACAGGGACTGATAGGCGGTGCCGATGGCGAGCATGAGGAGGGTGAAGCCGATGGCGGCCTTGTGGCCGAGCTGGTGGCCCGGGAACCAGTGGGATTCGACGAGGGCGCGGCTGAAGACGAACCATCCGGCGGCACCGGCGAGGGCCATGGCGAGCATCATCCAGAAGCTGGTGGAGGCATCGCCGAGGGTGGGTAGGGAGGATTTTTCGAGTTTGCGGGCGCGCCGCCAGCCACGGAGTTGTGTATCGGTGGTGGGGGTGATCATGGAGGTGAGGATGAGCATGAGGAGGAGTGAGGCGAGGCCGTAGAGTCCGGACATGAGGACGGCTTCGCCGGGTTTTGGGGCCCAATCGGGGAGGATACCGGTCATGCGGGTGAAGCCGCGTGAGGGGAAGAGTGTGCCGGGATTGATGAGTGGGAGGGCGTTTCCTAACAGGAGAAGCTGGATCCAGATGAAGAAGCCGGCGGCCCAGGCTTTTCCCAACAGGTGGGATTCGGTGCGGCGCCATTTGCGGCAGAGCATGACGATGAAGGTGAGGATGAGCCCGCCTTGGGAGAAGAGGGTGAAGACGACTTCGGAGAAATCGAGATTGAAGAATTTGGCGGTGGGGAGGAGTTGTTGTTTTGCGCTGACGACGGCTCCGGCGGTGGCGGGGAGCATGCCGGGGAGGCTTTCCGAGAAGACGGGGGCGATGGTGAGGTATTTGAAGAAGACGAGGCCGAAATCGGCGAGGCGGGGGATGACGGTGTAGAGGCAGAAGACGAGGCCGATGGAGGCGAGGAAGGCCCAGCGGCGGTTTTTGGCGACGGTTCCTGTTAGGAGGCCGGTGAAGTGATAGAGGAGGGTGGAGCTGACGAGAGTGCCGTAGAGCGGGAGCCAGACGGTGTGGGAGACGCCGCCTTTCCAGAGGGACCATGCGGTGAAGGGGAGGGTGGCGAGGAAGAGAACGTATTCGCGGACGGGGAGGCCGAAGAGGTAGCCGACGACTTTGGCGAGGGGGGACATGGGGATGAGGCGTTGGTAGTCGATGACGCCTTCGTCGCGTTCGGCGGTCATGCCACCGGCGACCTGAGCGGTGCCGAGGATGAAGAGGATGAGGCACTGGAAGACGAGCAGGACGATTGCTCCGATGCGTGCGGTGTCTGATGCTGTTAGAGTGCCGCGCAATCCGAAGGAGCTGGTGATGGCGGTGATGAAGCCTGCGAGGAGGAGGACGATGATGAGGGTGATGCCGATGCCGCGCGGGCGGAGGCGGGATTGGCAGTAGCGGCGGAAGATGGGGTTCTGCCAGATGTTCCAGGCGGCGTGGCGGATTTCCGGGGACGGGTGGAGATTCATGCGAGAATGTTGGAAAATTTCAGGCGCGGTTGCTTTCGGCGACTTCGACGAGGATGTCCTCGAAGGACGAGCGTTTTTCCTCGAAGGAGCGGATGCGGATGCCGAGGTGGAAGAGGCCTTCCATGAGGTCGGCCTGGGCGTTGTCATCGCCGAGGAAGCGGAAGGTGACGGTGGGGGCGTCGGCGACGGGGTCGTGGACGGCGGGTTGTGAGGCGAGCCATGCGCGGGCTTCCTCGTGGCGGTTGAGGAGGGTGGCGGTGATGGTGCGTTCGGTGGAGCCGAGAATTTGGCGGACTTGTTCGGCGGTGCCGGAGGCGAGGAGTTTGCCGCGGTTCATGACGCAGAGGGAGGTGCACATTTCTGCGAGTTCGCTGAGGATGTGTGAGCTGACGAAGACGGTGGCGCCGTTTGCGGCGAGGCGGCGGAGGGCGTTGCGGAGGTCGCGGCGGGCGAGGGGATCGAGGCCGCTGGCGGGTTCGTCGAGGATGAGGACGCGGGGGCGGTGGAGGAGTGTTTTGGCGAGGACGACGCGCTGGGTTTGTCCGCGTGAGAGTTCCTTGCACCATTTGTCGCGTTGATCTGTTAGGGCGACTTCCTCAAGGCATTCGGCGACGCGGTCGCGACGGGCGGCTTTGTTTCCGATGCCGTAGGCTGCGGCGTGGAATTCGAGGAATTCGGCGACTTTGAGGTCGTAGGGGACGGGTGCGAGGTCGGGCATGTAGCCGATGATGCGGCGGGCGTTTTCGACGTCTTCGAGGACATCGATTCCGGCGAGGAGGACTTCGCCGTAGGTGGGTTCCATGAGGGTGGTGAGGACGCGGAAGGTGCTGGTTTTTCCTGCTCCGTTAGGTCCGACGAGGCCGAAGACCTCGCCGGGTGGGACGGAGAGGGTCAGGTCGTCGACGGCGACGAAGTTTCCGTAGTCCACGCGGAGGCTGCGGATGTCGATGGCGGGTGGGGTGTGGGACATGAGGGTGCTGGGAAGCGCCGAGGAAGACGGTGGTTTGTCCAAATCGGATGAGGGGACGGTGAAAAATCCGTGAAGGGTGGAATTGGGTGGACCTGTTGGATTTTTACGGGTCTTCGGCGGGTTTGCGGCGGAGGGTTTCGGCGATGGCGAGTTTGAGGGATTTGGTTTCGGCTTCGGGCCATTCGAAGGAGTCGATGGTTTCGGATTTTGTCCAGTCGGGTTGGAGTTCGAGGAGTTGGTTGACGTAGGAGACGGCGTCTTCGGTATCGCCGGCGAGCCATGAGCTGGAGGCGAGTCCGGAGAGGATGATGTGGATGCTGTAGTCGGTGGAGTTGCCGAGGAGGTTGAGTGCGGCGGCGAGGGAGGTTTTTGCTTTTTTGCCGTTTCCGAGGTTGAGGTGGCACCAGCCGGACCAGTAGTGTGAGGAGAGGTCGTTGGGGAATAGTTTTTCGAGTTTGTCGAGCCATTCGATGGCGATGGGGCGCGATGCGGGATAGGAGGCGGAGAGGACGGCGTGGTGGTAGGCGAGGTTGCCGAGGTCTGTAGCGGTGGTTTCCGGGTGTTTGGCGCAGGTTTCGAGGAGGGAGGTTTTTTTTGTGGGGTCGTTTTCGAGGAGGGCGATGGTGCGGAGTGCGGGGAGTTGGTCGGGGTCGTGTTTGAGGGCGATTTCCGCGGCTTCGCGTGCGGATTTGTGGAATTGCATGGCGTATATCCAGGATGCGGCGGCGCTGGCGTCGAGGGCGAGGTTTTTGGGTCCCCAGGTTTTGGGGTTTGCGGCGTTGAGGCGGTTGATGGTTAGGCGTGCGAGGGTGAACTTGGTGTTTGGTTCGTCGACGGTGCGTGCGGTTGCGATGGGGGTGAGTGGATGCCAAGGGGCGCGGTCGAGGGCGTAGAGGATGTCTTCGGTGGTATCGGATTCGCGAAGGTGTTGGCTGATGTGGTTGCGGAGGAGGATGGGTGATGATGGGGAGATGGTGCGAAGGATGGGGGGAGTTTCGAGCCAGGTGAGAGGGAAGTCGGGTCCGGGAGCTGAGGTGGAGGAGGGGGATTGTTTGAGAGGTTTGAGTCTGCCGTTGTCGTCGAATTGGAGGGTTCCGCGGGCGCGGAGTTGGCGCATGAGTTCGGCGATGAGAGTGGGTGATGGGGATGGGGGTGCGATGCGTGTTTCGCAGATTTGGACGCGGCCGTAGTCGTTGGTGCTGGCGATGAGGTTTCCATCCGGGCTGAATTTGCAGGTGTGGATGGTGGAGCCGTGGGGGATGCGACGGAGTTCCGCGCCATTGTTGGAGTCGAGGAGTCTGAGCATGTGGTCGAGGCCGGTGATGGCGAGGGTTGATCCGTCCGGGCTGAAGACGGTTTTGGCGACGGCGTTTGAGAGTCGGATTTCCCAGATTTCGGAGCCGTCGAGGGTGAGGATTTGGACGGTGTGTTCGCCGGTTCCGACGGAGAGGAGTGGTTTGTTTGGGTGGAAGTGGACGGAGTTGACCCAGTCGAAGTATTTCTTGCGGAGTTTGAGTTTGCCGGTGCGCAGGTTGTAAAGGCGGAGGGTTTCGTCGGCACAGCCGATGGCGAGGAGCGGGCCGTCGGGTTGGCAGTGGAGGGTGCGGACGGATTTGCCGAGTGATTCGGACCAGAGTTCCTTGAGGGTGTTGGAGTCGATGGCTTTGAGGGAGCCTTCGATGCCGGCGATGACGAAGGTTTTGCCATCCGGGCTGAAGGTGATGTGGTTGACGGGTTCGGGGAGGGTGGTTTCCCAGATCATTTCGCCGGTTTCGGTTTTGAAGAGGCGGGTGGTTTTGCCGTATTCGGCGGCGAGGATGAGGGAGGAATCCGGGCTGAAGGTGGCGATTTTGAGGATTTGCTCGAAGGGTTTTTCCCATCGAGGTTTTCCGTTAGATTCGAGGAGGTGGAGTTTGTTGTCATCGCCGCCGATGGCGATGTGTTTGCCGTCCGGGCTCCAGTCGACGAAGTTGAGGTCATCGGCGTAGGATTGTTGAAAGGCGGGGTTTCCTGATAGAGCGTCGAGGATGGCGAAGCTGTGGTCGTAGCTGACGACGGCGAGGTTTTTGCCATCCGGGGAGAAGTCGCAATCGCTGACGCGGTTCTGGTATTCCTTGCGCCAGAGGCAGGAGTGGCGTGAGAGGTCGAAGACGCGGAGGTCGAGGTCGCGGCCGGAGGCGGCGAGGTGGGAGCCATCTGGGCTGAAGGCGAGGCCGAAGACTTCGGCGCCGAAGGTGGCTTGCCATGAGGGGTTGCCGGTGCGGGTTTCGAGGATGCGGAGTGAGCCGTCTTTGGCGGCGACGCCGATGCGGGTTCCATCGATGCTGAAGGCGGCGGCGTTGATGTCGGTATCGCGGAGGTTTTTCTGCCAGAGGATGGCGCTGGCGATGGGATCGATGATGGAGAGGTTGGCGGCGATGGAGTCGGATTGGGGGACGGAGTTTTGGGCTGCGGACGGGCTTTCCTTGTCGGAGGAGGCGGCGACGTCCGGGGATGCGGAGATTTGGCGTGGTGCGGCGGCTTCGATGACGGTGGTTCCGGCGACGAGGATTTTGGTGCCATCGGGGCTGAAGGCGACGGATTTGAGGGTGGAGCTGAATTTGAGTTTGATGTGCGGGGTGCCGTCCTGGAGTTTGAAAACGGATAGAGTGTCTCCGGCGACGGCGGCGATGAAGTCCATGGCGGGGCTGATGGCGAATTGGGCGATATCGGCATCGAAGGTGGCGTCCCATGCTTTTTTGTCGTCGGTGGGGTAGACGCGGAGGAAGGATTTCGATTCTTCGTTAGAGAGGCATGCTCCGACGAGGTAGCTGCCGGTGATGTCGAAGCCGGAGAGGGTAACGGATCCGGTGTAGTTGTCGGTGGCGAGGATTTCGCCATCTTTGGGTGCGACGAGGCGGAGTCCTCCATCGGCGCAGGCGACGAGGATGCGGTCGCCTTGGGGGTTGATGGAGAGGTGATAGATGTAGGTTTCGAGGTTGATGTTCCAGATTTCCTCGCCGGAGTTGGGGTTGAGTGCGCGGAGGTGTTGGTCTTCGCCGCCGATGATGAGGAGGTCGGAGGTGGTGTCGAATGCGGCGGAGGTGACTTGTTTTGGGGTTGGGATTTCCCAGCGTGTTTTGGCGGTGGCGATGTCGATGAGGCGGAGGGTGGGAGTGGAGCCGCCGGCGAGGAGGCCGGAGCCATCTGGGGTGAAGATCTGGAGGGTGTTCCAGCCGTTGGTGCGGAGTGAGAAGCGTTGGCGTGAGGGGCCGGAATCGCCGTAGAGGAGTTCGCCGAGGGAGCGTTCGATGGCGGCGGTGTTGGATGGGTCGCGGCGGAGGGCGCGTTCGAAGTGGGCGAGGGCCTCGTTGTGGCGGCCGTTGTCGATGGCGCGGGTGGCGGCCTCGTGGTCGGCGACGGAGGTTTCTGTTAGAAGGGCGGATTGGCGGGCGAGGGCGTCTTCGGCGGTTTGTGCGGATTGTTTGGCGCTGATGAGTGCTTCGGTGGCTTTGCGGCCGTTTTCGACGGCGCGAGCTTCGGCGGCGACGGCGGCTTTGGCGGAGCTGTAGGCGTAGATGCCGGCGACGATGGCGGCGAGGAGGAGGATGAGTGATGCGACGAGTTGGGCGCGGAGTTTGGCTTGTTTGCGAGCTTCGGCGCGGGCGCGAGCTTCGGCGGCTTGTTTTTCGAGTTCGGCTTGTTTTTCGCGGCGTTCCTTGCGTGATCGGACGAGGAGGGGGACGAGGACGTCGTGGGTGACTTCGAGGCGTGGGACGCCGCCTTGGTCTTCGGTAGTGAAGAGTCGGCGTTCGATGAGTTGGCTGAGGACGGCGGAAGGGTTGGGGACTCCGCGTGCGGTGAGTTCGGCTTCGGCGTCTTCGCGTGCGACGGGGTGGCGGTGGCCGCCGACGGTGATCATGCGGTCCTCGACGACTTCGCGGATGGCGGAGCGGTGGGGCTCGGGGAATGACTGGAAGCTGGAGTCGTAGAAGCGCTGGAGGATGTCGTCCGACTGGCTGGAGACCATGGCGGCGTCGATTTCCATGGCACCTGCGGCGATGCGTGCGGAGTTGAGTTGTTCGCAGAGGAGGCTGAGGAGCGGGGGGACGGTGCGGATTTTTGTTAGAGGGGTGTCGAGGGGGACGCGAGCGACGGTTCGGACGATGTTGGCGGCGACTTCGCGGGAGACGAGGGGGTGTTCGCCGAGGGATGCGGGGCCGACGACGGCTTCGATGGCGCGGAGGCCGTCGAGCATGTTGAGGGCCATGCGGTTTTGAGCGAGGAGGGGGAGTTTGGATTTCCAGCCTTCGAGGTAAGAGAGGTAGTCTTCGCGGAGGGAGAGGACGAAGCGGAGGCGTGGGCGTGAGAAGTCGTAGTCGCGGGCGAGGCGGCGGTTTTCGGCGAAGCGGTCTTCGAGGGATTTGGGTGGGCGGTTTTGGAGGAGGTCGGCGATTTGTTCGATCCATTGCTCGGCCATTTCCTCGCGGTGCGGGTCTTGGCGGCCGAGGGTGAAGATTTCCTCGAATTGGTCGAAGATGATGACGGGGACGGGGAGGTAGTCCGGGAGGAGGAGGGGGATGCGGTGGAGGAGTTCCCAGAGGGTGAGGTCCGGTTCGTCGGGCCAGGTGACGCCGGTGGTGGTGCGGCGGAGTGCGTCGCGGGTTTGCTCCATGAGGGATGGAGCGTTGGGTGAGTGGTCGAGGCGGACGAGGGCGGTCTGGTAGCCGGCGTCGGCGAGTTTGGGGAGGACGCCCGCGCCTAACAGGGAGGTTTTGCCGAGGCCGGATTGGCCGAAGAGGACGGTGAGGGGGTTTTCGGCGATGCGGTCGACGATTTCGGTGATTTCGGCGTCGCGGCCGAAGAAGTAGCCGCGGGTTTCGACGGTGAAGGGGAGGAGGCCGAGCCAGGGGTGTTGGGCATCGACGAGGTTTTTGGTTAGATCGTGATCAGACATCGCGGACCTCCCCTTCTTCGTGGTATTGGGTCATGTATTTTTGGAGGAGTCGTGCGAAGTCCGAGGTGACGATGCCGCCGGGGAGGCGGTGGCGGTGGATGGGTTTGAAGATTTCGGGTCCCATGACGCCGAGTTCGGTTTCGTCGATGACGACGGGGATGTAGAAGATTTCTCCGGGGACGTGGACTTCGGCGGCCCAGAGGCGTTCCTTGTGGACGAAGCGGTCGGCGTTGGAGTCGGTGGCTTTGGAGATGAGGGAGAGGAAGAGGGCTGAGCGGCTTTTGACGGCGCGTTTGAGGGCTTGTTCCCAATCGCCGCCGGCTTGGAGGCGGCGGACATCGAGCCAGACGGGGATTCCGGCGGCTTTGAGTCCGGCGGCGAGGGTTGCGGCCATTTCGAGGTCGTCGTGGGAGTAGCTGATGAAGACGGCGCCGCGCTCCATGTCATCGGGGATGGATTCGAGGAGGGATTGGGTGGAGAAGGCTTCGTATTTCTCGGACCATTTGCGGCGGAGGGTTTGGACGAATTCGACGGGGGAGGTTTGGATGATGTGTGGAGAGCCGACGACCTTGTCGAAGTAGAAGATCATGGGATCGCCGAGGAGGAGTGGTTGGTCGGCGAGGTAGTCATCGGTGGCACCGCGTCGATCGGAGAGGCGTTCCTGTTTGGCGACGCGGAGGAAGAAGCGGACGATCCAATCGCCGAAGGGTGCGCCGATGAGGAGTAGGGAGCGGTTGCGGAGTTCCTTGAAAAGGTTCTTGAGGTTGTCCTTGTGGGATTCTAACAGGCCGCAGATGAATTCCATGTAGTCTTCCTCCCAGACGGCGAAGTCCGGGTAGGTATCGTATGAGCCGAGGACGTGATAGAGGAAGGTGCTGGGGAGCGGGGTGGGGAGGTCGATGGGGCGGTTGGGGTGGAAGGCGGCGGCGCCGCGATCGTCGGTGCGGTAGCCTGGGCGGGCGCGTTTGAGGGCTTTGCCGAGGAAGCCATCGAAGGTGGAGGAGATGAAGAGGTCGAAATCGCGGATGGAGGCGAGGTCGATGAGGCCTTGTGGGATGGGGAGGTTGTCGTTTTCCTCGACGATTTCGCGGACTTCCTCGTAGATCTGGATGCGTTTGCCGCGGTTGACGAGGTGAGCGCATGCGGCGCGGTTGAGCGTCATGTCCGGGGCGGCGGGGATGTCGAGTCGTTTGGCGAGTTGGTGGGCGACCCAGTCGGCGAACTGGGTGGTTTGGCCGTTTTGTTGGATGGTAACGAGGCCGGGGCCGATGACGGGGAGGACCTGGCCGTTGTGGATATCGCGGATGAGGCGGTTCCATGGGACGGCTTCGAGTGCGGATTCGGAGGCGGTCATCGGTGGTGGGTGAGGGGGCGAGGATCGCGGGTGATGGGGGGTGGGATGGGGGGTGGGATGGGGTGGAGGATTTCCCGCAATCCAATGGCGCGAGGATGGGGAGGTGAGGGAGGAGCGACAAGCCTAAGTTTGGGTTTGGCCTTGCGGTGGAGGGATGGAACGGGCAAGGTTTTGCAATGATGAAACGGCTGATTTTCGCGATGGTTTCGTGGTTTCTGATCGGTCAGGGGATGGTGGTGGCGGCGGATTTGGCGAAAGAGAAGGCGCGGTATGCGGTGGCGGACAAGTTGTTGAACGGGGTTTTCGCGGAGTTGAAGAAGGCTTTGCCGGCGGAGCGATTTGAGGAGATGAGGAAGGACCAGCGGGAGTGGGTGGATTACAAGACGTACATGTGTGACTGGGTGGGTGGGGAGGACGGGCAGGCATCGGCGGATTGGTGGGAGATGGCGGCTGTTCTAACAGAGTCGCGGGTTGACTATCTGAAAGCGTGGAAGGGTGTGGGTGAGGATTTCGCGTGGCCGGGAGTCTATCAGGACGGGCGTGGAGGTTTTCTTTACATCGAGAAGCGTGGCGGGAAGCTGCATTTCGCTGTGGAGGTGGTGCGCGGGCCGACGTATCACCTGGGGAATCTATCAGGTGTGATGGAGGTGAACGGCGGGCGTGGGAGATTCAGTGATGGGGGCGGGGATGAGCCGGATCCGGAGGTTGGGGAGGCGTGGTTGGATTTCAAGCAGATTGACGGGCAGCGGATCGAGGTGGAGGCGACGAATGCGCAGCAGTATCATGGGGCGCGGGCTTATTTCGACGGGGTTTATCTGCGGGTGGATGCGAAGGGGGTGATTCCGAAGGAAGAGGAGTGAAAATTTTTTGAAGAGGGCTGAATAAGATGGGGGGGGATGCGTCCTAAGGAGCATGAAGAATACATCTTCCCGCCCGTGGTGGTTCCGCCTGTCGATTCTGATTTCCGGTGCCGCGTTCGCTGTTTCGAGTGTGAGTTGCACGACGACGTATGATGCGTATGGCCGTCCGCAGCAGTCGGTTGATCCTGGCTTGGCGGTGGCGGGAGTCGCTGCTGCCGGGTTGATCGGGTATGCGTTGGCGAATGATAACGACGATGATCACCGTCATCATCGTCGCCATTATACGAGCAGCTCTTATGGGTAGGGTGGTGGGCACGGTGGTTATGGTGGGGGATATGGCGGTGGTTACGGTGGGGGATATGGTGGTGGTTACGGTGGGGGATATGGTGGTGGGCATTGCCGCTGATCGATTGTGTGTGATTTGAATGAGCCACCGGGGTGCGCGACGCGTGCTCCGGTGGTTTTTTGTGGTGATCGGCGCTTGATCGGGGTGGCGTGTTGGTGAGGATCGGGGATGTCGATGTGGGTGGTGTTCGGATTGTTTGCCGCGGGATTTGCCGGGGGATTTGTGGATGCGATCGCAGGTGGAGGCGGGTTGATTACGGTTCCGGCGTTGTTGGCTGCGGGTTTTCCGCCGCAGGTGGCATTGGGGACGAACAAGTTCCAGTCGTGTTTCGGGACGGCGGTGGCGGTTTGGCGGTATGGGAAGGCTGGGATGTTGAGGACGCGGGGGATTTGGGTTGGGGCGGGGGCGGCGTTGTCGGCGGGGGCGGGTGGGGCGGCGGTGGTGGGGGCGATGGATCCTGGAGTTTTGAAACTGGTGGTGCCGTGGTTGTTGGCGGGGGTGGCGGTTTATACGGCGCTGAATCGGAAGTTCGGGATGGTTGAGGGACGGGAGCGGATGTCGCCGGGTTTGTTTGCTTTGGTTTTTGGGTTGGGGATCGGATTTTACGACGGGTTTTTCGGGCCGGGGACGGGGTCGTTTTGGACGCTGGGCTGTGTGTCGCTGCTGGGGTTGGAACTGACGAAGGCGACGGGCTACACGAAGATGGTGAATTTGACGAGCAATGTGGCGTCGGTGCTGGTGTTTGTTGCGGCGGGCCGTATTGTCTACGAGGTGGCGGCGGTGATGGTGGCGGGGCAGTTGATTGGGGCGAGGCTGGGATCAGGGATGGTGATCCGGCATGGGGCACCGTTTGTGCGGGTGGTGTTTTTGATGGTGGTGTTCACGCTGGTGGTGAAGCTGCT
>SYAP01000323.1 GCA_005787565.1 Verrucomicrobiaceae bacterium | reverse complement strand
GCCACCATCACATTCGGACAATCCCACAACCTCCCATAACCATCCGTCACCCCGTCCTCAGCCTTCGCACTCATCCGCGCCACTCCCATCTCGTGATTCACCGACCCGCCCGCCGTCATCCGCTGATGCGCCGCAGGCCGCTTCTCGATCACCCCTCCCGCCGCCTCGATCATCTCCGCAAACCTCACCTGCATGTCATCCACCTGCTTCACCTCCGCCTCGGACCACTCGAAATGAAACCGCGCCACCGGAATCCCCCACCGGTCCTTCTTCACCGCATCCAGCTCCATGAAACTCTTCTCGTTCGGAATCATCTCACCCCGCGCATGCAGATCCACGAAACTCCCGTAATACCGCCGCGCCTCCTCCTTCAGCTTCGTCCCATACACATCCCCAGCCAACCCCGCCAACGCACCCGCCGTCCCCATGTCCGGCATCTGCCGCCCACCACTCCACGCCATGTAATACCCGCGCGGAACACCCTTCTTCGCCGCCTCTCGCTGCCGCTCCACCGTCCACGGAGCATACGTGTGCATCGTCGAAACCCCATCCTCGTTGTGCACCGGCATCCCCTCTAACAAAGGAATCCGCCCGCTCAGATTGCTCCCCGTGCTGTCCGTCAGCCACCGCCCCAAATGCCCCGTCGAATTCCCCAACCCCTGCGGAAAAAGATTCGATCTGCTGTTCAGCAAAATCCTCCCCGTCTCACACGCACTCGCCCCCAGAATCACCAGCTTCGCCGAAACATGCTCCTCACGCCCCGTCTTCTTGTCGATGAAATGAACCCCCGTCGCCCGCCCCTTCCCATCCACCGTCACCTCACGCACCTGCGCGTCTGTTAGAATATCCAGCCTCCCCGTCGCCAACGCCGGCGGAATCAATACCGTCGTCGATTGGAAATTCGCCCCGATCGAACACCCGCGCCCGCACGAGGTCGCATAAAAACACGCCGGCCTCCCATTCAGCGGCCTTGTTAGAATCGCCATCCGCGCCGGAATCACCGGAATCCCCAGCTTCTTCGCCCCTCGCATCAACAACCTCTCATAAACCCTCGGCGGCGGCGGCGGTTGGAAAAAATCACTGTCAGGATTGTTCTCCAAACCCTCCTTCGATCCGAAAATCCCGATCAACTGGTCCACCTTGTCATACCACGGCGCAACGTCCTCATACGAAATCGGCCAGTCAAAACCCAACCCGTCCGTCGACCGCGGCTTGAAATCCAACGGACCCATCCGCAGCGATACCCTCCCCCAGTGATTCGTCCTCCCGCCCAACATCCGCCCGCGCCACCACATGAAATTCTGATCCGTCGTCATCCGGTTGTCCGCCTTCGCCTCCAACCACTCGCCCTTCGACTTGCTCTTCACCAGATACGGCTCGTCCGGCACCACCCACCCGCCAAGATTCGCCTGGAAAAACCCGCCCGGCTTCTCCGGCGTCGAAGCTCCACGCAACGGCGCATCCGCAAAACTCTGGAACATCGGCGTCTCCTTCACAGGATCATAATTCCTCCCGGACTCCAACATCAGCACCCGCGCCCCACCACGCGTCAACGCCCAAGCCGCCATCCCCCCGGCCGCCCCACTCCCCACCACCACCGCGTCATACGTCTCTCCCCTCGATTTCGATGTGTTCAGAAATGCCATGTCTGTTAGCTTGTTAGATTCTCACGCCAAACCCGCATGCCTCAGCGCCTCCTCCGGCGGCTCAGGCCAGTCGCCACCCATCGGCGTGTTCCCCACATACCCCAAAGCCTTCCACCCCTCCCGCGTCGTGAAATACCCCGCCGCACACCGGCTCTTGAACAACTGGAAAAACGCATGCCCAACACGCCGCGCCTCACTCTCCGCCTCGAAAATCCCATCCACCAACCCCGCCTGCTCATCCACTCCAAGCTCCGCAAATACCTTCCCGCCCCTCTCCTTCGCCGCTCCATCCAACCACTTCAACCCATCCCGGATCACCGGCCGATCCTTCACCGATGCCTCATACGGCGCGCTGATCCACTCGTTCAGGAAATCCACCACCCCCACCTCGCTCGCCGCAGGTCCATACACATCCGCCGGCAAAATCAAATCCGCCAACGCCGTCGCCGCCCTCAACTCCGCCTCATCCATCAACGCCGGCCACGGAATCTCCTTCTTCAACAAATCCGGATCAAACCCGATCCCCGTCGCCTCAGCCACCTGCACCAACGAATCCACCGACGCTAAAACAGCGGAGGCTGCTAGAATACGGCGGATGGCTTCTCGGCGGTTCATGTGC
The DNA here is from genome assembly GCA_005787565.1 of Verrucomicrobiaceae bacterium. Taxonomy (GTDB): domain Bacteria; phylum Verrucomicrobiota; class Verrucomicrobiia; order Verrucomicrobiales; family Akkermansiaceae; genus Luteolibacter. The sequence continues at coordinate 13,230 of SYAP01000323.1, read as the reverse complement.
ATCGGAATCTGCCGCACAGCATCCACAAGAAAACACCGATCACCAAGCTCAGCTTCATCCCCGTTTCGGGGTATCCGGCAGCTTCAACGCTCCTCCGCCTCATACGCCCCCGGATCCGGCGCCTTCCCACGATACGCCTCACCAAGATCCACCCCACGATCAATCAACCGACTGCCCCTCGACAAACGAAACAACGGAACCTCCGGCAACCCGCCATCAGGCCGACGCTCCGCCTTCAGCAACTCATGATCCAAACTCAGGAAATCCCTCCGATCGAACCTCAGTTCCCCATCAAACGTATTCCCACGGCTCTCATTGATCGACCGATCGAAATTCGCCGTCACCGCACGCCCCGGATATGCAACATTGTTCAAAATTCGATGACCCCCACCCGGTACACTCGCCGTATTCTCCTCATTGCGCCCCAGAAAATTGAAATCCGTCCGGTTCCCCATCGCCGTGTTGTGAATCCAATCGATCCCTCCCGGATGATGATTCGCATAAAACCCGCCCGCACGATTCCTAACAGCCACACACCGCCGCACCACATGCCGCGGAATGACCGCCGGCAACCGCCCTCCATCAATCGCTCCATACCCCCCGGCCTTGAATCCGTTCCCATCCGCCAACGGCTCACCCTTCGCATTCGTCCCGTTCAAAAATGCCCAACACTCCTCCACCGTCACCGCCTCCCCCGCCGAGATGAAATCAAACCCGTCGTCACTGTTATGCCACGCCCGGCACCCGCGGAACACATTCCCCACACTCCCGCGCGGCGCATGAAATCCGAAACCATCCACATTCCCTCCTCGCTTGTTCCCCGAGGTGAAATCATGATTGTCATGCGCGTCACAATTCAAAATCAGGTTGTTAGAACCACGCCCTAACCAAAAACCGATCGCCTGCCCGTCCCGGAACACCAAATTCTCGTAAACATTCTCACTCCCTTGGTTGTCCACACAGATCGACTGCGTGTGCCCCGTCATCGTCACCTGCACCCCACTAATCTCGAACCCCTTCAAATGCAGCCACGACCCTCTCACCAACACCGCAGTAACCCGCTTCCCCTCAGGCTTCACCGCCGAAAAATCAAACACCGGCCGCTCATCACCATACGCCTCATACCGGATCGGACTCCCCTTACTCCCGCTCTTATCTAACAAAATCACATGAGCCCACATCCCTCGATGCTGCGCCACCTGCCCCTCCTCTAACCGATACGTCCCACCCCGCAGATACACCGTATCCCCCGCGGACACCCGCTCCTGCGCCTTCAGCACCGTCGCAAACGGCCTCCCCTTCGACCCATCCCCCTCATCACTGCCACCCGGCGCGACATACCACTCCGCCCCCATCGCATGACACGCGAGAAAAATCCCGCACACATGACAAGGCAACCGGATCAGGAACAATCGACGGAACAGACTCATGACTGACAAATCGCCACCCAACCGGCGCGACCCCGCCAACCTCCCTCAAATCACCCCATCCCGCAAGCCTCCACTCGCTACACGATCGGGTGATCACCCCTCCCCATCCCCCACCTGCGATCCCGGATAATCTACCCGATACCTCAGCAAACATCCCACCCCGCCATGATCATCCAACACCTCGTCATTCTCACAAACCTCCACCGCAAGATCCAGCGACGTCGCCAGCCTCACCAACTCTTCCCGATCCGCAATCGCCAGATTCTCCGAGATCACCAGCTCCGATGCCGCACCCATCCGCATCACCTCGCGCACCCGATCCACCCCCACCACCGCCAACCCGCCACGGCAGATCTCCTGATGCAACCGCTCCACCACCCCGCGCGACTCATGCTCCTCCGCCTCGATGAACGCCGCAACCGCCTGTTCTAACACCAACGAACAATCCTGCCCGTTCGGTGCCTGGAAAACTGTATCCGCCACCCGCCCCTCCAACTCCTTCGGCAGTTCCCCGCGCAACGCCGCAACACACCGCGGATGCCCCGCCAGAATCAGGTGATTGTGCCCCCTCCTCGCCATCAGGTTCTGGATGATCTCGATCTGCTCCTTCACAAACCTCCGGTCGTCCTCACGCTTCCGCTGATGATAATGCTCCCGCGTCCACTCCCGCCCTACCCGCCTCTGCGGCTCCGCCTTCGTCGCCAGAATCTGCTCCGTGATCGACCCCAGCGTGATCTCGAAAATCCGTGAACTCTCCTCCGTACATATCACCGCCACAAACCGGTGGAAACGATCCTTCAACTGCACCAACGGAAAAATCGCAGGCGTCCCGCTCACCTGGAAATGCGTCTCCATCGTCGCATGAAACGGCATCACCAACAACAATGGCGCATCCCCCACCCTAACATACGCCGCCACACTCCGCACCGACTCCGGCCACTCCTGCGAAAACACCACACCCATCTCCGCCCTCGCCGCATCAAACGCTCCACGCGCACCCTTCGTTACCGCACCACGCACCCCACTCGCCCACATCTGGAACGACGAACGCAACGAATCCATCGGCCTCCTCAAATCCAGAAACACACTCAACACCGGTGCCTCCGTCTCAGGCAATCCCGCCAACGCAGCCAAATGCCGCCGCAGGGAAATCATCTCACGATACGCTGGTTGAATCTTCGAGGTCGCAGTCATCGCATCCCACCATACCCAGCACACCAAACCTGCCTCATGGAATCCTCCCCCAATTTTCCAATCCCCTCGATGAAAGACTCTCCCTCCGCATCCCTTCCGAATCTGAACGCGCATCTTCCTCCACCCTTGAGCACACGCGAAATCCTGACACAACTGCCACGTGACCCGCTCCTCTCCCCCCACGAAAATCCCGGCGAAATCAGGGTCGCTCCTCGCCGCACTGCTCGCCTACCTGCTGCCATTTCTGATAGAACTTCCCGGCCTGTCGGAAGCCGGCCACCGCCTCTTCTCCGTCTTCCTCCTCGCCGTCGTCCTCTGGGTCACCGAAGCCATCCCCCTCTTCGCCACCTCAGCCCTCGTCATCCTCCTCCTAGTCTCCACACTCAGCCAGGCCGCCGCACCCCTCCTCTGGGGCCTGCCCGATGGCTTCTCCTCCGGAAAAGCCCCGGACTTCACCTTCTATTTGAACTGCCTCGCCGACAAGGTCCTCATCCTCTTCCTCGGCGGATTCTTCCTCGCCGCCGGCGCAGCCAAGTTCGGACTCGATCGGAACCTCGCCTCCCTCATGCTGAAACCCTTCGGCACCAAACCTTCCCGCGTCCTCCTCGGACTCATGCTCATCACCGGAATCCTCTCCATGTGGATGAGCAACACCGCCACCTGCGCCACCATGATGGCCGTCGTCATCCCACTCATCCAACGCCTCGATCCCACCGACCGCTTCCGCAGCGCCCTCGCCCTCGGCATCCCATTCGCCGCAAACCTCGGCGGCATGGCCACACCCGTCGGCTCCCCGCCAAACGCCATCGCCCTCGCCGCATTGAAACAATCAGGCCAATGCTCGTTCCCGCAATGGATGATGTTCGCCCTCCCCATCACCCTCATCCTCCTCGCCACCACCTGGCTCGTACTCCTCACCCTCTTCCGCACCCGAACGAAAAACATCGACATCTCCATCAAACCCAAATGGAACCAATCCACCCCCGCTTGGATCTATTATCTAACAGCATCCGCCACCATCCTCCTCTGGATGACCGAAACCCTCCACGGCATCAACTCCTTCATCGTCGGCCTCATTCCGATCACCGTCCTCCTCGCCACACAGGTCGTCAACACCCGCGAGTTCAGATCCATGGAATGGGATGTCCTCTGGCTCGTCGCCGGCGGCATCGCCCTCGGCCAGGCCGTCGCCGTCACCGGCTTCGACCGCTGGATCGTCGGCCTCATCAACTGGAACAGCGTCCCCGGCTACGCCCTCGGCGGACTCCTCGCCACCACCGCCCTCCTCCTCAGCACATTCATCTCTAACAGCGCCGCCGCCAACCTCCTCGCCCCCATCGCCGTCGCCGTCGCCATCAACGCAGGCTCCAGCCCCGTCGCCGCCATCGCCTCCGTCGCTCTCGGCTCATCCCTCGCCATGTGCCTCCCCATCAGCACCCCTCCCAACGCCATCGCCTACGCCACCGGCGCCGTTAAAACCCGCGACATGGCCATCGCAGGCCTCGCCGTCGCCGGCGCCGGCGCCATCCTCCTCATCCTGCTCCTCTCCACCTTCATGCGCTGGAGCGGCATCCATTGACCATCCCTGCAACCGTCACCATGAACCTTCCCGATCCTCCTCACGCCGATCTCATGGACGACGCCCTCGAACCGCGCCTCATCGAAATCAGCCTCTCCCTCTTCGGCACATCCTCCATCCAATCTTACCAACCACCCGACCTCCTCGTCCGCGAAGGCGGAAACCCCGACGGCATCTGGCTCGTCCTCGAAGGACAGGTCGAACTCTTCCGCACCATCGACAACGCAGACGTCATCTTCCACTCGGAATCCGCCGGCCGCATGATCGGCCTCATGGCTCTATCAGAAAAACATCCCACCTTCTTCAGCTGCCGCGCCCGCACCCCCGTCAAGGCTCTCTTCATCACCAACAGCCAGATCCTCCAAGGCATGGCGGAATCCGTCGATTTCAGCACCACCCTCATGTCCGTCATGGTCCGCTCCATGGCCCGCAGAAACCGCCGCTCCGCCCAACTCCTCGTCAAGGTCCGCACCCTCAACCAACGCCTCTCCCGCCAACGCGATGACCTCGAAGCCGCACTCGAAAGCCTCAAACAGGCACAGGACCAACTCATCCAGTCGGAGAAAATGGCAACCCTCGGAAACCTCGCCGCCGGCATGGCCCACGAACTCAACAACCCCGTCGCCGCCATCCAACGCGCCACCGAGTTCATCCATCAGGATCTAACAAAAATCCTCTCCGGCAGCCCCAACCTCGACGTCGCCGCCGCCACACTCCCCGTCGCCCTCAATCGATCACCCCTCGGAACCCGCGAGGAACGCGAAGCCAAATCCAATCTGACAACCCTCCTCGACGGCGATCGAAACCTCGCATCACGCCTCTTCGCCGCCGGCATCCGCAGTCCCGCCGACCTCCAATCCCTCCTCTCCATCCACCCGACCCTCGGAAAAGACGAACAACTCCGCCAAATCGAACACGGCGGCCAACTCGGCGCATCCCTTCGAACCCTCGAAAACTGCTCCCACCGCATCGCCGACCTCGTCCGCTCCCTCAAACTCCACGCCCGCGACTCCACCGAAAGCACCGATGGCGTCGACCTCAATCAAACCATCGAGGACGCCCTCGTCATCCTATCTAACAAACTAACGGGAATCGAGGTCATCAAACACTACGCCCCGCTCCCCACCATCACCGCCCGGCCATCCCAACTCCAACAGGTCTGGATCAACCTCCTCGTCAACGCCGCCCAGGCACTCAACGGCACCGGAACCATCGAAATCACCACCCGCCTCCGCCCCGATGCCTGGATCGAAGCCGACATCATCGACAACGGCCCCGGCATCCCCGAGAAAATCCAGGACCGCCTCTTCGAACACCGCTTCACCACCCGCAACAACCGCGTCGAATTCGGCCTCGGACTCGGCCTCCCCATCAGCCGCATGATCGTCACCAACCACTCCGGCCTCCTCTCCTTCCAATCATCACCCGGCCACACCCGCTTCCGCGTCGAAATCCCATCCCAACCCCTATCCCCTCCCAACCCATGATCACCATCCTCTGCCTCGAAGACGAATCCGAAGTCCGCGACGCCATCCTCCGCGACCTCCGCCCCTTCGAATCCCACTTCCGCATCGAAGCCGCTGGCGACGCCGCTGATGCCGCCGCGCTCCTCGGCGATCTCGCCAAAGATGGCGACTCCCTCGGACTCATCCTCTGCGACCACCGCCTCCCCGGCGAATCAGGTGTCGATTTTCTAACAAATATCAACGCCGACGACGAATGGCGCCACTCCAGAAAAATCCTCCTAACAGGCCAAGCCGGACAACAGGACACCATCCGCGCCATCAACCACGGCGGCCTCAACCACTACCTCGCCAAACCCTGGAATCCCGAGGAACTCCGGAACGCCGTCCGCGACCAACTCACCACCTTCGTCATCGAACAAAACATCGACCCGCTCCCCTACCTCGCCATCCTCGATGCCGAACGCCTCCTCGAAAAAATCCGGTCGATCGGCGCACCCTGACCCCACCTCACTCCGGTTGCGGCTCCGGCTTCGCCAAAACCTCCACCTTCACCGGAATCACTCCCCGTGAAACAAATCCCAACCGCTCCGCCACCCCGATCGTCACATCAATCACCCGACCATGAATATACGGCCCGCGGTCATTGATCGTCACCACTTCGGACTTCCCGTTCGCAAGATTGATCACACGCACCTTCGTCCCCATCGGCAACGTCTTGTGCGCCGCGGTCGCGCCACGGTTGCACAAACGCTGCCCACTCGCCGTCTTGGTGCCGCGGTTTGTCTTGATCGAATACCAGGATGCCTTCCCGTGCTGAACGGATTTGATCTCCCACGATTCCGGTGAGGATTCGGCGGGCCTTGCGTTCGCCTGACTCTGCGTCGCACAGCTTGGCATCAGAATGACTCCGGCGATTGCCAGGGCCACGGACTTGAATTTCCGGGTCTTGTTCATCGTCATGATCCCCTTCGGGGCGGCTCCCCGTATTCGCCCGCTCACCACGATGCAAGAAGAAACTGCTGATCGTTCCCACACACCTTTTCCCGTGTTTTCAAGCATCAAACGCCATCACTTTCAGATAAGTTAATGAATTTTCCGGCCAATCCGGCCCGATCCTTGCTAAATCATGGTCCCATGGTGGCGCATTGGATCGCTTCAAGCAGGGACCGCTTCACCTCCGCGGATTTCGACTTCCTCGCCGCGGTCCTCGCACCCGGAGACAAACGGAAGCATCTAACAAAACTCTGGGACGACCCCGATGCCCTCCGGGAAATCCTCGACCTCAAGGAAGTCCTCCGCGCCCTCCTCGATTCCCCATCCGCTCTCCGCGTCTCACCCACCTTCTACTTCTACATCCTCGTCCGCCACGCATTCCTCGATGCCGATCTAACCGATGCCGATGTCGCCGACTACGTCGCTGGCGTCCTCGCCAAACGCATCGCCACCGCCTCCGGCGATCTCCTTCAGGACGTCGCCAGCGGCTTCACCCACGCCGCGGACTTCCTCGCCATCATCTTCTCCGCCAAAGGGGCCATGCGCTTCCACCTCCAGATCGCCGCCGGAAACCAGTTCCTCGTCCTCTCCGGCCTCTATCCCGCATTCCTCAAGCGCCGCCACGAACGCCACGGCGCACCCGAGCTCGAATTCTACGAATCTTTCGCACGCCAAGCCTTCCGCAGCGCCGCACAAAGCCCCAACGCTCCCAACGACGCCCCACGCCACCTCCTCGGCTCACTCGCCGACGCCATGCCCACCGCTCGCAGATCCCTCAACCGCGTCGCCGAAGAATTCGTCTTCCTCGGCGATTGATCCACCTCTCATCGAACACTTACCGCTCCGCTCCCGACTGATGCACCACAACCTGCGTGAACGGAATCGTCCAGCCCCGCTCCCCGCAAACCTCAACACAGATCCGCTGGATCCGCCGGTGAATCGCCCCATACCTCGACGCCGCCGAACCGTCAAAATCTGCTAGAACCTCGAACTCCAGCGACGAAGCCCTCGCACCCGCGAACTCAACCTGGATCGATCGCACCTGCTCCCTTCCCAGCTCCTGATAGAGACCAACCTCCAGCGCCTGCTGGAAAATCCCAGGAGCCTCACCCGTCGCAATCGCCTGATGCCGGTAATCGATCCCGAACATCACCGAAACCCGGAACCCCTTCGATAGATTCTCCGGCAAAGCCTCAAGAAACTCCCCCACCGGATATGTCTTCAGACTCCCTCCCAAGAACACCAACACCACCTGCTCCGGCGACTGGCTCACCACCTTCCCCACCTTCCCGTCGGACAACACCACCCAATCATCCTGCTCCGTCGGAAACCACGGTTCCTTCACATCCGCTTCCCGCGAAATCATCCCCATCACACGGTCGATCGGCACCTTCAGCTCACCACCCTGTAAGCTCGGATTCGTGAACCGTGTTAGAAAACCCAGCGACGTCACCTTCCACGGCACACCAAGATAAACCACCCGCTCCCCCTCTCTCACCGTCCCCAGATTCAGCAAAAGCCTCACCTGGTTGAAATACGGCGGCAACGCGTTCCTCGCCCCCCACAAGGCCCCGATCAGCAGGATCACCGCCAACGTCAGCAACAGCCAGTCATTCCGCACATAGAAAACCAACAGAACCGCCACCACCGCGATGACAACCGACAACGTCATCGCCAGCACATCCGACAACCGGCTAATCAACCCGCTCTTCGCCTTCCGATGCATCGGACTGAAACGGCACACCCACCGGTAAAGCCGCCGCGTCACCATGAACCCCACCACCGCCGCCATCAGCGCCACCAACAGATTCAAACCCCGGCTCCGGAAAAAATCGCTGAACAACCTCGAGAACGTCTCCCAAATCGACTTCGCATTCTGCTCCCGCTCCTCGATCTGCACCGACAACACCTCGATCTGCCCCCCGGCCTCCGCCTGCCTCCCACCCCACAACTTCCTCGCGGATTCCAACTCCGCGCGCACCACCCCGTCGGTCGCCTTCTCTAGCAAAAACTCAATCCTCGCGATCACCACATCCGCCTTCGCCTTCCGCTCCGTCCACTCATCCAGCGATCGCCTCAACGCATCCATCTCCCTCGGCTTCGAACTCGCCTCCCGCAACTCTCCGATCACCGGCTGCAACAACTCACCGATCTGCTCCTGCAAATTCTCATTCCCCTGTACCTCATCCACGGCATACCCCGCCGCCTCGGATCCCCCAACAATCTCGCGGAAATTCTCTCGCAACTGCTCCAATCTCTCCCGCTCCGCCTTGATCTTCGCCTGCACATCCAGCTTCCCCTGCTCCGTCTCCGCCACCTCCAGCTCATCCGACAACCTCGCCAACTCACCCTGCAACTCCCCGATCGGCTCGGAAATCGCCTTCAAAGCCAATAGATTCCGCTCAACCCGCGGATCCCCCACCTCCTGCCCAAGACCAAACCCCACCACCCCAACCCAAACCAAACAACACACCAGCGCCTTCATCCACCCATCTTGCACCAATCACCCGCCAACACAACCCACCAAAACCCTCACTCCCTCAGGCTCCCTCCATCAACGAGAAAGCAAGGGTTCGAGAGCCATTGAAAGCGCCACCCCCAGCCACGCAAATTCATCCCATCCTCTTCATCCATGGTCATGCCTGTTCATCCGTGGTTAGAATTCTCCTTTTCCAAAACCCCTGCAATCACCCACGTCGTCACCGGAAAACCGGCACCGCATTCGCCTTCATCGCTCTCTCAGGCAGCGGATACCCTTCATCAAAAACCAATAACTCCTCCGCCTTCAACACCGTCACCCGCTCCTCATCCGCCTCTCCCGCATCCAGCTTGAAATGCCGTGCCACAAACGGATACAGCGCCGCCCGCTTCTCCTCACCATAGTCATGCTTACCCTCCGGAAAATGCGCGTTCTCCACCATCCCCTTCGCACCTAACAGATCATACCTCCGCTGCAAAAACGGAAACTCGATCTCCGGCACCGTCTTCGTCCAATCCGCCCCACACGAAATCACCAGCTGCGGCTTCGGCGCGAACACCGCCGCCATCTCCGCCGCATTCGCCACCCGCCCCGGCCGCACATGCACCGGCATCCCGCTCTCACACGCACACCCTCCATAAAACCAACTCGATACCATCACACATGGAGCTGTTAGATCAACCCTCTCATCCACCGCCGCCAGCTGCATCGTCAGCGTCCCCCCACCCGATGCCCCCGTCACCCCCACCCGCCCGCCATCCGCACCCGGCAGCGACAACACGAAATCCAACGCCCGAATCCCGTTCCACAACTGCAACTTCAACACCTCCACATCATAGTCATGCCGCCACCCCAATTTCATCGACTCACCAAACCCCACCGCATCCCACGCAAACACCCCGCACCCCATCAACGCCAACGCCGCGCATCGCCGCTGCATATCCTCCCGCATCCGCCCATGCTCGTTCAAATCCTCCCCTCCCCAATGCCCGTGCGGACACAATACCACCGGAAAATCCCCACCCCCCTCCGGCAAATACAAATTCCCCGTCACGAAAAATCCCGCCACCGACTCGAACGCCACATTCTCCACCGAATACCCGTCCATCTTCCTCACCTTCCGCCGCACCGCATCTAACGGAATCCTCTCCGGCAGCGGCGAAAGCGCCGCCCCCTCCAAAATCCCCGCCCGGATCTCCCCGGCCGCCCGCTTCCACTCCTCCACCGTCCCATACCCCTTCTCCCGCTCCGCCATCTCCAACCGCGCCTCCTCCGGCGTATGGAACGCCCCCTGCCGCAACTCCGCCCCCACCCCGGCCAAACTCCCCACCCACACAACCAACAACCATTTCCCGGCATTCATCCCACCACCCTCCCCGATCCCACCCCGCACCCTCAAGCAAAATGCCCGAAACTCCTTCACATCCCCGAACCATCCCACCCAACGCATTTTTCACACCCCCGTTTGACAAGTCCCACCCCCATCACCTAGCCTCCCCGCCCCGGCGGGACAAACCGGGCCCATCCATCATGAACATCGTCGTCGAGAAGCAGCCAAAATGCGTCGCCACCCTGCGCGTGGAAATCCCAGCCGAAAAGGTCACCGGTCAACGCGACCAGATCGTCCGCAAATACACCGGCAGCGCCCGCGTCCCAGGCTTCCGCCCCGGCAAAGCTCCTCGCGCCGTCATCGAAAAACGCTTCGAAAAGGAAATCTCCGAAGAGCTCCGCGAAGCCCTCTTCTCCGAAGCCTTCGATGCCGCACTCAAACAGGAAACCCTCAGCGTTCTCGACTTCGGAATCCCGCAAAACGTCACCGACCACCCCAACGGCGCCATCTCCTTCGAATCCCGCCTCACCCTCGCCCCGGAAGTCCAACTCCCCGATTACAAAGGCATCAAGGTCACCGTCCCACCCGTCGCCGTCCCCGAAGAGGAAGTCACCGCACAACTCGAAAACCTCCGCGAACGCTTCGCCGAATACAACGACATCACCGACCGCCCCACCGCCATGGGCGACTTCGCCGTCATCGACTACTCATCCACCGTCGATGGCAAACCCACCGATGAATTCCTCGGCAAATCCGCCGGATACCTCTCCGGCCGCGAAGGCTTCTGGATCAAACTCGACGAAAAATCCTTCCTCCCCGGCTTCTCCGCCCAACTCGAAGGCCTCAAACCCGGCGACTCCAAGGAAATCACCCTCACCCTCCCCGAGGACGTCCCCGTCGCCGACCTCGCCTCCAAAGAGATGGTCTTCCAAGTCTCCGTCAAGGAACTCAAACAATCCGTCCTCCCGGAACTCAACGACGAACTCATCGCCCGCCTCGCCCCCGGCAAAACCCTCGATGAAGTCACCACCATCATCCGCGAAAACATGGAAGGCGAACGCCGCCGCAAAATCGACGACATGAAGGTCAACCAAATCGTCGCCCACTTCAACGCTCTCGTCGATTTCGAACTCCCCGAAGACCTCGTCACCCAGGAAACCCAGAACCAGGCCGACGCCATGGTCAACCGCGGCATGAAATCCGGAATGACCGAAGAGGAAATCCAATCCCAACAAGAGGAAATCTTCGCCTCCGCCGGCAACCAGGCCGTCTCAAACCTCCGCACCAACTTCATCCTCCAAGAAATCGCCCGCGCCGAAAACATCAAGGTCACCGACGCCGAACTCGTCAACCACCTCGCCCGCATCGCCGCATCTCGCAAAGTCGCCCCGAAAAAATTCATCAAGGACATGCAGCGCCAAGGCCGCCTCCAGGGCGTCCGCAGCTCCATGCTCATCGGCAAGGCCATTGACTTCCTGGTCGAGCACGCCACCGTTGAGGAATCAAACGATGCTCCCCTCGAGGAAGCCTGATCATGACTCCCTTCCATCCCGAATTCCGCTCCCCTTCCCTCAGTTCCATGAGCTCCCCATCCCCGCGTAACAGCTACTACGTCCCCATCGTCATCGAATCCGATGGCCGTGGCGAACGCTCCTTCGACATCTACTCCCGCCTCCTCAAGGACCGCATTATCTTCATCGGAACACCCATCGATGACTACGTCGCAAACTCCGTCATCGCCCAGTTGCTGTTCCTCCAGATGCAGGACCCCAAAAAGGACATCCACATCTACATCAACTCCCCCGGCGGATCCGTCACCGCCGGCCTCGCCATGTACGACACCCTGCAGTTCCTCACCTGCGACGTGAACACCTACTGCATCGGCATCGCCGCGTCCATGGGCTCCGTCCTCCTCACCGCTGGCACCAAAGGCAAACGCTTCTGCCTCCCCAACTCCCACGTCATGATCCACCAGGTCTCAGGCGGCGCATCCGGAACCGCTTCCGATGTCGAACGCACCATCGGATTCATGTTCAACCTCAAAAAACGCCTCAACGGAATCCTCGCCAAACACACCGGCAAAACCGTCGAACAAGTCGAACACGACTCCGATCGCGATAACTACATGACCGCCGAGGAATCCGTCGCCTACGGCCTCGTCGACAAAGTCCTCGAATCCCGCAAACAACTCCCCGACGCCGTTCAGGAAAAACTCGCCGAGTAACCAGTTCGCTTCAGCTTTTCAGCATTCCAGCATCTCAGCCTTTATTTCCACCCATGGCCCGCGCTTCCAATCTGACCATGTGCTCCTTCTGCGGAAAGAGCCACTCCGAGGTAAAGAAGCTCATCGCCGGCCCCGGTGTCTACATCTGCAACGAATGCATCGAGGTATGCACCAACATCCTCGAAAAAGAACTCGGAACCGCCGCCCCCAAAGGCCGCACCCCTTCCGAAAAACCCGGCTTCAAGGTCCCCTCACCCGCCGCCATCCGTGACAAGCTCAATGAGTTCGTCATCGGCCAGGAACACGCCAAAAAAGTCCTCTCCGTCGCCGTCTACAACCACTACCAACGCCTCCGCCAGGACCAAACCAAGATCTCCGAAGAGTTCAAGGAAGTCGAAATCGAAAAGTCCAACATCCTCCTGTTAGGACCGACCGGCTCCGGCAAAACACTCCTCGCCCGCACCCTCGCCCGCGTCCTCGATGTCCCCTTCTGCATCGTCGATGCAACCACCCTCACCGAAGCCGGCTCCGTCGG
>SYAP01000322.1 GCA_005787565.1 Verrucomicrobiaceae bacterium | reverse complement strand
GACACCCCCGGCCACGCCATCTTCTCCGACATGCGCGCCCGCGGCGCCGTCATCACCGACATCATCGTCCTCGTCGTCGCCGCCAACGATGGCGTCATGCCTCAAACCATCGAGGCCATCAAACACGCCAAAAAATCCGGGAAAACCACCATCGTCGCCATCAACAAGTGCGACCTTCCCAGTGCCAACATCGATCGCGTCAAAACCCAACTCGCCGAACACGGACTCCAAACCACCGACTTCGGCGGCGACACCGAATTCGCCGAAGTCTCCGCCCTCACAGGCAAAGGCATGGATGACCTCCTCGACCTGATGATCCTCCAGGCCGAAGTCCTCGAACTCAAGGCCAACCCCAAATCCACCGCACGCGCCTCCGTCATCGAAGCTCGCGTCGTCCCAGGCCGCGGAACCACCGCAACCGTCATCGTCGAGTCCGGAACCCTCAAAGTCGGCACCGCCTTCATCTGCGGCCCCTTCGCCGGCAAAGTCCGCTCCCTCATCAACGACCGCGGCGAAGCCGTCAAGGCAGCACCTCCAGGAATGCCCGTCGAAGTCATCGGCTTCGAGGAACTCCCCAACGTCGGCGACCATCTCACCGAGATGAAATCCGAGCGCGAGGCAAAAACCCTCTCCGCCGAACGCCAGGAGGAACTCCGCCTCATCCGCCTCAAGCCCCAACATCGCAACCGCCTTCAGGACCTCTACTCCCGCGTCAACGACGGCGGCGAAAAGAACCAACTCAAAATCATCCTCAAGTGCGACGTCCAAGGCTCCGTCGAGGCCATCAAGAAAGCCATCCTCGCCATCGAATCCAAGAAGGTCGAATGCTTCTTCATCACCGCCGCCGCCGGACCCGTCACTGAAACCGATATCCAATACGCCGATTCCTCGGACGGCATCATCCTCGGATTCAACGTCAAGGTCGAAGCCAAAGCCGTCAAAGCCGCCAAAGCCGCCGGCGTCGAAGTCAAACTCTTCTCCGTCGTCTACGAACTCATCGATCAGGTCCGCGACGCCATGCTCGGCCTCCTCGAACCCCTCAGCCGCGAAACCGTCATCGGCCACGCCGAAGTCCGCAAGGTCTTCAAACTCTCCCGCGGCCGCGCCGCAGGATCCTTCGTCACCGACGGCCGCATCCACCGCAAAGCCCACGCACGCGTCCTTCGCGGCGGAATCCCCGTATTCGACGGCCGCATGTCCACCCTCCGCCGCTTCCAGGAAGAGGTCGAGGAAGTCAAACAATCCTACGAATGCGGCATCCGCCTCGGCGAATTCAACGAATACGTCGAAGGCGACATCATCGAGTGCTACAAACTCGAAAAAGTCCCGCAAACACTCTAACAAATCGCCGGACACCCGGGTTTCCTCCATCGAAACCCATCGCACTTCAACATCTCAGCTTTTCAGCATTCCAGCAGCTACCCCCAAATGTCCCGCCGCCTAGACAAGGTCAACGAACTGCTCCGCCGGGAAATCAGCTCCGTCGTCCAACGCGACTACGAATGGCACGGCAAACTCGTCACCATCAGCGAAGTCGAAATCACCGACGACCTCAAGGAAGGCAAAGTCTGGGTCGGAATCCTCGGCGGTGACCCGGAACCCGTCCTCACCAAACTCAACCGCGACCACGGAGCCATCCAATCCAAGGTCATGAAACGGGTCGTCCTCAAATCCACACCCGTCCTCCGCTTCCACCACGACGCATCCGCCGTCCGCGGTGTCGACATCGTCAACCTCCTCGAGGAAGTCGACAAACTCCCCAAAGCCCCAGAAGAAACGGAATGATCCCGCCGGGATTGAGCTTTGCTCAAACGCCCCACAAGCGTATCGTCCCGCGCCCCATGACGCTCCGCTCCATCTTCCTCCTCCTCGCCACCCTCCTCTCCTCACTGGCCCAGGAAATCACTCCCCCACCCGCCCCCCCAACCGTCGAGGAATCCACCGCCACAGACGACGGCATCCGCGTCTCCATCCTCGGCTATCACGACTTCTCAGAAACCGAATCCGAGACCGCCATGCGCATCCGGACCTCCAAGTTCCGCAAACAAATGGAAATCCTCCGCCAACTCGGCCTCACCGTCATCTCCCTCGATGACTTCCTCGCATGGAAACGCGGCGAAAAGGAAATCCCCGCCAAATCCGTCATGATCACCATCGATGACGGCTGGAAATCCACCTACACCGATGCCCACCCCATCCTCAAGGAATTCGGCTACCCCTACACCATCTACCTCTACAAAAACTACGTCGATGGCGGCGGCAAAGCCCTCACCACCCCCATGATCCAAGAAATGATCAAGAACGGCGCCACCATCGGCAGCCACTCCGTCAGCCACCCCTACCCCGCCACCGTCAAATCCCACCGCAAAAAAAGCGAACGAGCCTACGACGCCTTCCTCCGCATCGAAATGGGCGAATCCAAACGATTCCTCGAAGCCAAATTCAAACAAACCATCACCACCTACGCCTACCCCGGCGGCTACTTCACCGAGGAAATGCTCACCCTCGCCGAAGAATTCGGATACACCCACCTCTTCACCGTCCAACCCGGCAAAGTCAAACGCTCCCACCCCGACAACATGATCCCACGCTACATGATCCTCGGGAACTACGACCGCATCTTCGAATTCGCCACCGCCTTCCGCGAAACCGGAACCATCTCCACCCCAGAAGGAACCATCTCCGGACTCACCGAAACCACACCCCACCCCGTCTCCCCGGAACCCGGCTCCATCATCAACTCCCGCATGCCCCTCATCTCCGCGGACCTCTCCAAAGTCACCGACCTCGACCCCAAAACCCTCTCCATGAAAATCGGCGGCCTCGGCGAAGTCCCCGCCGTCTTCGACCCCACCACCGGCCGATACGCATGGGAAATCAACCGCCGCCTCCGCCAACCCCTCTGCCAAGTCTCCATCACTTGGAAAAACTCCGATGGCAAAGCCCCGGACGCACCTCTCCGCTGGACCTTCCGCATCGACCTCGAAGCCGCATACCTCCCAGACGGCCAATAACAGCGCCGCACAAAAGCCCTGCCACTCCCCTTCCCTTCCAACCCCATCCCCACACCCCACCACCATGTTCTCCTCACTCGCCGACAGCCTCGACAAAACCTTCCGCAACCTCCGCGGCGTAGGCCGCATCTCCGAAAAGAACATCACCGACGCCCTCCGCGAAATTCGCATCGCCCTCCTCGAAGCCGACGTCGAATTCAGCGTCGCCAAAGACTTCATCGCCCGCGTGAAGGAAAAATCCATGGGCGTCGATGTCCTCAAATCCATCAAACCCGGCGAACAAATCGTCAAAATCTTCCAGGACGAACTCACCGCACTCCTCGGCGGAGACCAATCACCCCTCGACCTCAATCCCCCCGCCCGAATCCTCATCTGCGGCCTCAACGGCGCCGGCAAAACCACCACCTCCGCCAAACTCGCACGCCGCCTCAAAAAAGAAGGCCGCCGCCCCCTCCTCATCGCCTGCGACCTCTACCGCCCCGCCGCCATCGACCAACTCGCAACCCTCGCGAAACAAATCGACGTCCCCTGCTACACCCCCGCAGCCGGCGAAACCGACGTCCTCAAAGTCGCCAAAGAAGCCCTCGTCTGGGCCGAATCCCAACAAGGAACCGTCCTCCTCTTCGACACCGCAGGCCGCCAGGAAATCGACGAACGCCTCGTCGCCGAACTCAAACGCCTCCACGACTTCCTCAAACCCAAGGAAACACTCCTCGTCGCCGACGCCGCCACCGGCCAACAAGCCGTCTCCGTCGCCCAACACTTCGACAACGCCGTCGGCATCACCGGAATCGTCCTCACCAAACTCGACGGCGACGCCCGCGGCGGCGCCGCACT